>JAYPXD010000242.1:0-5850 GCA_038135395.1 Alphaproteobacteria bacterium | reverse complement strand
AGGAAACCGCGATGTCGGCAATAGTGAAACGCCCAGCACAGAGATAGTCGCGGTTCTCCAGCGCGCTTTCGACCGAGCGCAGGCGCGCCAGAAACCAGATGCGGTAGTCTTCAGCAGCCTGCAGCAGGCGGCGCTCTTCCGGCTCCAGCTGGGTGTAGCGGAAATAGATGGTCTGCGGAAAGGTCAGGGTTGCATCCGAACGGTGCAGCCAGTTGATATACGCTCCATAGTCCGGTTCTTCGATGCGAACCGCCAGGTCGCTGGGACCATAGCGGTCGACCAGGTATTGGCAGATGCCGGCGCTCTCGGTCATGTTCAGGTCGCCGTCGACCAGGCACGGCACCGTGCCCAACGGATTAATTTCCTTGAATTCCTTGTTGAAGACCCGCGGCGGGAATTGCAGCGTGACCAGTTCATGCGGTATGCCCAGTTCCAGCAGGGTCCACAGCGGGCGGACCGAGCGGGCGCCAGAGCAATGATAGAGGGTCATGGTCATGGAACGGTGCGTCTCCCCTGAAAAGGCCGAACCTTGAAGCTAGCCTCTCAACCGCCCGCCGGCCAAGCCGCATCTTCCACGTGCAGCTCCACCGCGTCGCCGCCGGTCCAACGGTCGCGGCGCAGGCGGCCCGCCAGATGCAGGGTCCGGCCCTCGGCCGATAGAAGCGCCTCGCCCAAGGCGGTGTCGCGGGCGCGGAACGCGATGGCCTTGAGCTTACCCTGGCCGCCGCCCAGGCGGGCGCGGACATGGCTTTCGCCCACCGTGTCGGCAAAGGCGATGGGTGCGTTCTGCACCACGAAGCGCGGCTCGGCATTGCCCGGGCCATAGGGGCCGAGTTGCTCCACCATATCCGCCAGCGCTGCATTCGCGCCATCGGTGCTGATCGCGCCCTCCAGCGTGAGAGAGGCCTCTTTCTTCGCCTGGGAGATGGGTTCCGCCAGCCGCTCGTTCAGGAAGGCGTGCAGAGCGCCCAGCTTGTCGCGTTCGACCGTGAAGCCCGCCGCCATGGCATGGCCGCCGCCGGCCAGCAGCAGGTCCGCCTGCCGGGCCGCAATCACCGCGCCGCCCAGATCGACGCCGGCGACGGAGCGGCCGGAGGATTTGCCGGTTGTGCCGTCTTCCTCCCAGCCGACGACGCAGGCGGGGCGGCCCGTGCGCTCGACCAGGCGGCTGGCGACGATACCAATAACGCCAGGATGCCAACCGTCGCCCGCGACCAGCACCAGCGGGTCCGATTGTCCTTCGGCCGCAGCTAGTGCGTTCTCCAGCACCTCGTCCTCCACCGCCTTGCGCTCGGCGTTGAGTTCGTTCAGTTGCTGGGCGATGGGCCAGCAATAGGCCGGGTCGTCGGACGACAGCAGCCGCACGCCCAGCGAGGAATCGCCCAACCGCCCGCCGGCATTGATCCGCGGCCCCAGCAGAAAGCCCAGGTGATAGGAGGATAGCTTGTCCTTGACGCCCGCCACATCCGCCAGCGCAGCTAATCCACTGTTCTGGCGGTTCGCCATCACCTTCAGTCCCTGCTGGACAAAGGCGCGATTCAGCCCCGTCAGCGGAACTACGTCGCAGACCGTCCCCAGCGCCACCAGGTCCAGCAGGCCAAGCAGGTCGATTTGCGGGGCGCGACCTGCGGCCTTGAGCGCGCGGTTGAGGGCGACGCAGAACAGGAAGGTGACGCCACACGCGGCCAACTGGCCAAAGCCTGGCTCCTGGTCCAACCGGTTGGGGTTCACCAGCGATAATGCCGGTGGCAGCACCGGCTCCGCCGTGTGGTGGTCGAGGACGATAACGTCGAGGCCGAGGCGTTGAGCCGCCTCCAAAGGCGCAAATGCCGTGGTGCCGCAGTCGAGGAAAATCACCAGACGCACGCCGTCCGCCGCCAGAGCCTCCAGTGCCGGGATATTGGGGCCATAGCCCTCCATCAGCCGGTCGGGAATGTGCACGTGCGGCTCGCACCCCACAGACCGCAGCAATCGCAGCAATTGCGCGGTGGAGGTGGCGCCGTCTACGTCATAGTCGCCAAACAGGGCAATTTTTTCGCCAGCGACGACCGCCTCCGCCGAGCGGGCCGCAGCCTGATCCATACCGAGAAACATCGACGGATTCGGCATCAGATGCCGGAGCTTCGGCTCCAGATAATCGGCCACCCCCTCCAGCGAGCCCGCCCGCGGCGCCAGCAATCTGCCCGCGAGTTCGCTCAGGCCCTGGCGCTGGCTGATCGCCTGGGCCAGGCGTGGGTCAACGCTTCGCCAGAGCCAGCGCTTGCCGCAAAGCGATTCGGCGACGTTCAGGGCAAATACGCTCATGCCGTCACGGCACGTCCGGAATACAGCCTGGACCTAGGCAAACCGCGACAGGCGGGGGTTGGTGCCTAGGCGGTGGTGCGCATCGATAGTCCGCACGGTGCCGGTCGCCGACACCATGCAGATCGAGTTGGTTTCGACGCCGCCCGGAACCCGCTTGACGCCGCGCAGCATGGTGCCGGTGGTGACGCCGGTGGCGGCAAAGATGACATCGCCGCTGGCCAGTTCCGTCATTGTGTACTTGCGGTTCAGGTCGGTGATGCCGATGCGGTGCGCCCGGCCGCGTTCGTCGTCGTTTCGGAACAACAGGCGGCCCTGGAACTGTCCGCCGATGCAGCGCAACGCCGCCGCGGCCAGCACGCCTTCCGGCGCGCCGCCGGAGCCCATGTAGATGTCGATGCCGCTGGTCGCGACCGTGGTGGCAATCACGCCGGAGACATCGCCATCGGTAATCAGGGCGATCCTTGCGCCGGCCTCACGGGTCTTGGCGATCAGTTCCTGGTGCCGCGGCCGGTCCAGGATGCAGGCCACCAGGTCCGAAACGTCGCAACCCTTGGCCTTGGCCAGGTTCTTGAGGTTGACGGCCGTGGTGTTGTCCAGATCGACCACGCCATCCGGCAAACCGCCGCCCACGCCGATCTTGTCCATGTAGACGTCCGGGGCGTGCAGGAAGTTGCTATGCTCCGCCAGCGCCAGAACGGCCAGGCCGCCGGCCATCGCCTTGGCGGTGATGGTCGTGCCCTCCAACGGATCCAGCGCGATGTCGATCTTCGGACCGCCGCATCCGACTTCCTCGCCGATATAGAGCATGGGCGCCTCGTCACGCTCGCCCTCGCCGATGACGACGCGGCCATCGATCGCCATCTCGTTCAACCCGGTGCGCATGGCGTCCACGGCGGCCTGGTCGGCGGCCTTCTCGTCGCCTAGGCCAATGAGCTTGGAGGCGGCCAGCGCAGCAAGCTCGGCGACCCGCACAGCCTCCAGGGCCATCAGGTGGTTCATTACAGTCATGGCGTTTCGATCCCTTTTCTGACTTTATCGTCCAGCAATACGAATCAGCGTCGGTTTTTCTGCAACACTGTCTAGTTGTTCGATTTCGCTCAAAGAGGCGCGGATTGCGCGTTCCTCGCATTCGTGCAGGACCATCACAACTGGCACGACCTCACCCGGATCACGGCCACGCTGCAACACGGATTCGAGGCTGACGCCATGCCGGCCCAAAGCGCCGGCGACGTTGGCGATGACACCGGGTTTGTCCCAAACCATCAGGCGCAGATAGAATGCGCTGACCAATCGCTCCAGCGGCGCAGCCGGCAGCTTACGCAGCCGCCCATGCGGAATGCCGAAGGTCGGGCAGGACCGGCCGGCGGCAATATCCACCAGGTCCGACAACACCGAGGAAGCGGTTGCGCCAGCGCCGGCGCCGGGACCGGTCAGCACAAAGCTGCCGACCGCAGAACCTTCCAGTTGTACGGCGTTAGTGACGCCCTCAATCTGGCCCAGCGGCGCCGTTCGGTCGATCATCACCGGGTGCACGCGCTGTTCGATGCCGGCATCGGTCTGCCGGGCGATGCCCAAAAGCTTGATCCGGTACCCCAGTTCATCGGCGAAGGCGATATCGTCGGCGGAAACTGAGGTAATGCCTTCCAGGTATACCGCCTGTTCGTCCACCGGGATGCCAAAGGCGATGCTGGCCATGATCGCCAGCTTCTGCCCGGCGTCGTTCCCGTCGATGTCGAAAGCGGGGTCCGCCTCCGCGTAGCCCAGGTCCTGAGCCTCTTTGAGGACATCGCCAAAGCTGCGACCAGTCTCGCGCATCGTGGTCAGAATAAAGTTGCAGGTGCCGTTCAGGATACCGGATATTCCGGAAACTCGATTGCCGGCCAGACCTTCACGCAAGGCCTTTACGACAGGAATCCCACCGGCCACGGCAGCCTCGTAGGCCAGAATCCTGCCGCCATCCTCAGCCTGAGCCGCCAGGGCGACGCCATGTTTCGCCAGCATCGCCTTGTTTGCCGTCACCACATGCCGACCGGCTGCCAGCGCGTTGCGGACGACCGCATGCGCGGCGCCGTCTGCGCCGCCAACAAGCTCTACGACCAGGTCCACGTCCGCATTCGCCGCCATCTCCGCCGCATCGTCATGCCAGGTGTAGGCCGATAGGTCGACGCCGCGGTCCTTGGCCCGGTCCCGGGCAGATACATCGGTCACTTGGATCGGCCGTCCGGCACGGGCGGTCAGCAGTCCGGCATCGGCGGCCAGAATCCGCACAACCTCCGCACCCACCGTGCCAAGACCAGCGACGGCGATTTTCAGGGGCTTTGCGCTCATGCGCTCACTCCGCTGCTTGGGCCAGCTGCCGTTCCGGATCGCTGGCCAGGAAAGATTTCAGGTTGCGGGCGGCCTGCCGGATACGGTGACGGTTTTCCACCAGCCCCAACCGCACATAGCCTTCGCCATATTCGCCGAAACCGACGCCGGGCGAAACCGCGACTTTGGCTTCAGTCAGGGCCAGTTTGGCAAAGGCCATCGAGCCGACATCCTTATAGGCCGGCGGCAGCGGCGCCCAGCAGAACATGCTGGCCGGCGGCGGCGGCACATGCCAACCGGCGGCGGCAAAGCTCTCCACCAGCACGTCACGGCGTTCCTTATAGCGTTGCCGGATTTCGGCGACGCAATCCTGCGGCCCATTCAGCGCCGCTGTGGCAGCCACCTGAATCGGCGTAAACGCGCCATAGTCGAGATAGGATTTGACCCGCGCCAGGGCGGCGATCAGCAGCGGGTTGCCGCAACAGAAGCCGATCCGCCAACCGGGCATCGAGTAGGTCTTGGACAACGAGGTAAACTCAACCGCTATGTCCTTCGCACCCGGAACCTCCAGGATGGACGGTGGTGGCACATCGTCGAAATAGATCTCCGCATAGGCCAGATCGCTGACCACCCAGATGCCATGGTGGCGGCAGAAATCGACGACCTCCGCATAGAAATCCAGCCCCACGACCTTGGCGGTCGGGTTCGAGGGATAGCAGATGATCAGGCCCACCGGCTTTGGCACGCTGTGCTGCACGGCGCGCTTTAACTCGGTCATGAAGTTATAGCCGTCGGCCACCGGAATATGACGCAGCGAAGCGCCGGCGATGATCGCGCCAAATGGATGGATCGGATAGCTGGGGTTCGGCACCAGCAACACGTCACCGGGCGACGTGATCGCCTGCGCCAGGTTAGCCAGCCCTTCCTTCGAGCCGAGCGTCACAATCGCCTCGGTCTCCGGATCGATGGAGACATTGAAGCGACGCTCGTAGTAGGCGCTGATAGCGCGCCTGAGACCCGGGACGCCTTTGCTGGTGGAATAGCGGTGAGCCCGCGGATTTAACGCGGCCTCGCGCAATTTTTCGACGATATGCGGCGGCGTCGGCTGATCCGGGTTACCCATGCCGAAATCAATGATGTCTTCACCCCTAGCTCGTGCGGCTGCCTTCATAGCGTTCACCTCGGCGAACAGGTATGGGGGCAGCCGTTTAATCTTGTGGAACTGTTGTTCCAGGCGGT
>JAYPXD010000241.1:0-6343 GCA_038135395.1 Alphaproteobacteria bacterium | reverse complement strand
TAGGATCGGGTGAATCTGCTCTAACTCTATGAATGGCGAGCAACTTCTCCCGATCCAATGACTCCATTGGATCGGGCGTTGCTCTAGCGCCCCTTGAACACCGGCTTGCGCTTTTCGGCAAAGGCCAGCATGGCTTCCTTGCTGTCCTCGTACTTGCCCAGTTCGGCGGTCATGTTCTGCTCGAAGCGGTAGCCGTCGCGCAGGCTCATACCTTCAATCGTGTTGAGCGCATGCTTGGCCAGTACCATGGCGATGGGGCTCTTGGAGGCGATGTCCGCGGCCAACTCCATCGCCGTCGGCATCAATTCGGCCAGCGGCACACATTTTTCCACGACATTCAGCGCCTCCAACTCGCGCCCGGTCAGACGTTGGCCGGTGAACATCATCATACGCGTCTTGGAATGCCCGAACAGGCGCATGGTATGCCGCCCGCCGCCCAGAAGGCCGACATTGATTTCCGGCAGGCCCAGACGGGCCTCTTCCGCCGCCAACAAGATATCGCAGGAAGCGGCGACGCCCAGGCCGGCGCCAAGCGCCGGGCCATTGATCGCGCCGATCACCGGTTTCTTGCACTCCAGGATCGAATGAAAGCACTCGCGCGCGCGGCGGCTGTGCTGCCACTGGTCGCCGGGTCCGCGCTCCTTGCCCGCGCGGGCGCGGATGTCTGCGCCGGCGGAAAAGCACTTGCCCTCGCCGGTCAGCACCGCGACGCGAACGTCCGGCAGGTCGCTGATCGTGTCGAACACCAGCATCATCTCGTCATGGAATTGCTGGTTCTGCGCATTTACCGGCGGGTTGTTCATGGTAACGACGGCGATATGCTCGGCAATGGCGACTTTGACCATGCCAAGGGTGGAAAAATCGGTCATGCGATCTGCTTTCTGTGTGGGCCCGAGCGTTGCGCCAACGCTACCGGTTCCGGGGACCCACGTCGATAGGCAGAGCCCGCCGCGCCGCCCGGGTGGACCGGATCTGGCCGATATTCACGAACACCAGCCCCGTCACCATCAGCCCGATTCCCAGCCACACCCAAAGGCTGTGCCGCTCGTCGAATATAACCATGCCGGCCACAACGCCGACGGAAACCACCAGATATCCTACCTGGCTCAGATACACCGGCCCGACCATGCGGATGATCTGAAAATAGAGGACGTAAGCCGCACTGGAGGAAACGCCGAGCCAGAGGATCATGTGGCTGCCCGGCCAAACCGGCGGCCACGGCATGGCTATCTTGCCGCTGGCCACCATGGCCGCCAGGAAAAACACCACCGCCACGCCCAGGAAACCGGTAGCCAGAGCAATCGAGTCGGTCTCGCGCGGCATGAAGCGGCTGATTACGACCGCGGAAATGCCATAGAGAAACGGCGTCAACAGGCCCAGCGCCACCCAGGGGGCCATGCCGGCATCGGGCAGGCTGTTGGCCGGCAACAGGATCACCAACGCCCCCACCAGTCCAAGCCCAATGCCGCCGGCCCGCAGGACGGCAAAACGCTCCTGCCCGGCGGCCAAGGCAATGGCGTATGTAAACACAGGGGCCGTTGCAATCATGGTCGAGAGAACACCCGCGGGCACCTGCTGCACGACAATCACATTGTTCAGACTGGGGACGGCAAAGCCGATCAGGCCGCTGGCGATGTAATACCGAATGTGGCGTGCGTTCAGCGGCGGCAATTTTCGCCGGAACGCTGAAATCACGGCCAACACGCCAAAGGCCACCAGCGCGTACCAAAACACGACCGCAAACGGTCCATACGCCTGAACCGCCAGTTTGCTGGTGCTGACCGAAAGGCCCCAAATGGAGCCCAGGGTCAGCAGGAATATCAGCGCGAGGGCCATAGGGTCACCGGCCTCGCAAGGCCGGTCGAAGCGATCCGGCCGGGCTCACGCGCCTTCAACCAGGATGAATTGCCCCTCCGATGCCGGCTGACGCAGAGCAATCGCCGCCTTGTACTGGTCCGAATTGTAAAATTCCCGGGCTTTCGCCATCGATTCAAACTCCAGCACAACCACCCGCTGGGTTTCTTCCGGGCCTTCCAGCGTTTCCATCTCGCCGCCACGAACGACAAACTTGCCGCCAAACGCAGCGACTGCCGCTGGCGTCACGGCGCGGTATTTCGCATACTGTTCCGGGTCGGTGACGTTGACGCGGGCGATAATGTAGGCTGGCATCTCGCGGTATCCTTATGTCATAGGTATGACGATAGAGTTGGCCGGATAGTCTGGGCACAATAGATATCATGCCCAGCATAGCATCAGGTATAGATTTAGCACCGTCTGGAGGAGACTTTCGCAAGATGGCCGAAGAGCTATTCCCAGTTTCGGAATCCCTGGCGCGCAGTGCGCACGCCGACCGCGCGACCTACGACGAAATGTACCGCCGGTCTGTGGAAGACCCCGAGGGCTTTTGGGGGGAACACGGCAAACGGATTGACTGGTTTAAGCCTTATTCAAAAGTCAAAGACGTATCGTACAATAAAGGCGACCTGCATATCCGCTGGTATTACGACGGCACCACCAACGCCGCCTATAATTGCCTGGACCGGCACCTGGACAAGCGCGGCGACCAGACGGCCATTATTTGGGAAGGCGACGACCCGTCCGAGTCAAAGCATATCAGCTACCGCGAGCTTTTTACTGAAGTCTGCAAATTCGCCAACGTGCTGAAGGCGAACGGCGCCAAGAAAGGCGACCGAATCACCATCTATATGCCGATGATCCCGGAAGCCGCAGTGGCGATCCTCGCCTGCGCCCGGATCGGTGCAGTGCATTCGGTGGTGTTCGGCGGCTTTTCCCCGGATGCGCTGGCGGGGCGTATTCAGGACTGTGAATCCAACATGGTCATCACCGCCGACGAAGGCCTGCGCGGCGGCCGCAAGGTGCCGCTGAAGGCGAACACCGACGCGGCGCTGGAGGATTGCCCGGACTGCAAGACCTGCATCATGGTTCGGCGCACCGGCGGCGCAGTCAACTTCGTCCAAGGCCGGGACGTCTGGTATCATGAAGCGATGGCGTCCGCCTCCGCCGACTGTCCGGCCGAGGAAATGAGCGCGGAAGACCCGCTGTTCATCCTCTACACCTCGGGCTCGACCGGCAAGCCGAAGGGGGTGCTGCACACCACCGGCGGCTACATGGTCTACACGTCGATGACCCACCACTACACCTTCGACTACCGCGATGGCGAGGTGTACTGGTGCACCGCGGACGTGGGCTGGGTGACCGGCCACAGCTATATCGTCTATGGCCCGCTGGCGAACGGCGCTACCTCGCTGATGTTCGAGGGCGTGCCGAATTACCCTACGGTCAGCCGCTTCTGGGAAGTGTGCGACAAGCACAACGTCTCGATCTTCTACACCGCGCCGACCGCCATCCGCGCCCTGATGCGCGACGGCGACGAGCCGGTGAAGCGCACCAGCCGCAAGTCGCTCCGTCTGCTGGGCAGCGTTGGCGAGCCGATCAATCCGGAAGCCTGGCTTTGGTATTATAAGGTCGTGGGCGACAGCCGTTGTCCGATCGTCGACACCTGGTGGCAGACCGAGACTGGCGGTCACCTGATTACCCCGCTGCCGGGCGCGACCGACCTGAAGCCGGGCTCGGCCAGCCTGCCGTTCTTCGGCATCAAGCCGGCGCTGGTCGATGAGCAGGGCGCGCTCCTGGACGGGGCGACCAGCGGCAATCTGGTGATCCTGGACAGCTGGCCCGGCCAGATGCGCACGGTCTATGGCGACCATGAGCGGTTCATCGAAACGTATTTCGCCATGTATCCGGGCATGTATTTCACCGGCGACGGCGCCATCCGGGACGCCGACGGCTATTACTGGATCACCGGCCGCGTCGATGACGTCATCAACGTCTCCGGCCACCGCATGGGCACGGCAGAGGTGGAAAGCGCCCTGGTCGCCCACCCGAAAGTCGCCGAGTCCGCCGTAGTCGGCTACCCGCACGATATCAAGGGTCAAGGCATCTACGCCTATGTCACCCTGAATGCAGGCGAGCAGCCCACAGACGAACTTCGCGCCGAATTGGTGCGCTGGGTGCGGACGGAGATCGGCCCGATTGCCTCGCCGGACCTGATCCAGTGGGCGCCGGGCCTGCCCAAGACCCGCTCCGGCAAGATCATGCGCCGCATCCTGCGCAAGATCGCCGAGAACGACTTCGGCAATCTGGGCGACACCTCCACCCTGGCGGAGCCGCAGGTCGTCGACGACCTGATCGCGAACCGGCAGAACAAGTAGGTGCCCAACGAGGGGAAGCGCCGTCTTCCCCGTTTCCCATCATTGCGAGGCGCCGTCAGGCGCCGTGGCAATCCAGGCCAGCCCGAAGCACACTCCGGCGCTGGCCTGGATTGCTTCGGCTTTGCCTCGCAATGACGGTTTAAGAGCTGAGCGTGGGGCCCTAAACCCGCGCCCGCACCAGCCTCGCCCCCGCCGCCAGCGCCTCCAGCTTGCGCACACCCAGCCAGCGGGGGATGGCTGACAGGCCACAATCCGCCGTCAGCGCCAGCCTCTCCACCGGAATGCCGGCGGCCAGCACGCGCTCGACCCGGCGCGCGACCTCGTCGGCGGTTTCCAGGTGGAAGTTCTTCACGTCCACGACGCCCGCCGCGATCTTCGCCGGGTTTGACAACCCCGCGACCAGGTCCAGCCCGGCCATTTCGCGGTTGGCGAATTCCAGCACCAGCCATTCCGCCTTGAGCCCCTCCAGCGCGGGCTGCAGACGGTCGAAGTCGCGCGGCGTGTAGGGGCGGCTGGCATTGTTGCCGAAGCAGACATGCACCAGGAACCGGCCCGCCGCCGCCTCGCCCACCCGGTTGATCGCTGCGACCGAGTCCGCCTGGCCCAGCCAGTCGGAGGGATAGGTCAGCCCCGGCTCGTCCAACTGTACCAGCGGGCAGCCGGCGTCTGCCAGCGCCTGCACCTCCGCCCGGATGATCGCCACCAGGTCGGCGAGCAGGGCGTGTTGCGGCTGGCTCTCGCTGGCATAGGCCGCACCGGCCCGGATGCTGCGCACGAAGGTGATCGGCCCCGGCAGCGCCATTTTCAGCCGCGCCGCCGCGGCGTCGTCTCCCAATTGCCGCGCCACCTCGCGGCGAAGGAACAGGTAGTCCTCGACCAGCCCCAGCCCGTTCGGTGCGCGCACCCGCTCGTCGGCGACATAGCCGGGCGTCCGGTCATAGCCCGGCACGCCGAGCCGCCGCGCCACCGATTGCCGGGTCAGCCCCTCCAGCCGGTCGTACATGGCATAGACGAAGCGGTCGCGGGTCAACTCGCCATCGCTAAGCACGTCGAGCCCCGCCTGGATCTGGTCGGCGATGGCGGTGCGGGTGGCGTCGCCATAGGCCTCGTCCACGTCGGCCGGCCCGGCCTTGCCCGCCCGCATCGCCTCGCGGAAGCTGAAAAGCCAGCCGGGGGCGGCGTGGCTGCCGACACCCATGGTCGGGAGAAAGGGCAGGTCCTGCGTCATCATCCGAACTCCTTGCGCGACGCGTCATACTCGCCCGCGACCCGCTCCACCAGTTCCGCAACCGAGGGCACGCTGTCCACCATCTGCACCGAATGCCCCGCCGACCAGACGTCTTTCCAGCGCCTGGGCGCGTTCGGGTTGATGTCCTTGTCGATGGCGACCGAGCCGCGCTCCGGCAGGTTGTCCGGGTCGAGCCCCGCCGCGCGGATAGAGGGGATCAGCATGTTGGTCTCCAGCCCGGTCATGGCGCGAGTCAGCTTGATATCGTCGAGCTTGGACGAGACCAGCATCTGCTTGTAGGCGTCCTTCGCCATGCTCTCCCGCGTGGCAATGAAGCGGGTGCCCATATAGGCGAGGTCGCAGCCCAGCACCTCCGCCGCGCGCAGAGCCTGGCCGTCGCCGACGCCGCCCGCCAACACCACCGGCCCGTCGAACATCTTCCGCACGCCACGCACGAAGGCGAACGGATTGGCCCAGCCGGTCTGCCCGCCCGCCCCTGCCGTCAGCAGGATCAGCCCGTCCGCGCCTGCCTCCACGGCCTTCTCCGCATGGCGCATGCTTGCGATGTCGGCGAACACCAGCCCGCCATAGCCATGGATCGCCTCAATAATCGGCGCCGGCGAGCCAACGCTGGCGATCACTATGGCCGGCTTGTGCTCGCAGATCAGGGCCAAGTCTTGTGCGAGCCGGCTGTTGGAACGGTGCACCACCAGATTGGGCGCGACCGGCGCGTCTTCCGGGCCGAGCGCGCCGTCGATCCGCGTGAGCCACTGCGAGAGCTCCTCAACCGTGCGGCAGTTGATGGTCGGGAATGAGCCGATCACGCCCGCCTTGCAGGCCGCAATGACCAGATCCGGCCCGGAGACCAGAAACATCGGCGCCG
>JAYPXD010000240.1:0-6353 GCA_038135395.1 Alphaproteobacteria bacterium | reverse complement strand
TATCCCAGCCCCGTTGGAGCCATCGGAAGCCTGGCAGAACTCACATTTATGACCCGGTCAGAAAGGGGAGCCGTCGATAACAAGACGCCGAAAATCATTTGCGCCGCGTTTTGGGCCTCGCTGAAATAAGGTGCGCACGCAGGATCGGATTGGCGGTGCTCGCAGTAGGCGAAGTTTTGCAGACTGAAATCCCAATAGACGCCGATGATCCCCGTGAACGTTGCATAGGATGCCCGCATCGGTTGATGCAGTAGCAGCGTTTCAAAGGCCAGCGACGTCAACAATTGCGGGTTGATTGCGGCATAGGTCCGGCGCACGACCGTTAGACCGTCGTCTCGCTGATAGGGACTGATATACGAATATTCCGCGGAAATTCCCCACTGGCGGGCCGACCGAAGCGCGAACTCGTACTCGAATTGCTGCGACGCCAATTGCCCCTGCGGGTACGATTGGACGAGGTGACCGGCAAAATCGACAGAGATCCGTCCGGATGCATCCATCGCCTGGCAAACCTGGCCGGAATTGCGGATTGATGTCCAGTCCGGGATCGCAACAGCTGCGCCGCCGTCGACGGGTTGGAACGTGTGGTAGTGAAACTGTGCGACCTGATCCGACCTGAGATCGAAATCGACCATTAATTTTTGAACGCTACCCAAATCTTCGTGCCCGACTGTTAATTCACTGAAACTGCGCACACCGGTATAGATGAACTGAACGCCACCGCACGTCACCTGGATTAACTCGGGCCTGGTAGCGCCAGCGCTGGCACTGGCAGATGTCGGCTCAGGGTCTGCTGTTGCGTTAGCAAACAACGTCGCGCTGGTCATTACATTCGCTTGCCTTTGCTGCGACACCAGTAGCGCCGCGAGGTACGACGCAGGCACGGCCCAACTGACGGATGCAGCGCCGCTTTTCAGACCGCCAGATCCAACGCCCACGACCTGGCCATTCAGGTTGAAGATCGGCGCGCCGGAATGACCGGGCAAGAGGTGGCCATCAAGGCGCAGAATATCCAGATTGAGGTCAATCGTGCCGCTTTGCTGCAAGGCCTGCCGCGTTTCCGCTGGCACCATATCGGCCAACCGGGCCGATCCGAATGTCACCCGCAGTTGTTTATTGCTCATCGTCGGCATGGCCAGGTAGTATCCGAGGGTCTCCAACTCCGCATCGACAGCCGGCCGTTGGGTATTGGCCGTCAAAGCCTGACCAAGGGTCTGGCTGACCTGAAGCAAGGCGAGGTCGGCATTGGGCAACACGCGGACAACCTGTGCGACTTGAGTTTCGCCGCCGTGTTTCTCCCAGTACACGGTCACCCGCTGGCATCCAGCGACAACATGGTTGGCCGTTGCGATATGGCCTGTGGGGCCATAGGCAAATCCGGTCGCCACCCGCCGCTCCGTACCTTGCATAGCGGGACACCCGATGCCTTGCACCTGCACGATGCTACGCGCCAGATCCTCCCGAAGCGCCTGGTCCAATCCAGCGGCGGACAGTGCATGGGGCAGGAGAGCCAGTAGGATAAGCAAGGCCGCACGCTTCGCTTACAACCTAAGGCAACGTTCGGCGATGCGCGATCGTAAGATCTGTAGCGTCGCCCCGTCATTCAGGGTGGGCGGCAGATTCTCTGTCAATTTCTCCCAGTCGGCGCCCTCCGCCCGCATTGCGCTCATCAGTGCCGTCGCTGAATCGTAGGTCCGGCCATGGAGGGCATTGCAGGCACTGTCTTCCGTGGCGTTGGCATAGAGTGCGCCGGTCGCTGCATCCGATGCCTTTGCTTCGCCCGCAGTCCGATTTTGCGGTAATAGTCCCAATCTCTGGAACGCGGCGAGATCCCGGGCAGCGTCGGGAGAGAATCCTGCGGCGACCCAGCGGTCGCGCACGGCGGCGGGAGACGGCTCAAGCCATCCGTGCGTCCGCACTATCACGGCGGCCAGCAACGCGATGCTGCCAACCACCGCAAAACCGGCAATCCTGCCGCCGTTGCCTGCCGACAGCGGCCCTGCCTCGCCTTCCGAGCGCAAGCCCAGCATCATGCCGAGCAACGCCACCAGGCCGGTCACGACGCCCGCAACCACCTCGGAGACCGAAAGGCCTACCAACAATCCAAGAAAGAGCCCGAAAGCCGCGCCAATACCGAAATTCCGCACCGGTGAACTCCCACCAGAACCGATCCCATGGAATAGTGGCGCACGGCTGGAAAATTTACCAGCCCACCCACTATGCTAAATCGAGCGCGTATTCTTTCAGCACCTGCAAGGGCAGCACCGCCAGCGTTTCGATGTGGGTGGCCCGCAGGTAGACCGGCGCGGCTTTGCCCGCCTCATAGGCCTCCCGCCAGCGGCCTGCGCAAACGCACCAGCGATCCCCGGGCTTGAGGCCGGAAAAACCGAATTCCGGCCGCGGCGTCGACAGGTCGTTACCGGTTTCTTTCGAAAACGCCAAAAATTCTGTCGTGGCCTGAACACAGACAGTGTGCATGCCAACATCATCGGCGCAGGTGTTGCAGCATCCGTCGCGGAAAAAGCCAGTGACCGGATCCAGACCGCAGGTCTCTAACGGTTCACCGAACACATTGATTGCTTCATCCATTCCCAGATTGTCCTCTCACCGCTGAATTTTTGCTGCATCACACTGCATACGTACCTTTGTACAGACATTAACGATTTTGTCACAAAAAGGCACGATAATGGCGCCTTCGGCACGGATGCAGCGTCGTTTTGACAAAGCTGAAGCGCGCCAACACCCCAATACAAACCGAGTACCATGATCCTATCCAATGCTATTTCGCGGCCCCATCCTGTGCGCGATGACGCGCTTCCTCTCAGTCGGCGCATCGCACTGCTTTTAAGTTTCGAAGCGGCGATTGCAGATCATACCGGCACTGTCTCAGCAGCGTCATGGTTCAAGCTGATGCGGCTGTTTCAGGCGTTCGGCGGCGCTGTGGCGCTGGCGACGAACCAGGACCTTGGCATGATAGCCCGGGAGTTGGGGTTGCCCCACATCGAGCTCATTGGCGGCGCTTCCAGTCCACAGGATTTGCGGGCGCAGTTGGATCACCTGATGCAGACGCCGCCATTTCACGGTCGCCGGCTTGTGGTTTGCGGCGCGGCAACGGTGCCGGCGCCGCTGAGCGAACATGTTTTGAACACCGGTGGCGTCTTTGCCGACCGCGGCACAGTGTATGCGACCGTCGATGCGTGGCTTGAACAATTTGCGCCGATGCCGTTCGCAATGCGTGCACACGCTTAGACCGGGATTGCGGCGCTAGGCGCGGTTGCAAATTTTATCGGGGTCCAGTCAAACCCCTTGCCGATGACAATGTCATGAGCAGGGAAGTGACGAATGGCCGATTTCAATATCCTGGAAGATTTCGACGTAGCCGGTAAGCGCGTACTAGTTCGCTTGGACCTGAATGTGCCAATGGCGGATGGTAAGGTGACTGACCTGACACGAATTGAACGGTCAGCGCCGACCGTGCGTGAACTGTCGGACCTGGGGGCCAGGGTAGTTGTACTGGCCCATTTCGGTCGGCCGAAGGGGGAGCGCAACGCCGAACTTTCGCTTCGGCCCATTGCCGCTGCTTTTTCAGAAGTTCTCAACCAACCGGTTACTTTCGCCGACGATTGCATTGGCCCGACGGTAGCCAAAGTGGTGGATGCGCTGGGAAATGGCGATGTCGCGCTGTTGGAGAACCTGCGATTCCACAAGGGGGAGGAAAAAAACGACCCCGCATTCGTGAAAGCCCTTGCCGAGTTGGGTGATCTGTACGTCAACGACGCTTTTTCGGCTGCGCACCGCGCTCACGCTTCGACCGCCGGCCTAGCGGGCCTTTTGCCGAATATGGCAGGCCGCCTGATGCAGGCGGAGCTGGAGGCGTTGAATGCCGCCCTCGGAAATCCGACGAGCCCTGTCGCGGCACTGGTCGGCGGCGCCAAGGTTTCGACAAAGTTGGACGTGCTGCAGAACTTGGTCGCTAAAGTGGACACGCTGATTATTGGCGGCGGCATGGCGAACACCTTTCTGTTTGCGCAGGGCAAGGCTGTCGGCGCAAGTCTCTGTGAGAAAGACTTGGCTGGCACCGCACGGGATATTTTGACCAAGGCTGAAGCGTCTGGCTGCACCGTCGTGTTACCGACGGACGTTGTCGTGGCGCGGGAGTTCAAGGCCGGCGCGGCTTGCGAAGCGGTCTCCGCTGACATGTGTCCAGCGGATGCAATGATTTTGGATATTGGCCCCTCAGCGATTGCAGAATTGGAATTGCGCCTCGCTTCCGTGCGCACGCTGGTTTGGAATGGTCCTATGGGTGCATTCGAGATTGAGCCGTTCGATACCGGTACCAACGCAGTTGCGCGTGCTGCGGCGGCGGCGACCAAGGCCGGGACCATGGTTACGGTTGCCGGCGGCGGCGATACGGTCGCGGCTTTGGCAAAAGCCGGCGTGGTCGATAGCTTTTCCTATGTCTCGACCGCTGGCGGCGCATTCCTGGAATGGCTGGAAGGTAGGGAGCTTCCCGGCGTTGCCGCGCTAATGCAGGGCTGATTGCGGTGCCGCTGACAAATCTATCCGTACAGCGGGTGCAGGCAGCCTTGCGCGCCGCCGGATCGGATGCGGCGGTCGTCGCGCTCGCCGAAACCGCCCGCAGCGCCCAGGAAGCTGCAGACAGTATAGGTTGCGACCTGGGGGCTATCGTCAAATCGCTGGTCTTTGAGGTCGAGGGCCAGGCCGTTATGGTTCTCGTCGCCGGCGACCGACGGTGCAATGAGAAGGCTTTGCCGGCGGCGCTGGGATTTGCAGGCAAAGCCAGGCGCGCTTCACCGGAACTGGTGCGGGAGGCTACGGGCTATGCCATCGGCGGGGTTTCGCCTGTCGGCCATCCGGGCAAACTGGCCATCGCCATTGACGCGAGCCTGGGCCGGTTCGATGCGATCTATGCTGCGGCCGGCCATCCGCATTGCGTCTTTGCTACGACGCCAACCGAATTGCAGCGCATCACCGGCGGCATTGTCAGCGAGACGGTCGCAAAAGCCTGACAGGGCGTCCGGTTGGCGCTATCTTCGGCGCGACAGTTCAATACGCCACAATGAGGAACCGCCAGATGGCCGCCCGCGTGCCTTATCTCAATGTCGAAGATCTCTCCGACGACAACAAAGACCTGTTGAAACGCCCGATCTGGTTGACGCGGGCGCTGGTCAACAGCCCGGATACCGCCCGCGCCTTTCATGTGCTGGGTGGCCATATCCGCTATGGCATGAAGCTGGATATGCGCTTGCGGGAATTGGCGATTCTCCAGGTAGGCTGGCTGGCGCGGTCGCCGTTCGAGTGGAGCCACCACGTCAAGCTGGGCATGGATTTCGGCGTTTCGAAGCAGGATATCGAAGGCTTGATCGCCGAAACGGACGGCAAGCCGAACCAGCTTGGTGCATTGGAAAAGAAAATTCTTCTGGCGGCGCGCGAGATGGCGGACAACATCGAGATGCCGGAGCCATTGTTTAAGGAACTTCAGGCCGAACTCGGCAACGAGCAGATGGTCGATCTGGTGGTGACTATCGCTACTTATTGCGCCGTCGTCCGCATCCTGGCTTCGCTCGCAATTGAGGTGGAGCCGGAATACCAACCCTACCTCGACATGTTCCCTCTGCCGGCGAACTGACTAGAAGGACCGATTTCCCATGCGTTTGGAAAACAAGATCGCCGTCGTCGTCGGCGCCGGCCAGTCTCCCGGCGAAGGCGTCGGCAATGGCCGGGCCACGGCCATGGTATTCGCACGTGAAGGCGCGACCGTCGCCTGTGTCGACATGCGCCTGGAGCGAGCCGAGGAAACAGCCGCCATCATTCGGGCCGAGGGCCATCAGGCATTTGCGCTTGCCGCCGATGTGACCAAGGAAGCATCGCTGAAGGCCATGGTCGATGCCGTCATGGCGAAGTGCGGACGGATCGACATTCTGCACAACAACGTGGGCGTCTCGATCGCCGGCGGCGACAAACCGCTGGACGAGTTGACGGAAGACGATTTCGACCGCTGCAACGCCATCAACCTGCGCGGCATGATTATGACCTGCAAGCACGTTGTGCCGGTCATGCGGGCGCAGAAATCCGGGGCTATCGTCAATATTTCATCCATGGCTGTGCGCGACCGCTATCCATTGGTGGTCTATAAGACCTCAAAGGCGGGGGTCGTCGCATTGACCGAGCAACTTGCCTATACGAACGCCGAACACGGTATTCGGGCAAACGTCATCCTGCCGGGCCTGATGAACACACCCATGGCGGTCGACACCCGCGCGCGCGAGTGGAACAAGCCGCGTGCTGAGATCGAGGCCATGCGGGATTCCAAAGTGCCGCTCGGCCGGAAG
>JAYPXD010000239.1:0-6444 GCA_038135395.1 Alphaproteobacteria bacterium | reverse complement strand
GCTCTCTGCCAGTCGCCTTGCGCGAACGCATCAAACCCGTCGGCGATCGGTGCGAGTAAGTCAGCGGCGGGACCCTTGGGCGCGGTCGTCAGCGCCTTGAGCGCTGCTGCGTCTCCGGCCATCGCGTAGGCCAGCGCGGAATGAACGTCCGCAAAGGTAACGCCTGTCGCTGGGAACCACTCGGCAGCGAAGTCAGCCATCTTGCGCCACATCTCTGGCCGCCGCGCTTCGCCGGCAAGCTCTGCCCGCAGCATAAAGGATGCGCCGTCGGTCAACGTATTGATCGCTGGCCCCCACGAACCGCCGGGGAAGACAGCGTCCTCGAAGATCCGCCAAGCCTCATCCCGCTGGCCGGATTCCATCGACCAGATCGCCAGATGCCAGCTGATGTGGCAGTGGAGTTGGCCGCTCCGCGGATAGTCCCGATACCAATCGGTCAGGAAGGGCAGTCCCTCTTCCCGCTCGCCCATTTCGTAAAAGATATGAGCGCGAATGTGGGCGGCATGGGCGTTGCGAGGATGGTCGCGCAGTGCCATTTCGATATTTCGGAGCGCGCTCTCATGGCGTTGCAGTTCCACCTCGGCGAATGCCAGCACGGTTCGGAACCACCAGTCGTCGCCATAGTGTGGGGCCAAGGGCTCTAGAAACGAGAACTGTCGTTCCTCGCGGCCGGTCTCGCCCGAAAAGCCGATCAGGCCGAAGACGCCGGTCGCCGGTGCCACGACCATTGCATCGCGCGGCCAGGTCGCAACATGCGCCCCGATCATTGGGATCGCGGCGAGCCCCTGGCCCGACAGGATTTTGTCGAAAATAGCGATGTGGCTCTGCTCGCGCTCGGTCGCCTTGGGCGCGAGGGCAAGGGCTCGCTCAAGCGGCGCCTGCATCTCGGCGCCACGCCCGTGCATTTGCATCGCGCGCGCCAGGGCGATCTGGCCAAGAGCGAAGTCGCTGTCGGCCGCCAAAGCCTCTTGCAGAGTTGCGATGACATCCGCCTCTGCTGCCAATAGACGATCAACGCCTTTGACATAGGCGTCAGCCGCCGCAGCGGATCCGGTTGTCAGTTCGTAACCATATCGGTCTTGGAGCATGGATTGGTTGTTCCGAGTGGTTGGTCGGGTGGTTCGAAGCAGGTCGAACGCGCAGATGACGCGTTCTACTCTCGCCGGGCTGACAGGGTCAGAACCGGAGTGCCGACGAGTGTCATGCCTTGTTCTTGGGTCAGCCGCGTCCGAATATGCTCCCGAGAGTGACGCACATGCGCCCGAACCGCCGCCTCTGCTGCAACGGCATCTCGCGCCACCAGCGCCCGCAGAATTTCCCGATTTTCCGCCGAGACCTGTTCCACGCGCGGTGCATAGGCGCGAAACAGCATGGCTCCGATCAGACGGACCAGGTCCATTATGGGTGCAAGCACATGACGGAGCACCTCGTTGCCGGTTGCCGCGATAATTTCCTCGTAGAACATCCGGCTGCTGACAAGAAACTCGATGACATCACCGGCCTGCGCCTCGGCTTCATCGAGGATCGCTGCCAGGCGGGCAAAGTCAGGCTCCGCGAGATGCGGCATCGCTTCGAGTACGGCTTCCGTTTCAAGATATTCGCGCACCCGGTAGAGATCGTCGATTTCCTTGACGCTCATTGGCCGGACCACATATCCGCCGGCCGGATCGCGCGCCACCAGACCTTCCTTGTCCAACTGCCCCAGGGCTTCCCGGATCGGCGTCCGGCTGACGCCCAGCCGCGCTGCAACCTCCAGGGCAGCGACCCGCGCGCCCGGCGCAAGCTCCAGGCGCAGGATCGCCTCTTTCAGATGCTCATAGCAGCGCTCTTGCGCGCTCGGCAGATTTGAGGCTTGTTTTGCATGTGCATTCATGATGAATTCATAGTGCATTTAAACGGAAGCATGTCAATTGGCGGATTGGCCGTCATCGCCGCTCACCGGACGGCCTCAGCCCCTTCCGCTGTGCCCAGCCGCCCGGGCTATCCAGCGCGGCGGCGCGGAGCGACAGCGCAATGCAGGGTGTGGCGAGGACATGACACGCGAAGGAGGACGCCATGAGCGCCATTAAGCGGAATCTTGAGTTCGGCTGGTTCATTCCGACCCGCGGCGACACGCTCGACTACAACGAGCCACAGCAGCGGCCGCCATCAGCCGAGATGTTCGAGCGCGTGATCGTGACGGCAGAGAACAACGGCTTCGAATACATCCTGCTGCCGGTCAACGCCTCCTGCTGGGACGCCTGGATGTCGAGCGCGTTTCTGATCGCCAAGACCAAGTCGATCAAGACGCTGGTCGCTGCGCGGCCTTCCTACATCAACCCGGTGCTACTGGCGAAAATGATCGCGACCTTCGACCAGATGAGCCGGGGGCGCATCTGCATCAACCTCATCGCCGGTCAGAACGAAATCGAGAACGAGGCCGAAGGCGTCGGCCTGAAAAAAGAAGACCGCTACGAGGCCATGCAGGAGGAGGTTGAGATCTGCAAGGCGCTCTGGGCGGCGGGCGCCAATGTGAAGGTCGACTATGAAGGCACGCATTACCGGATCAAGCAGGCGCACATTGGCGCCTCGATCTACCAGCAGCCGCACCCCAAGTTCTATCTGGGCGGCGGCTCCGAGCAGGCATCGGAGCTGTCGGCCAAGCATTCCGACGTTCACCTGTTCTGGGGCGACACGGTCGAGCGCATTCGGGAGAACATGGCCGACATCCGCAAGCGCGCCGCGAAATACGGCCGTGAGGATAAGATCGGTTTCGGCATGCGCCTGCAGATCATCTGCCGGGAGACCGAGGCGGAAGCATGGGACGTCGCGGAAGGCCTGGTTCGCAATGTGACCGACGCTTTCAAGGAGGAAGTGCGCGTCATGTACGGCAATTCGGTCGCGAACCAGCGGGTCCGGCAACTCCATGCCGAGTATGGCAAGAAGATGGGGAAGCATATGTGGACCGGCCTGACGCAGGCCCGTCCGGGTGCGGGCATCGTCATCGTAGGCACGCCGCAGCAGTGTGCGGATACCCTTCAGGACTATATCGACGTTGGCTGCCATTCGTTCTGTCTGTCCGGCTACTACCACGATGACGAGGCGGAGCGGTTCGGCAAATGGGTGCGCCCGATCCTTGAAGAACGCAACCAGGGGCGCATGAAGCCTTTGGCTGCGTGACGGATTGCGGTTGATTAACTGACGGATGAAATCACTGCACAAAAATATCATCGTCGCAGCGCGTGAAGGGAAGAGCGGTTGAATCAGGAGCGCTATCGTTGGGTCATCATGCTTGCCGCCTCCGTGATACTCGCGTTGGCGATGGGGCAGATCGTCAACGGCCTGTCGGTATTCTTTCTGCCGCTGGAAACGGAGTTATGCTGGCAGCGGGGCGACATCTCGCTGATCAATACCGCCGGGCTCTTCGGGCTCGCGGCCGGCGGCATTGCAATTGGGCGCGTCGTTGGCCGTTTTGGCATTCGCAGGATCTGCGTAGTCGGCGCCTTGGTGCTGAGCTTCTGCATCATCGCTGCTTCATTCGCCGGGGAGCTTTGGCAGTTCTATGTGCTCTTCTTGATCGCGGGAGCGTTCGGAGGAGGCGCCTTCTTCGCACCAATGCTGGCCCTGGTCGGAAACTGGTTTACGACGGGTTCTGGGCTTGCCCTGGGCGTTGTTTCGGCGGGCCAGGCGCTTGGGCAAGGGGTTGTGCCGTTTGTTGCCGCCCGCCTGATCGAGGACATGGGATGGCGTAGCGCATTTATGGCCCTCGGATTGGCTTCAATTACCATTGTAGTTCCAATGGCCATGCTTCTGCGCGATCCCCCCGATACGACGGACGGTGCTCGAACAAATGCTAATGCTCCATCGCCAGTGCCCCTGCCGCACTGGCTTGTTGTCTCCATGCTTGGCGCCGCCGTACTTGGCTGCTGCATATTGATGGCCATTCCGTTGGTCCACCTCGTGCCATTTATGCAGGGCTGCGGCGTGCCGGCGGCCGACGCGGGCGGCGTGATGTTCGTTATGCTGACGGCAGGGATCGCAGGCCGGATATTTTTCGGCCGGCTGGCCGACTCTGTCGGCGGACCGTTCGCCTACATGGCTGCCTCTGCATGGCAAACCGCCCTGGTGTTTGGCTTTACATGGTTTGATAGCGCCGATGCATTTTATCTATACGCGCCCCTCTACGGCTTCGGCTTTGCCGGCGTGATGACGGGCGTCCTGACCACGGTTCGGGCGGTGACACCGCCGCCGGGCCGTGCGGCAACGCTGGGCGTGATAGCGGCATTCGCTTTCGCTGCGCATGGCGTTGGCGGATATGCCGGCGGAGTTCTGTTCGATCTTACAGGTTCCTACACGGCGAGCTTTACCGCCGCCGCTGCCTCAGGAATCTTCAATCTCATCGTAACGAGTCTGCTTGTGCTGATGATCCATCTGCGGGGAACCAACCCCATCAGCCTGGGCCGTCCGGCAGTTGTGACTGCGCCCGGATAGGTTTGATGATGCGACGCGAACAGATAGCGAGCGTCCCCGGCTGCGAATGTCTGAATGACACTTTAACCGGCCATTCGTTTCAATCTTCGCTAAAGCCAGCTTGGGGCCGAAAGTAACGTCTCCTTTCTCCTCGGTTCGGGCTAGGACAGGACAGAGATGGTCCTGGCTGTTTGAACACGTTGGCAGAGTATCTCTCCCATTGGCGTTTGGGTGATCCGCTGTCCGCACGATGACTAAATCCGAGAGAGTGCTGGAGAAATGCAAGGTGCGCCGAGCCAATGCATAGCAAAATCAATGGCCCCGATCCGCGCCAATGGAGTTATTTATTTTTGGCACTCTTTTGTAAACCGGCATTTCCCATTTCGAACACCTTTGGGCAGGTTATTGACAAAGGCTCCATCGCTCAATCCTGTTTGAGCGCCCATTCGCCTAGACCCAATACGGTAGGGGCGGTTCCAGGTCTCTAGGATCGCCTCTCGCAACCGGCGCCAGGCAATTCCGTCTCCGCGTTTACGGGAAAAGCCCGCCCTTATGACGAAATTGCCTCACGCGCGCGCGCAAGGCTGGGCCTTGGAAATTCCGGGCTGGTAGCTGTCTAGTTTAGGCGTCAAAGCGCACGCCTCTCCGTAGGTTTATGGCGGATCGTATGACCACGGAGCACGGCGCAGCTATACGCCTTCGCACGGATGCAGGGGATCGCCCCAGGATGCGATTTAGGCGCCTCTCGTGTGGCAGGGCTTGGCGCTGTCTTAGGCGCTTCTACGGGGCTTGTAGCGGCTTCCAGGGCAATCGCTGACACCTTCGACACTCGGCGCAATGAAAAGACGATATCAGGCTTTTCTAGCGTCGCCACATCCTGCCGGGCGGTCGTGATTGCTATGGCTTTCGGCATATCAATCTCCTTCGGTTGGCTGTGAATTGGTTCTGGCGCGGCTGTTGCGTTTTGCGTCACCTGGTCCGGATCAGGATCGGGCATGACCTCAACCTGGACCGCCTCGCCAAGGATGGCCTCTAGGCGCTCTTGAATGCCGCTGACGTCGCCGAAAACGTGGATTGTCGCCCAGCCGCTGCCTCGCCTGTCGATGCGATACCGGACGGGCTTTGCGGAGGCAGATGAGGTTTGCCACTTTTTCGTATAGGAAAGCTTTATTAGAGAATGTGGCAAACCTCGTTTGGACCGCGTTCGGGCGTTGTCCACGGCGGTTCGCTTCACCTGCATCGCCTTTGCCATGTGTGACGAGTTCCCGAAAAATAGCCCAGTTTCAGCCACATAGACCTCCTCTGGCGTTGGGTTCTGCCATGGGACCAGTCCATCGACCAGCTCGTCTCCCATGAGCGCCGCGCCTAGCAGGTGAATTTCAACCGGGTCGGCGTCATTGCGATTGACGCCACGTGCTCGCCCTAGGGCCTGGATCGCTTGGTCTTCTGAAACGCGAGCCAACACTTCGCCGGTGATGGCATCTCCGGTCGCCTCCAGGTCGATGGTCGCAACGCGGCCTTGCTTATCCTGGATCGTGCGCTTCGCCGTCGCATACCAGCCGGAGGCGTCCGTCACGATTGGCCTATGTTCGCCTGTGAGCGCCGACGCCATCCGCTCTACGGCTTGTGGGCTTGGCATCATGCGTCCGACGACGACGAGCGTTCGAGCATCCCGCCAGGCATCGACGCCGGCAAGGTTTCCATGGTGCGCCACCTCCAGCCTAGCCGGTATGGTCTTGACCTCGCGTAGCCATGTCTCCACGACCGTCGGGACGATCAGGAGCGTTGTTCCGCCGTTCTGCCGATGTAAGGGCGTCGCCCTGGTCCAAACGGCCTCGCGTAGCTTCTCAGCGGCCTGGGGCAGGGGTTTATACTGCCGGCTTCTCAAGGCGTGCAAATTGGAGTGAGAGAAACTCTTGCCGACATGCTGGACGATCCGTTGATGCGGGGCATCGGCTCGAATATCCGCAATCATTTCCACCGGCTGGTCTAGGG
>JAYPXD010000238.1:0-6463 GCA_038135395.1 Alphaproteobacteria bacterium | reverse complement strand
GTCTGGGACGAGCGGCCGGGATGGCGGTCGATAAGAACGGACGATGATTTGGACAACGGATTGGTCTCCTAAAGAGCGCTGATATGGCCAGGCCGCAAGACGGCGGCGGCGGGCCGGCACGAACACGATTGCCAATCATATGCCCCGGAACCGCATCGGCGTTCAAGTGCGAAGCCCACGACCGAACCTCCTCGGGCCCGCCCACCTATGACGCCGCCCATTCGTCCGCCGATTTGAGTATAGCGCGCCAAGCCGTGGAAAACGGGGAGGCAGTCCCATAGAAAATAGGGTACTGTCCGCGCCGTTCGTTCCAATCCAACAGGAGAAACCCATGCTGTTCGACGTTCGCGTTTACACCTGCCGCCCCGGCACCATCAAAAAGCAAATGGAAGTTTACGAGCAAATGGGCCTGGCCGTGCAGACCAAGCACCTGGGCCAGCCGGTGTTCTATGGCATCACCGAGTCCGGCGAGGTTAACACCTACATGCACATTTGGGCGTACGAAAATGCCGCCGACCGGGAAAAACGCCGCGCCGCGATGCAGGCCGATCCCAACTGGCACGCCTTCCTGGCCAAAACCGGAGAATTGGGCTATCTCATCGCTCAGAAAAACACGCTGATGAACAACGCGCCGTTCTACAACTACAAACGCTAGGCTAACACCCGATCAAATTGGCTGATTTGTTCGGGTTAAGATGGCTTAGATTCATAAAGTTAGAGCAAATTCTGGTCCAGCCGGAACGGGATTTGCTCTGGGCGCTGACGACTTGCTGAGGAGAACCGGTGTTATGGTGAAATGGATTGTACTGACCGCCGGCGTACTGGTTCTGCTCGGCTGCTCGAAATTTGAGGATTACAAGGTATCGGTTGAAAATCCGATCACCAAAGAGCGCACCAATGACGAGCCCTATACGCGGAGCGCCCCTGGCCGGGTTATGAACACCCACTGACCCTGGGCCGTTCATCCTGAACCTTCTCCCAAATTCCCAAACACCCAATTCACCGAACCTTAAGGGACCCGCCGTAGACCTGGGGTATCGATCCGGTAGACCGGACTTAGACTCGATACAGCCTCCAGGATGGGGAACTGCCTATGCTTTGGGTCATCGTGTGGACGCAACGACTATTGAGCGACCGCCGCGGCATTACAGCGATCGAATACGCTGTATTGGCGGGTGGCATCGCAATTGCCATCGCCGCTGTTTGCTCTGGCGCCGGCGCCTTCAATAGCATTCAGGCTAAGCTCAAGCTCATTCTCGACCAAATCCCGGTCCGGACCTGAGGTCCGTCGCGGTATGACCACAGGTTGGATCGATGGCGCCATCGTTCTGCTGATGCTCGCAGGCGTTTCCGACCTGTGCTGGCGGCAAATTCCCGATCTTTTGCCGGCTGCTCTGGCCGCGCTGTTCGGCATTGCCGTATCGACCGCACCATCGGCAGCAATCGTATTGTCCAGCGACGCCACCGCGGCGGCAATTGCCGCTGCGGGACTGATTCTGTTTGTCTTGAACGTGTGGGGGGGAGGCGATGCCAAGCTCATGACTGCGGCGGCATTGTGGGCCGGTGCAGACCGCATCGGCGAATTGCTGTTCGTCACGGCCATCGCCGGCGGGATGATCGGCCTCGTGACAGCATCGCGCCAGGGATGGCGCATGTTCCGGTTTGCCCCGGGGCGGTGGCCCGGCGGCGATGGCAGACCTACCGTCCCCTATGGCTTGGCCATTGCCGCCGCTGCCGTTGCGGTGATATCAGACCCCGGCTAAGGCCGGCGGGCTCAGCCTCCGCTCGGCAGTCGATAGTCCTTGAACCGGTCACGCAGTTGTAGCTTCGACAGCTTGCCGGTGGCGGTATGCGGCAGTTCATCGACGAACGCGACATCGTCCGGCATCCACCATTTTGCGATCTTGCCTTCGAACCAGGCCAGCATCTCTTCTTTGGAGATATCTTCGCCGGGCTGTTTGACGACGACCAACAGCGGCCGTTCATCCCAGCGCGGATGGTAGACGCCGATCACGGCGGCCTCGGCCACCTTAGGATGGCCGACCGCGATGTTTTCCAGGTCGATGGAGGAAATCCACTCACCGCCCGACTTTATCACGTCCTTGATCCGGTCGGTGATCCAGATATAGCCATCCGGGTCGATTGCACAGACATCGCCGGTGCCGAACCATCCCGGAATCCGATGGGCCGGCTGGGGATCGGTATTGAAATAGGCATCGATGACCCAGGGACCGCGCACCATCAACTCACCGACGGTCTCGCCATCCCAGGGCAGTTCCTGGTCATTCTCATCGACAATCATCATATCGACGCCGTAAAGCGGCCGGCCTGCCGACTGTTGCAGATCGACCTTGGCCTTGCCGCTAAGGTCCTTGAACTGGAATTTCGGCGTGTTGACCGTGCCAAGCGGCGACATCTCGGTCATGCCCCAGGCGTGCACGACTTCGACGCCATACTGATCCTGGAAGGTTTCCATCATCGCGCGCGGGCAGGCCGATCCGCCGATGACCACACGCTGCATATGGTCGAGCGTCGCGCCGATCGAGCGCAAATGGTTCAGAAGCCCCAACCACACCGCCGGCACCGCGGCGGTCAGCGAAACCTTTTCGCCGTCCAGCAGTTCATGCAGGCTTTTGCCGTCGAGGTCCCGTCCCGGCATCACCATCTTGGCGCCCACCATGGCGCAGGCGTAAGGCAGGCCCCAAGCGTTCACATGGAACATCGGCACCACCGGCAGAACGGTCTCGCGCGCCGAAATGCCAAGGCCGTCTGGCGCGATCGCCGCAAATGTGTGCAGCACGGTCGAGCGGTGGCTGTAGAGCGCGCCCTTCGGATTGCCGGTCGTGCCCGACGTGTAGCACAGTGCCGCAGCGCTGCGCTCGTCGAAGGTGGGCCAGGTAAAATCCGGGTCCTGGGCGGCCACCAATTCCTCATAGCAGAGCGCCCCCGGCACCGCAGTGGACGGCATGTGCGCCCGGTCGCACATGAAGACCACACCCTTGACCGACTTGAATTTGGGCAACAGCGCTGCAATCAGGTCTGCGAACGACGTATCGCAAAAGATGTATTGGTTCTCGGCATGATTGACGATGTACTCGATCTGCTCCGGAAACAGGCGCGGGTTGATCGTGTGGGTCACCGCGCCGATGCTGGCGATGGCGTAGTACGCCTCCAAGTGACGATAAGTGTTCCAGGCCATGGTGCCGACCCGCTGACCTGGCCCGACGCCCAACGCCAGCAACGCCTTGGCCAGCCGTTTGGCGCGCTGCTCCGCCTCGCCCCAAGTGTAGCGGTGAATGCCTTCTTCCAGGGTACGGCTCACGATCTCCGTCTGGCCATGATACCGGGCGGCATGCGTGATCAGGCTGGAAATCAGCAGCGGTTGGTCCATCATGTTGGCAAGCATCAGGTCGGCCTCCGGCGACATCGGGCAATCAGGGCGGTGGGTAAGTGATCAATGCCGCGAATTGGCCGCCTTCGCAAGGCCTGCCGCTATTTCGGCGCCACCCGCCAGATGCGGTTGCCGACGTCGTCCGCCACCAACAAGCCGCCGCGCTGGTCTAGCAGCACACCGACAGGACGACCGCGCGCTTTCTCGTCGACCAAAAATCCGGTCAGAACCTTGCGCGGCTCTCCCTTCGGGCCGGTCGCGTCGAACGGCACGAAAATCACCTCATAGCCGCTGTGCGGCCGGCGGTTCCACGAGCCATGCTGGCCGATAAACGCGCCATGGCCGAACACCGCGGCGATGCCGCTGGCCTTGCCCAGGCTGATATCCAGCCCCAACGATGCCGTGTGCGAGCCCAATGCATAGTCCGGTGCGATCGCCTTGGCGACCAGGTCGGGCCGTTGCGGCTGCACCCGCTCGTCGATATGACTGCCGAAATAGCTGTAGGGCCAGCCATAAAACGCGCCGTCGCGGACCGACGTCAAATAGTCCGGCACCAGATTATCGCCCAGCAGGTCACGCTCATTGACCACGGTATAGAGTGTGCCGTCGCCGTCGAACGCCATGCCCACTCGATTGCGCAGGCCGGAGGCGAAGACGCGGCCTTGCCCCGTCGCCAGGTCGATTTTCCAGATCGCGGCGCGACCGTCCTCAGCCGCCATGCCATTGTCGCCGATATTGCTGTTCGAGCCGACCGAAGCATAGAGGCTGCGGCCATCCGGGCTGAGAACGACGTTCTTGGTCCAATGATGGTTGATCGGCCCGCCAGGCAATGCAAACACCAATTGCGGCTCAGCCGTAATGGCCGTCTCGCCGCCATGGTAGGGAACGCTGACGATGCTATCGGCGTTGGCGATGTAAAGCGTATCGCCCCGCAGCACCATGCCGAACGGCGAATACAGCCCGGTCAGGAATGCCGACTTGGTCTCGGCCACGCCATCGCCATCGGCATCGCGCAGCAAGGTGATGCGGTTGGCGCTGGTCGTGCCAGCCCCGGCCCGGCTCATGATCCGCTTGGCGACAAAATTGGTGATGCTGAACGATTGGTCGCCTTTTGGCGGCTTGTTCGACTCGGCCACCAGGACATCGCCGTTCGGCAGCTGGTAGATCCAACGCGGATGGTCCAGCCCCGCCGCAAACTCGGTCACCGCCAGGCCTGGTGCAGGCGTTGGCATGGTACCCCGCGGCCACGGATCGGGCGTCGCGATGTTCACCGTTGGGATAGCCTGTGCATCCGGCGGCGGCAAAGCGGGGCTCGGCCCAAACCCAGTGGAGACGGGGGCCGGCGGTTGTGCGGCGCAGGCCACCAGCCCTATCAACACCGTCATAGCCGCGATGACCTGGCCAAACCTTAGACTCATTCCGCATTCCCTCGTGCTAAACCGGTCGACGCGCCGTTTCCATCCGGTCAAACTGGCACAGTCCCGATTCCGCCGCACAAGACTATAAAATGGGGTGCGATCAATTATCGGCAAGGAGAGCAACGGCGCGTGTTCGCATACTTGGTCAAGCGGATATTCCAATCGGTCATCGTCATGCTGGCGGTGTCTTTGCTGTCTTTCCTGTTATTTGCATTCGTCGGCGATCCGATTTCCAACCTGGTCGGGCAGGACACATCGATCGCCGAGCGTGAAATCATCCGGCAGAACCTTGGCCTGAACGATCCGTTCTACATCCAGTTCCTGAGCTTTATCGGCAACGCCGTCCAGGGCGATTTCGGCCAGAGCTGGTTCTGGAAAAAGCCGGTGCATGAACTGATCGCAACCCGGCTGCCGGTGACGCTGGAATTGGTGTTCGTATCGGCCATCATCGCTATGGGACTGGGCGTGCTGCTGGGCGTGCTGACCGCCATTCACCGCTACCACTGGAGCGCGCGGCTGCTGCTGACCGTTTCGCTGGTCGGCGTGTCGCTGCCAACCTTCCTGATCGGCATCGGCCTGATCTACCTGTTCTCCGTCATCCTCGGATGGCTGCCGTCGTTCGGACGCGGCGCAACCGTCGACCTGGGCTTTTGGCAGACAAGCCTGCTGTCAGCGGATGGCTGGGCCCACATCATCATGCCGGCGTTCACACTGTCGCTGTTCCAGATGACTCTGGTGCTGCGCCTGACCCGCACGGAAATGCTGGAGACGCTGCAAACCGACTTTATCAAGTTTGCACGGGCCCGCGGCCTGGGCAAAGGAACGGTCTATTACCGGCATGCGCTCCGCAACACGCTGGTTCCGGTCATCACCATCGCCGGCCTGAATATCGGATTGCTGGTGGCATTCTCGATCATCACGGAAACCGTGTTCCAATACCCTGGTGTTGGCCTGATGTTCCTGAAAGCGGTTTCCCTGGTCGATATTCCGGTGATGTCAGCCTATTTGATGTTGGTCGCTTTGATCTTCGTTTCGATCAACTTCATCGTCGACGTCCTCTATTTTGTCGTCGATCCGCGGCTTCGCACCCAAACGACATAGTTGGAGAGGCGCCCGATGACCCCGAAAGAGCAATCGCGCCTGCGCGTCTTTCTCGACAGCGACCTGGTGCACAGCTTCCTGCGTTCGCCTTTGGCGATCGTTGCCGCGATGGCGACTTTGGCGTGTTTCGCTGTCGCTGCCCTGGCGCCGCTGATCGCGCCGCACTGCATCGAGCCGGTATGCCTCGACCTGATGAACGGCCTCAACCCGCCGGCCTGGACCCCGAACGGCGTGCCGGATTTCCCGCTGGGCACCGACGAACAGGGCCGGGATATCCTGTCTGCGATTTTCTATGCATCCCGCATCTCCCTGATCGTTGGTTTTGCCGCTGTCGGCTTCGGCATGGTGCTGGGCGTCGCCCTTGGCATCATCGCCGGCTATTTCGGCGGTTGGATCGATACCCTGATCATGCGGCTGGCCGATATGCAGCTGACCTTTCCCAGCATCCTGGTGGCGCTGTTGATCGCCGGCGTCGTCCGTTCCGTCATCACCGACCTCTCAGACCGCGGCATACTGGTCGGCGTCACCTTCGAGGACGTCGCCATCTTTGTGC
>JAYPXD010000237.1:0-6468 GCA_038135395.1 Alphaproteobacteria bacterium | reverse complement strand
GCCCACCCGGCGCCAGAATACGTATCGCTATCACCCGCCAGCATAACTCTATCTGTGTAACATGCGACGATGATGGACCGGGAATACCAGAGGGGAAAGAAGAAATTATCTTCACCCGGTTCTACTCAGACCGGCCAGCAGATCAACCGTACGCCGGACATTTTGGTCTGGGACTTAGCTTGTGTCGGCAAATTGTTACAGCCTTATCAGGTACAATCACAGCCGAGAACAGACGAGACGCATTCGACCACGTTGTTGGCGCACGGTTCACGGTCGTCTTGCCCGCCGCCCCAGCAACTTGAGCCTATGCATTAACACCCGATCTTGTTATACCGTTCCCGCATTGACGCGCTATCAAAGTAGGTCAGCGGGATGACCTCCTCATTGCATAGCGACGCCGGGAGCGTGCAATGACCGAAGCACTGATGATGGATGATACAACCGCCAACCGTCAGGTTGTCTTGCTCACTGGCCTCTCCGGCGCGGGCAAGACAACGGCATTGAAGGCATTTGAAGACATTGGCTTCGAAGCTGTCGATAACATTCCTTTCTCGCTGCTCGACGCCCTGTTGAATGACGAAGACATCCCTCGGCTGGCTGTTGGCCTGGATGTCAGGACCCGCGATTTTTCGGTTGAACGGCTAATTGATGTAAAACGGCAATTGGAAAGCCGCAGAAGCGATGCAGTCCGGTTGGTCTTTCTTGATTGCGATGACGACGCGGCGCTACGCCGATTTACAGAGACACGCAGACGCCATCCTCTGACAGATGCTGGCTCTCCCAGGGAGGGACTTGCGCAGGAACGGGCCCTCTTGATGCCGCTGCGCATAGAGGCCAACGAAGTTCTCGACACGTCGCTTATGACGCCACGAGAGTTGAAGCGATGGATTACAGCCGGATTTGAAGCTTTGGGGCCCAGCGGCATGGCCGTTCAGGTTGTCTCTTTCTCATTCCGGAATGGCCTGCCCCGGGAAGCCGACCTGGTGTTTGATGTCAGGTTTCTGTCAAACCCGCATTACATTCCCGAGCTTAGGCCTCTGACCGGCATGGACGCCGCTGTCGGCGATCATATTCGCAACGACCCGGGTACAGGGTCGCTGTTGTCGATCCTAGAAGAACTCTTGGAGTTTGCATTGCCGCGGTACGAGCAGGAAGGCAAAAGCTATCTGACGCTGGCGGTCGGGTGCACGGGCGGCCGCCACAGATCGGTTTACGTTGCCGGCGAACTGGCGGCAATGTTGGGGCGACACGGCTGGTCCGTATCGCTCAGCCATCGCGAACTCGGAATCGGCTAGGGCAAATCCCAATCCGGTGGGAATGGGCGACTCAGCTCGCCCACCAAATACGGGGGCTAGGCAAAACCACTGCCAGATTTCCAGAAACAATAAGGGTGGCGGGCTCAGGCGATGGTTGGGGGCAATGGATGCCTGCCCCCACCGCTGCATCGCCCAAAATTTAGGCGTCGCAGGCAAACTCTTATCATGAAGATAGAATGTGTCGTCGCCTTTGCCAAGGGGTAAAACCTGAAAAATACATCCACGAAGTCACACACTTCGACGCAGACGCTGCATCCGATTAAATGCCCACCGTCTACGATAAATCCTTGATTTCATTATTGCTAAACCCGGCCGCGCGCAGCACCTCGGCCGTATGTTCCCCCGGGGCCGGCGGCAGCCTGTCGAGCTGGGGACCGCCATGGGCGAACGAGAAACCGGCCCCCATCAGTCGCAAACCATCAACAACCTGCATTCCGGACGGACGCCATGCGTGCTGCGGGTGATCCACCACCTCCGGAATGCTCCAAATCTTGGAGCACGGGCAGCCGGCCTTGTTCAACCGCTGGTCCCAATCGGCAGCGCTGGCGGTGGCGAACACCGCGTTCAGCAACGCCCGCAGGTCCGCCGCATTCTCCGCCCGCTTGTCCCAGTCAGCGAAGCGGGGATCGGTCAGCAGATCAGGACGGTCGAGGACCCGCGCCAGCGTTTCGTATTGCCCATCGGTATTGCAGGCCAGCAGGAAATGGGTATCGGCGGCGCGGAACAGATCGGCGGTGGGACGGCGGCTGACGGCCATATTGCCCGATTGCTGCGGCTGGTAGCCGAGGAAGGTCCAGTCGGCGATGGCGGGAGACAGGAATGTCAGGGCCGAATCCAGCATCGAAACATCGACCAGTTGGCCCTTGCCGGTCGCCTGCCGCTGGAACAGGGCGGCGGCGACGGCAAAGGCCGCAGTCATGCCGGCAGCCGCATCCGCGACGGCAAATCCGGCGCGGGTCGGGCCGTTTTCCGGATAACCCGTCACAGACATGATGCCGCTCACTGCCTGGATCTTGCCGTCATAGGCCGGCGTCTTGGCATCGGGGCCCTCCCGTCCAAAGCCAGAGAACGCAGCATAGATCAGTCTCGGGTTGATCTGGCTGAGCACGTCCCAGCCGATGCCAAGCCGGTCCATCACGCCAGGGCGGAAATTCTCCATGACCACGTCGACTTCGGTTGCCAGGCGTTTGATGGCGGCAATCGCTTTCGGGTCTTTCAGGTCCAGCGCGATGCCGCGCTTGTTGCCGTTTGCGGCCAGGTACATCGGCGAGGTCTGGTCGCCCTTCGGTCCGATTTTGCCATTGTTGCGGCGCAATTCCTCGCCACCCGGCTTCTCGATCTTGATCACGTCAGCGCCCAGTAAGGCCAGTTGATAACTGGCGAACGGGCCGGCGAAAACCTGGGTAAAGTCAAGGATGCGGATACCGGTAAAGGGCTGGATCATCGGCGGCGCGCCTCTTGCGTTGAAAGCGGTGAAACTCGCGCTATGCTGCCCGCCACGGTTCCCCAACACAAGCCAAGGAAAGGCGAGGAAAGCATGAGTGGTCCGCTGACAGGCGTCAAAGTCGTAGAGTTCGCAGGAATCGGGCCCGGCCCGTTCGCCTGTATGATGCTGGCTGACATGGGCGCGGAGGTCATCCGCATCGATCGCGCCGTCAATGTCGGCAAGGAAGGCGCGGTCGAGCCGAAATACAACAACCTGCTGCGCGGTCGCAAAAACGTCGCCATCGACCTGAAAAACCCGGCGGGCGTCGAACTGGCGCTGAAGCTCTGCGACAAGGCCGATATCCTGATCGAAGGCTTCCGTCCCGGCGTGATGGAGCGCCTGGGCCTCGGCCCGGATGTCGTCTTTGCCCGCAACCCGAAGATCGTCTTCGGCCGCATGACCGGTTGGGGCCAGGATGGCCCGATTGCCCACACTGCCGGCCACGACATCAACTATATCTCGCTGTCGGGCGCGTTGCATTCCATCGGTCCGGTCGATGGCCCGCCAGTGCCGCCGCTCAACCTGGTCGGCGATTTTGGCGGCGGCGCGCTCTATATGGTGGTTGGCGCGCTGGCGGCCTATATCGAAGCACAGAAGTCCGGCAAGGGTCAGGTGGTCGACACCTCCATGGTCGAAGGCTCAGCCAGCCTGATGAGCAGCATGTACGGCATGCTGGCCGCGGGCCTGTGGGATGACCGCCGCGGCTACAACCGTCTGGACGGCGGCGCGCACTACTACGGCCCGTATGAGTGCAAGGATGGCAAGTATGTTTCCATCGGCTCGATCGAACCGCAATTCTATGCCCTGCTGTTGAAACTCACCGGCCTGGAAGGCACCGACATGCCGGACCAGCTCGACCGCTCATCCTGGGGTGTGAATCGGGAGACCCTGAAAAAGGTGTTCATGACCAAAACCCGCGACGAATGGCAGTCGATCATGGAAGACAGTGACGTCTGCTTTGGCGCTGTGCTGACCATGGGCGAAGCGATCCAGCATCCGCACAACGTCGCCCGCGGCACATTCGTTGAGGTCGATGGCTTCAAACAGCCCGGCCCGGCGCCGAAATTCTCGCGTACGCCATCGAAAACACCGATGGGCGTCGCCTATGCCGGTCAGCACACGAAAGAGGGATTGATCGATTGGGGCTTCAGCGCCGGCGAAGTAGCCGACCTCGAAGCCGCAGGCGCAATCAAACAGCGCTAACGCCTGCTGTCTCGCCCCCGACCGCTTCAGGCGGCCCGGGGGATGCAGCATTGCAAGGCTTAATGCGGGATTTTACCATCCCGCAGCGCTTGCATCCGCTGTGTAACCGGGTCGTCTGGCTTGGTCTGCACGACGATCTGAGTTTGCGTGACTTCCGCGCATTTCTTGCCGTTCGCATCCGTAACGACGGTACGCCAGACCTGGGTGGTGCGGCCGACATGCACGGGCGTGCAATCGCCCGTCAGCTTGCCGATCGATGCGCCGCGCAGGAAGTTGGTCTTCGATTCCAGCGTGCTGGTCCGGCAATTGTCCGGCAGGTTCATGATCGCGCCGCGCGCGCCCAGCGTATCGGCGAATGCCATATAGATGCCGCCATGCACCGCGCCGTTGCCGTTCGAATGCTCTGGCCCAGCATCCATTTCCGCTAGAACCCGGGTTTTCGAGACTTCGATGAAGCGAATTCCCAGCGCTTTGATAAAGTTTTCCGCGCTCATGCCTCGGCCTCTTTCCTGTCTTTTACATGCGTTACCCGCTCTGCAACCGCCTCGACGACCGCAGAAGCCGCGGATGAATCGCCGCCCGACGCCATCGCCACCGAGCGGCCTGCCGCGCCGCGATTGCCCAATACCACAGGCGCATGCTGTTCCAGATGATGCGGCACCCGCCAATCGAGCGTGCCGAACAACTGGCTGGCCTGGCAGACCGCCGACCATTCGGCCTGAACAGCGCCGGTCTCGGTGCAGACCCAAGCCTCGTCGGGCGGCGCATCGGCGGCGCGCGCCAACCAGTCACGGGCGGCGTCGCGGTTGTTGCGACCGTCTGCCTCAATCTCCGCCATCAAATAACAGACCCGCACCGAAGGCGAGCGGCGGGTTAACGGCGCGAGCGCATTCTCGGCGTCCGCCCACCGCTCCGCTGCCATAGCGAAGCGCGCCACCAGGATATGGCTGTCAGCCGCCGATGGGTTCATCGCGACAAAGCTGCGGGCCAGATTGAGTTGCTTGTCTGCCGTGACCGTATTGACCACGCCCTTATAAGCATTGGCCAGCATCGGGTGTGGGTGAGCCTGCCATGCGTCCTTCAGCACCTTTTCGGCACGGCCACGGCGATTGTTCGCCACCTGCATCAAGGCCAATTGAGCCGCCGCCGGGATCAGGTTCGGGTCGGCTTTATAGGCGATCTGCGCGGCGCTCAAACCGGCGGCGGCATCGCCGTTGGCCGCGGCGGCCCGGCTGCGCTCGACGTGGATCAATGCCCGCGCCTGGTTTGCCTGTTCCTGGGTCCGCAATTTTCGCTTGGCCAACGTTTCCAGCGAACGGGCCGCCGCGTCCCATTGGCCGAGCCGGGCCTGCAACGTCAACTGCGCCTCCAGCACCCATGCAGCGTTCGGCTGCTCGGTATGCGCCTGCTCGACAAAATGCAACGCTTCGCGGGTCCGCCCCTCTTTCATGGCCTGCATCCAGAGCCCGCGCAACCCAAGGAAGGCGGTCTCCGGCGATTCGATCAGCTTGGTGAAATACGTATGGGCGGCCTGCTGGTCGCCGTCCAACTGCGCGGTCTGCGCTGCCAGCAAAGTCGCGAGCGGCTGATCCGGCACCAGTTGCGACGCCCGCTTCGACTGCTTGCGCGCCTCCTCGCGGTCGCCGGCCGCGATCGCCACCATGCCCAGCGAAATCGCCTGCTGACCCCGCTCGCGCCGCGACCGGTTTTGCCGGTCCGCCAACTTCCACGGTGCCCGAAGCACCCAGCCTAGCAGCCATATACCAGCCACCAGCACCAACACCAACACCGCCACCATGGCAACGCCCCAGGCGACGGACTCGTTGATTTCCAGCCCCTGCCACGAAATGGCGATGGTGCCGTTGTTGTCCATCAGCCAGTTGGCGGCAAAGATAACCGCGCCAAAGGCGATGAAGATGAAGATCGCGCGAATCATTGCGAAGCCTCACTAATTCCGGCTAGCACAGATTGGTCCCAGGCCGCGATAGCGGCAGTTGCGTCTCGGCGCGCCGACAACGCCTTGCGCCATTCCACTACAGGTGGCACCTGCTCGGCAATTGGCGCAACCGCCGCGTCAGCCGCCGCAAGGTCGCCTGCTGCTAAAGCCTGCTGCGCGGCGCGCAGCCCGTCAGCGATAGGATCAACGCCCAGGACGGGCTTTTTATCGATCCGCACGCCTTTCAACAACGAATTGAACGCGCCGTCCACCCATTCGCTGCCGGTATCGACCGTGCTGGATTGGCGATGGTTTCTCTGGATCGCCGCCAACGATTGGCTAAGTGCCGCCGCAGTCGGGATACCTTTGGCCGCATAGGTCGGCCAGCCGCTGTCAGTCGTCAGCTTCGCCGCCTCGGCTACGCTGGCTTGCACCCGCTTCAGAGGCCCAGTAAACGCGCCACCGGCATCGATCAGGCGGCGCAACTCCGCCAGGAAGATGCTGATGCCCGCCCGGCCATCGGGCCC
>JAYPXD010000236.1:0-6494 GCA_038135395.1 Alphaproteobacteria bacterium | reverse complement strand
GCGCATGGGTCGGGCCTTCTTAAGCGATATCGTTCGGGCTGACTTCGTTCAGCAACGCCTCGCCCCGGACATAGCGTGGGAAGTTATCGAGGAACAACTCGGTCCACCGCAATGCGCCGCCGGAACCGGCAAACGACGTATGCGGCGTCAGCCGGACCTTGGGATGGCTCCACAACGGATCGTCCGCTGGCAAAGGCTCCGTATGGAAAACGTCGAGGACGGCGGTCTCCACCGCGCCGCTGTCCAGCGCCGCGATCAAAGCCGCATCGTCGATGATCGGGCCGCGGGCGATATTGAGCAAAATCGCCCCTGGCTTGAGCGCCGCAAAGAAGTCGGCCCCCAGCTTGCCGCGGGTCTGGTCGTTCAGCGGACACGCGACGACCACCACGTCGGCCTCTGGCGCGAAACGATTGAGGTCCGCCAGCGTCCCGGCCCGGTCCACCAAATCGCCGGTAGCGGGCGAGCGGCGCAGCACCGTCGTCGAAGCGCCAAAGGCTTTCGCCTTTTTCGCGACCTCGCGACCGATCGGGCCGAAGCCCAAAATCAGCCAGTTGGTGCGCCAAATTTCACGGAAAGGGGTGACGGCCCACTTCTTTTCCGCCTGCTGGGCGCGCTGGGTCTGGATCGGCTGGTAGATCGCCAGCAACTGGCCAAAGACATACTCGCTGATCGCGACGGCCTGGGCGCTGGAATTGCAGATGCGCGTGCCCTTGCGGCTAATCCGGCCATAGACCGGATCATCAAGGCCGGCATTGAAGGTCTGCAACACCTCAATCCGCTTGATCCGCTCCATCAGGCCAAAGACCGGCCTTTGCGCCTTGTCGCGCGAGATGAAGTTGGAGAGCCAGACATAATCGATTTCGGTCGCCTCTGGCGCAATCTCGCCGCCGTCCCGATAAAGCTTGCCGTCCTTGTCGTAGGTCAGCACCGCAATGTCGAGGCCGAGCGCATCCAATCGTGAACGAATAAAGTCATAGGCGGGCGCATAAAGCGCAACAGTCTTGGTCATGGAATTTCCTTCAGGACAGCATCGGGCCAGGGTATGACGGTCTCTATAGGCCGGATCGCAATAGCCGAATACGCGCGAAATTTACCAATCCGCGGCATGCCCTCCCAACTAGGCTGCAGGTCGATCCAACCTATAATGCTCCCGCAGCGTCTTTCCCGCATATTCCCTGCGGAACAGACCTCGCTTTTGCAGGATCGGAATCACTTCCGCCGCGAATACGTCCAGGTTCGCCGGCAGCACCGGCGGCATCACGTTAAAGCCGTCCGCGCAGCCGTCTTCCAGCCAGGTCTGCATGAAATCCGCCGCCTGTTCCGGCGTGCCGGCGAAGACATAATGCCCGCGCGCGCCGGCAAGCTTGGCCAATACCTGCCGCAATGTCGGGCGCTCGCGCCGGACCATGCCGACGATCACCTCGGTCCGGCTCCGCGCTGCCTCGACGGTCGCGGGATCGGGAAAATCATCCGGCGACAGCGGCGTATCCAATGGCAGGTGCGAGAAATCGTGCCCGCCAAAGCGCCCGGACAACCGTTTGCGGCCGACTTCGACATCGGTCAGGCCGTTCAATTCGTCCCGATAGCGGATGGCCTCGGCTTCGGTGCTGGCGATGACCGGCGAAAAGCCCGGCAGCACCAAGGCTTGGTCCTCCCGGCGTCCGGCCTTGCGCACCCGCGCCTTCACATCCTTGTAGAATTCGCGCGCCGTCGTCTGCTCCAGGTGCGCAGTGAACATCGCTTCCGCATGGCGGGCGGCGAAGTCCTTGCCAGTGTCGGACGATCCGGCCTGCACCAAGACCGGCCGCCCCTGGGGTGAGCGCGGCATGTTGAGCGGCCCCTGCACGCTGTAGTACTGGCCGCGGTGGTTAATTGGGTGGATCAGGCTGGCATTCGCGTATTCGCCGCTTTCGCGGTTATCGACCATGGTAGCGTCGCCCCAGCTATCCCACAGCCCTTTGACGACCGCCATGAATTCTTCGGCGCGTTCGTACCGTTCGGCATGGGACACCTGGGTATCGTCGCCGAAATTCTTGGCCGCCGCCGCACTCCAGGACGTGACGATGTTCCAAGCTGCCCTGCCGTTGGAAATATGATCGAGCGAGGCGAACTGCCGGGCCAGGTTGAACGGCTCGGTATAAGTGGAGGAACAGGTGCCGATCAGGCCGATATGCGTGGTCGCCATCGCCGCCGCCGTCAGCGTCGTAATCGGCTCCAGCCAAGTGCGCGCGGCCCGGCCGACGTCGTCTCCCAGAGCCAGTTGGTCCGCCAGGAAAATCGAGTCGAACAAGCCGGCTTCGGCTCGTTGCGCCAGATCGGCGTAGTAGCGCACATCGGTCAGCGCCAGCGGCGTCGCATCAGGGTGGCGCCATGAAGCCTCATGATGGCCGCGGGAATGGATAAACAGGTTGAGGTGAAGCTGTCTGGGCATCGGCACTCGCTCGAATAACTAGTAAAATACCGCCGGCGGCTCGCCCAGCATGATCTCGCCCACCGCCGCCCAATGGCTGGTGCGGGACTGGATTTGCTGGCTGGCGGTGTGCAGGTCGCGGTAACGGCGCTCAAACGGAGAGCCGGGGAAGATGGCGCTGACGCCGGCGGCGTGGTGCACCCAATTGCCCACCTCGATAGCGGACTGAATGGCGTTCGTGCAGCACAACCGAACCCGCGCGCGTTCATCGAAGGAAATCGCCCCGGTATCGCCGGCATTGCCATACACGTCCGCCATGGTGGACAGCACATAGGCGTCGGCCGCGCCCAGCTTGGCGACGGCCTTGGTGTATTAGGACTGCACCAACGGATCGGTCGCCATGCGCGGCCGCCCGCGCGGCGTTTTCTCAGTCGCTAGGGTGCGGAATTCCGCCAGCATCGCGCGGGCGATGCCGGTGGTGACGCCGGCTACGCCGACTGTGTAAAGGCCCTGCTGCGGGATGGCATACAGCGGCCCGGTCTCGCGCCGCCGCTCGGGATATTCGCGGGTAGAGGTGAACTCGTGCGGTACGAAAACGTCATCGACGGTGTAGGACTCGCTGGCGGTGCCGCGCAGCCCTACCGGGTTCCAATTGCCGAGGCGGTTGGCCTGCTCGGTCGGGAACAGCCACGACAGCACCTGCGGCGTGCCGCGCTCGTTCAGCCGCTTGGAGCCGTCCGGCTCGGTCACCGGCCCATGCGCTCCCATCCACGTCGATTGCCGGGAGCCGCTGGCGAAATCCCATCGGCCCTTGACGATATAGCCGCCATCGACAGCCCGCGCGCCCTGGCCATTGACAGAGCCCCAGGCGATCAGCGCATGCGGGTCATCATAGATTTTGCGCGCGCTGTCCACCGGCAGCCAGGCCATCAGCAACGAGGCTGAGTTGGCGACGAACATGTTCCAGCCGACCGAGCCCTCATGGCTGGCCACCTCCTGCACCGCGCGGAAATAGGTACAGGGGTCAACCTGTTCGCCGCCACAGGACTTGGGCAGGAACAGGCGCATCAGCTTGGCTGCGTGCAGCTGTTCCAAGAGGCTTTGCGGCCAGCGCTGCGTCGCCTCGATCTCATCCGAGGCTGCCTCCAGCGCCAGGCCGAGCGCCCGGGCGCGGTCAACGGGAGCAAGCGCAAGCATATCAACGGGGGCAGGTTGGTTCATGGGCCGGTCTCCTCGAATCCAAAGTATCAGCCTTGGGCGACCTCTTTGAAGCGGCGCAGGATTTCGATCTGGGCAGCAACGCTCTCATCCCGCCACATCGGGTAGAGCATGGCCATGTCGACGCCCAGCGCGCGCCAGCCGTCGGCGGCGGCGGCCCAGGCCTGGGGCTCGTTCTCGTGGAAGCGCAGCCAGGCCTCCATGCCGACGTCCTCGCGCTTGCGACCGAACGCGTTCAGGTGGTTGTGGAAAGCCTCCACCGCTTTTTTACCATTGTCGTCCGGCGCGAGGATCGGCATCCAGCCATCGCCCAGGCGCGCCGCACGTTTGATCACGGCTGGGGCCGAGCCGCCCAGCCAGATCGGAATCGGCCGCTGGCGCGGGTGCGGCACCACCGTCACCTCGAAATAGTCGTGGAAGCGGCCCTTGTAGGTGACCAGGTCCTCGGTCCAGAGCTTCCGCAGCACCTCGACCTGCTCGCCCTGCTTCGCGCCACGGGTCTTCCACTCGCAGCCCAGCGCCTCGTACTCCACATGGTTCCAGCCGACGCCGATGCCGAGCCGGACGCGGCCTTCGGAGAGGATATCCACCTCCGCCGCCTGCTTGGCGACGACGCCGGTCTGGCGCTGCGGCAGGATCAGCACGCCGGAGGACAGCTTGATCCGCTTGGTGCAGGCCGCCAGATAGGCCATGGTGGTGAAGGTCTCATGGAACGGCGCATAGGCGTCATAGCGCGGTTCCCACCCATTGCGGGCCGTGGCGCCGAAGACGTGATCCGGCACCTCAATATACTCATAGCCCAGGTCTTCGGCGGCCTGCGCCCAGTCGCGGATGGCGGTGGGGTCATTGCCGATGGTGACGGTGGGGAACCAGGCGTTCAGTTTCATCTTGGGGCATTTCCATTAGGGAGGCGTTCTTCACGCCCTATGAAACGCCGAAACGCCGCCACTCACAAGCCCGGCAATTCCAACACGGCATGGGCCAAGCCCGATAGCCGCCTGGATCAGGCGGCATGGCGGCCCGCCCGTCGCAAACCGCCCAGCAGGACAAGTGCGCCCGGAATCAGCGCTGCCGCAGCCGGCGCCGGCACTGCCTGCAATTGCACGAAGACGTTGACGCCGCCGTTCAGGTTCTTAATGGCCTCATGACCGGCAACGGGATTGCCATCCGTCCAGTCGAACTCACCCCAGATGATAGTGCTGTTGTTAACGCCCGCAGTATGGTCGCCCTCGATCGTGATCCACGGATCTTCTGGAAATCCGGAGCGCGAGAGGATGTTGCCGTTGCGGCTCATCTCAACACCGCCAAGGCGAGACTCGAAGGCGATATTCACTGCGAACGTGCCACTGAACGCGTTGATCAGACCCTTGATCTCGGCATAGTCCGCCATCGCCCAGATTTACTCGTTGCCGGTGATGAACAGCATTTTCATACCGGCGAACTCAGTGAAAGGCCGGGCAAAGTCATCGGTCTGGGTTGTCTCGCTGCCGGCAATCGCCGTGCAGAAACTGTAGCCCGGTTGCAGGTTGCCATTGCCATCGAACATGCCGTTGTCGCTGTCGGACATGCGCGCCACCTGGTACCAGGCCCCGCTATCCAACGGGCTGGCAACCGCCCGCGCGCCTGTCGCCAGACACAAGGAAAAGGCAAAGGCAAATGTCACGAAGATACGCGCTAACAAAGGCATTGGCTCAACTCCCCGAAAATTTTTCTAAAGGTACTGTATTATTGCCCCGCACCAACGACAAGTGCCATTTTCAACTCAACAGCGCAAGTTATGAGCATGGCCAGGTCGACGGCACCGCTGCCGTTCAGACCGCAAGCTTCATCCGGGCGCCGGCCAGCGCATCCAGCCGCTGCCAGTCCACAGACGCCGCAGCATTGCGCCCTGCCGGCAGGCGCAACCGTCCCTCCTCCAGCCGCAGCGGCTCGCAGAGATAGTGGTCCGCCAGTTCGCGGTGGAAATCCAGTTCCGCCGAAATCAGCCGCTCTGGGAAGGGCAGGCCCACCGCCAACCGCAACTGCACCAGCGCCCCCAAAGGCCCCTCCGCCGAGGTGCCGATACAGATCGCCTGCGCCATGCCGGCCACGGTCTCTGCCTCGCTCAGCCCCATGCGGGTCGGCTTGATGGAGAAATGGGTAGCGCCCCGGTCCAGGAACGCCTGCACGGCATCCACTGCCTTGCCGGCCTTGTCGATCAGCAGCGGCACTTTAACGGCGCGGATCAGGTCTTCATCCGCCCGGGTCGGGGCGAGCGGAGAAGGGTCCTCCGAGAACGCGACGCCGTAGTCCGCCAGAATCGCGTCCATGGCCAGCACGTCGCCGCGCTTGTAGGCGCTGTTGGCGTCCGCGGTCAGCAGCGCCCCCTCGCCTACCGCGGCCTTAATGGCGGCGATGGCGGCTCGATCGGGCTCCAGACCCTGGCCGGTTTTGATCTTGAAGGCGCGAGTGCCAGTCTCGTCCACCGACCGCCGCGCCGCCTCCGCCATTTTCGCCGGCGCGTCGCGGTTCAGCACCGTTGCGTTGGCGATGGCCGCCGGTTCGGCAAGGCCGTTCCAGTTCAGGTCGCGCCAGGCATTATCCAGCAGCACCTGCAAGCCGCTTGGCCCATAGATCGACCGTGCCAACTTGGCCCCGGCGCCAGCAGCCGAAGCGTCGGCCCCAAGAATCAGCGGCGTGCCGATCTCCTCCAGCGCCTTCAGCAGGACGCCTTGGGTCGCGCCGTTCCAGGCCGGCTTGCACACGACCTCCGCCGCGCCTTCCCGGCCCGCCTCGTCGGTCAGGCGCAGGACAACATAGTGGCTTTCGGTCTCGGTGCCGCCGATGGTCCAGAATTTGGCCTCGGCATAGGCCAGCGAGACCGCGT
>JAYPXD010000235.1:0-6563 GCA_038135395.1 Alphaproteobacteria bacterium | reverse complement strand
ACGCTGTCCGGCGGCGAAGGGTGTTATGTCACCGACATCGACGGGCATCGCTATGTCGACTATGTGACCGAGCAAACGGCGGGCCTCTATGGTCACTCGGAACCCAAAATTCTTGCAGCCGTGCAAAAGGCTATGGCGCAAGGCATTACGCTGGGCGGCCCGACCGGCGGCGAAGGCGAGTTGGCCGACCTGCTGACGGCCCGGTTTCCGGCATTGGACCTGGTCCGGTTCACCAATTCCGGCACGGAAGCAAACTTGCTTGCCCTTCAGACGGCCCGGGCGATCACCGGCCGCGACGAGATCATGGCGTTCGAAGGCTCCTACCACGGCAGCGTTATTTCATTCGGTCCTTACGGGCGCAGCATGAATGTGCCATTTCCGTGGGTTATGGCAACGTTCAACGATATAGATTCTACCGCCGAGATGATTGTTGCGCGGAAAAATGAACTGGCCGCCATTATCATCGAACCGATGACCGGTTCCGGCGGGTGCATCCCGGCGCGGCCCGAATTTCTGGCCATGCTGCGGGAGATGTCGGAAAAGCACGGAATTATTCTGATTTTCGATGAGGTCATGTCGTCCCGCCTGGGCCCAAACGGCTATCAGGGAGTCAGCGGCGTAACGCCCGATATGATGACAATGGGCAAATACTTGGGTGGCGGCCTGACCTTCGGCGCATTTGGCGGGCGCCGGGATATCATGGAACATTTCGACCCGCAGGCGCCCGGCCATCTGAGCCATGCCGGGACGTTCAATAACAATGTTCTAACGATGGCGGCAGCAAAGGTCGGCCTGTCCGAGGTATTTACCGAGGACGAAGCGCATCGGATGAATGACGCCGGCAACGAACTGCGCCACAGGCTGAATGACCGCCTCAGTCATCATGGAATCGCCGGTCAGGTGACAGGCTATGGTTCGATGATGATGCTGCACCTTTGCGACGAGCCGCTGGTCAGCCCAACCGACTCCAACAAAGTCCCGGCGGCCGCTCGCGGCCTGTTTCACCTGGGCATGATCGAACGCGGCTTCTATGTGGCGCGCCGCAACATGATGGTGTTGTCCCTGCCGATGGGCAAGGCTGAGTTTGACGGTTTGGTGGATGCCGTCGATGACTGGTGTGTTGCCAGCAAGGCGTTGATGGCGCGCAGGGCATCCAAATAACGCTCAGGCCCATCAAACTGCTTTGCTACGGTGCTTCATATGGCGAGCCGGAATATTTCGATGTGATGTCATCTGACCAACCCTCGCGATCCGGGCCAGTCGAGAGCTGCTCCGCATAGGCTGAAGACAATGCAGGACGTCGATCGGAACCCATTTCGAATTATCGGGATTGAAGCATCACCCTATGCCGCCAAGGTGCGGGCGGTTTTTCGCTATCGGCGGCTGCCGCATATCTGGGTTGCGCGCATGCCGCAGTATTTCCTGGAAACCCAAGCGGTTCGCCCGCTGATCATGCCGGTCGTCCAATATCCCGACGGCGACTACCGCACAGACAGCACCCCAATTTTGCTCGATCTGGAGGGCCGGTTTCCCGGGCAGCGGTCCATTCTTCCGAACCATCCGGGGCAGGCATTTTTGGCCGCTTTGATCGAGGATTTTGCCGATGAATGGCTGGTCAAATCCCTTTTCCACTACCGTTTTGATCGACCGGAGGATCAGCGCGCTGGCGCCATGTGGGTCATGGATGATGCCCATCCCGACGTTGACGCGGCGGAACTCGAAGCATTGACGGCGGCGTTTATCAACCGGCAGGTGGCGCGGAAGCCGCTGGTCGGATGCACGCCCGAAAACGCGCCGTTGTTTGAGAAGCTGTACGCCGAGGTTCTGGGCGTAATGGAGGAATTCGTTGCGACCGACCGCTTTCTGTTCGGGTCGCGGCCATCCTTGGCGGATTTTGGCGTATTCGGGCAATTGCAGACCCTTGCGGTTGACCCTACGCCGGCGGCCATCATGCGCAGGGTCGCTCCGCGCACATTAAACTGGGTGAAAAGGTTGCAGGATGCGTCCGGCGTTGACGGACATTGGCAGGGCCCCAGCAAGCCCGCATCCGGCGTGGTCGCCGCGCTGCTATCCATGTGCGGGCGATGGTATTTGCCATTCCTAAAGGCCAATGCCCATGCCGTTCAAAATCACCTGCCGTCAGTCAGCGTCGACCTTGACGGGCATGCATACTGCCAGCCGCCTTTCCGGTACCAGAATCAGTGCTTTGGACGCTTGCGCTCACTATACCAGGGGCTGCCGGACCAAGCGCGAGCAGCCATTGACCCCATTTTGGCGGAAACCGGATGCCGCCCCTATCTGGCGGAACTGTAAACGCCGGCCGCGCCGGCTGTTGCGATGAACCGGCGGTTCTTCAAACCGATATATTTAGGCCAAGCCAACCGAGTCCGCATGGAATGGGCGCGGTCGCCGCTACTCCGAAACGCAGACGCCCTGCGGCCCGGAGCGCGACAGTTTCCGACAAATCTTAACGCGGCTGGTTCAGACGGGCCGCCTCGGCCATGACATGCACGGCCTCTATCTGGCTACTGCGGACGGTAAGCGATGTTGCGCCGCAATCTTCCCAAGGCGCGTAGCGTTCCTTGATGCGGGCCGGCGGGCCCATCAGAGACTTCATATCAACCCATTCGTCCGGCACCGCCGCTTCGGCCTCCGCCTTATGGCCTGCCAGGTACAATTCCTGGATGCGATCCGCCGCCTCGCCGAACCCAAGCCGGTGCATCATGTCGTTATGGAAGTTCTTGTCGCGGTGCCCCATGCCACCGACGTAAAGCGCCTCTCGCGGCTTCAGACGATCGATGGCCGCTTTCACATCAGGATCGACATCGACGAACACGCTGGAGTGGATTTCGAAATTGTGCCAGCCCTTGTCGATGCCCTTTTTGCGCGCCCGTTCAAAGCCTTGCTCCAGCCACCCCTTCACGGTCGCCATCGAGCCCGGCACAAACCCAAGCGGCAGCCAGCCATCGGCAATCTCCGCTGTCAGCCGAACAGTGGATTCCTTGCCCGAGCCGATGAAGATCGGAATGTTCGGGTTCATATGCAGAATGGATTTCAGCGGTTTGCCGATCCCGGCAGCGCCTTCCCCTTCATACGGCAGGCGAATCTCCTTGCCGTCATGCACCAACCCATCCTCTCGCTTCCAAATCTTCCGGCAGATTTCGACATAGTCTTTGATGCGGTAATATGGGCGGCCCCACGGTTGCCCATACCAGCCTTCGACAATCTGCGGACCGCTGACGCCAAGCCCCATGATAAAGCGGCCGCCGCCCGCCATCGCGTCGACCGTCCCGGCGCTCATGGCGGCATTGGCGGGGGTTCGGGCCGCCAACTGCATAATGCCGGTGCCAAGGCGAATGCGTTCGGTTTTTGCCGCCAGGAACGCCAGCGGAGTGACGGCATCCGAGCCATAAGCCTCCGCCGTCCAAACCGAGTCGTAGCCCAGACGCTCGGCCAATTGCACGCGTTCAACCGGCAGGTCCATCTGTGCGCCGGAGTATCCGATTGAAAGACCGAGTTTCATAGGGCTAATTCCTTAATGTCGAACAGGGCCCAAAGCATCAGAATGCGGGGGCGGAAGGCGTATTCTGTCGCAAATTTCGATGACCGCAAGCAACTCTGTCGGTGCCAAGCGCGTGACCTGTTCTTGCGACATTGGAAATTGCGCGCTTCGATTCCCGTCGCGAAGCTGCTGCGGCTCGCGGCATCGGCAACACATCAAGACGATGGCGAATCGCCGCCCGGTGCATCATGCTGTGGGCCAAATCAATCGAGATTGAGCGAGCACGACGTTGCGATGACCCAGATTTTCATGCCTGAAGGTGAAGAAGGCCAACATTTTGAAAGTTTTATGGCGTTTGAACGTATGGAGTGGCGAGAGGGGTTTGTCCGAATTCGGGTAACGCTCGGGCCAGAGCACCGCAATCGCCAGGGGTTTGTTCATGGCGGCGTCATTGGCGCGCTGCTGGATTCGGCCGGCATGTTCGCCGGCACATTCGACCCCGATACCGGTCGAGGCAAGGCCGCCGTTACGGTATCGACCGCCTGCCAGTATATCGGCGCCACCAAAGGCGCCGCCATTGAGGCGACGGGCGAGCTGACCCGCGCCGGCCGCTCGCTGTATTTCTCGGACGCCCGTGTCACCGACCCGGAAACCGGAGCCGTTCTGGCATCCGGGCAGGGCACCTACAAATACCGCTAAAGTGTTTAGCCAAACAGGAACGGCGCGCCGCTCTCCTCCGCCACCCGCTTGACTTCATTGAATAGCGTTTCGGTCATCGGAACGCCATCCCGCAGCCGTTCGGCCCGCGCCGCCTCTTCGGGTTCCCCCGGCACCAGAACGGGCTGCGCCGGATCCAGTGGCGTAATTCCGTGCATTTGGTCAATCAAAGCATCCATGTCCGCCTCGAAAGCGCCAGGCTCGCCGCGGAAAAACACAGGATCAATGGCCAGGAAAAAGCTGCCGACATTGATAAAATCACCAGGTTTTCCGGTCTTCAGATCGTGGCCGCCAAAGTTAGAGCCGCTGAGGACACTGCTTAGGATATCCACCATGATGGCCAGGCCATAGCCTTTATGACTGCCGCCATCCTGCGTGCCGCCCAGGGGCGTCATCCGCTTGGGCTTGGAATAAAACGCCGCTTCGGCATTCGTCTCCGGCGAACCATCCTCCTTCAGCGCCCATCCGACCGGCAAAGGTTTGCCCGCTCGCCGCGCAATGTTCAGTTTGCCGACCGCAACGGTCGACGTCGCCATATCCAGGGAAAATGCCGGATTGCGTTTCGCCGGCGCGGCCACGGCAATCGGATTGGTCGAAAACATCGGCTCGCGCGCCCGTGGCGGCACGATGGATCGCTGGGTGGTACCCGTCATGCAGATACCGATTAATCCCTGCTCCAGGGCCATGGTGGAATAGACGCCGGCCGCGCCGAAATGGTTGGATTCGCGAACGCAAGCGATGGCCACGCCCATATCCTTGGCTTTGGCGATTGCACTTTGCATCGCCATCTTCGCCGGGACGTGGCCGAGGCCATGGCCCGAATCAATCAGCGTCATGGCCGGCAGGTCTTGCACGACGCGCACATTGGCCGGAACGATGATTTTGCCGGCATTCCGGCGTTCATGGTACTGCGGCAGCATACCGATGCCGTGGCTGTCAATGCCACGGATATCGGCCTCAACCATCAGGTCGACAGTCGTGGCGACGTCATCGGGCGCCATGCCCCAAGCGCTGAGAACACCCGCTATCTGGGCCTTGATAATATCGACGGCAATTTGTGGCAACGGCCTGACTCCAAAGCGAAATGAGGAGGCTGATCGGTCAGCAGAAAACGGCTTTCCCACTGACCTTTGGGAAGCTGAAGTGGGCATAGCACATGCTCGCCCTAGAAAGCGGCGCAAAACGCCATGTGTTCCAGCGGCAACTGCAGGGCTTCTGGACCATCAGCCCAGCATCCACGGCGCATTGCACCGGCTAACCACATCGCGCACTTCATCCAATAATGATTGCGGCAAAGGCACCCCGGTTCTGGCGCGTTCGGCGAACGTTGCATATTCCGGATCGCCTGCCACGAGCACCGGCAGGCTTGGATCGGCCGGCTTTGCCGCATGCAGCATGTTGATCATCCGGTCCAAATCCTCGCCGAATTCCTCGCCGCCACGCAATCGGTTGGGATCGATCGCCAGGAAAAAGTGTCCGGTCTGCGTCGAACTCTTAACGGGCCTGCCCTCGGCATCGACCTCCCCCGGCTCGGCCCAGGCGCCCGTCAAAACGGCGCAGAGGATCTCGACCATCATCGCCAATCCATAGCCCTTATGGCTACCCAATTCGCGTGTGCCACCGACCGGCGCAACCCGCCGCGCCTTGTAGCCAACACCCGGATCGGTCGTCGGCTGTCCGGCTTCGTCCATAGCCCAGCCAAGCGGAATGGGTTTGCCGCGGCGATAGTAATTCCGCACCTTGTTCAAAGCGACGGTAGAGGTCGCCATGTCCAGCGCGAATGGCTGGTTCAGCTTGGCCGGAGCGGAAAAGGCAATCGGGTTCGTGCCCAGAACCGCGTCGCGGCCAAAGGTCGGGACAATGGCTGATCCCGGCGCATGCGTCATCGCCATGCCGATCATCCCGTGCTTGGCGGCAAGCCTCGCATAGTAGCCGGCCGCGCCAAAATGATTCGAGTTCCGCACGCCAACCAGGGCCACGCCGGTGCGCTGCGCCTTGTCGCAGGCCATGCGCATCGCCATAACCGAAACCGGATGGCCCAGCGACTTGTCCGCATCGATCAGCGCTACCGCCGCTTTCTCCCGCACCACCTTGGGTTCTGCGCTGACATTGAGCCGCCCCTCGCCGCGACGAACATCGTACATCGGCACCAAACCGATCCCATGCGAATCAACGCCGTGCATATCCGCATCCGCCAACGCCTCAGCCGCGATTGCTGCGGTTTCGGACGGCACTCCCCATGCGGTAAATACGGCCTCGATCTGGCCGCGGATCGCGGCTCCGGGGATATGGTGAATAGCTGCGGGGTCAGGCATGGATTGTGGTCCCGGACGGTGGAAACGAC
>JAYPXD010000234.1:0-6564 GCA_038135395.1 Alphaproteobacteria bacterium | reverse complement strand
ACGTATGCATACAATAACATACACTTTTGCGTTATCAACTAAATTTTTGGTTTATTGTATGATTTTTTTATAACATGACTACAACCAATATTTAATTAATTGAATTTATTGTTATTTTTCACGATTCTGCCGCAAATTGACCGTACAAGCATCTTCTTTCGCCCAAAAATTGCACAAAATTCGACCGCATTTCATCGCAAAATCGGCGAATGATCTCCACAACCAATTCCACTTAAGTACAATCCCCTGTGCATTTGAGCAAGAGAATATACATACAATAATATGCATACAATTTCGAATTGTCATAATTATTACAATTAATTACCGACTTTAAAACTTTTTTGTATTCAAATTTGCAAACCTCAATCTTTCGGAAAAGAGCCAACTTATAGGCGCAATATAAATATTTATAGTTGTTTTTGATAACGCGCATGACGCCTATAGTATATTCTTTTTTTGTTCTATTTTTATAACCTGTTCTCCGCAGTCAGTCAGCATATCCGGTCTCGGACGTCATCCGCCACCGCCTCCGGCGCCCGGATTTCCCCCACCCTGGTCAAGGTCAACCTCAGGGAAGGTCCGCCAGGCGGCGTTTCACCGCTTGAGCAGCAGTGGTAAATCCGCCGTCCGCGCCGTCGATAAAATGGATATGCCGGCCGGCTTTCAAGCTGAACACCAAGCCGGTCATCAGTGCCGACGACGCCCGGTGGCTGCCATAGACCAATCGGCCAGCACGGAACCCCTGGCCGAGATAAGCTTCGATCGCATCCGCCTGGTCCGGCGTGACGTCCAATACCAACCGCAGGAATCCATCGTACTTGCGAAAGTCGGTGTTGGCCTGCAATTCGCGCAGATATGTCGGCAGGTGCACCGGACCGACCGTCGTCTTGAGCATCTTGGCCACCGCAAAAATCGCAGACACGGCGGTTACCGTCACAAGACGTCGCCAAGGACTTGCCGCGCCGGCAGTCGCCTTCGCCTCCGACCAAAGGGTCCGCGGCGGGAATCGGAACCGCAGCGTCTCACGACGCACCGGGGCAACAGCCGGACCATCATCGCTGAGAATCGCCTGGATCGCCGAAAGGCTCTCACGCAATATCCCAGACTGGCTGGCGCTATCCGGACGCGTGCCGCGCAGCATCAGGGTCAGAGACCCGCCGTTGGCGGCCCGCAGCGGCTCCCACCGGCAGGAAAGACCGTCGAGATCAGGCGGCGGCGTCTCGCGAGGAACCGGCAAGCGGAACGGGTTGCCAGGAGCAGGATCTTTCACCAGCCGGTCGGCCAATTCCAAACCGCCGCCGCCAAACAGGGCGAGCGTATTGCCGGGACTCAAGGAGAACTTCCGGACCGTGATTTCCGCCCCCCGTGCGCGAATCGCGCCAAGCCCAACCTCGCCGACCCGCATCGTCAACCCGAACCGGGATTGCGCCACCCCCGCCAGGCCGATCAACGCCGCCCGCGCCACCGCAACCACCGCCGGTGGGACCAGCAAAGAAGCGCCGTCACCACCGAATACATAAGGAAGCTCTATTCCCGGCGCAGCATTCAATACGGCGGTGATGCCGGCCGCCCCCATCAGATTCACGTCTTTGTACCGACCGGCCGCAATGGCGCCCGAAGAATCAACGATGTCGGTATGCAGAACGGTCCAGTCCGGAGGCGCCGGCACATAGGCATCCAAGTCCGCGACTGCGGCGAAGTCGGCAAAGGTCGGCAGGTCCGCATAAAAGCGGTCATCGGCTGTCAAACGAGGTCCTCGCATCAAATGGAGCCATGACCTTATATAGGGAGCGATCCCCGCGCTGCATCGGGACCGGCCGGATTGGCCGTCGCGCATCCATGCGGCAACCGGCCGGTCGACACCCGGGATGCCAAGCCGTCGATTTCGCCAGCTTCCCGGCAAAGCAAAACCCCGGCCCTTTCGGACCGGTGTTTCTGGCAATCTCTGGCCTGCGGCGAACCTTATGACAGGTCGCTGAAGCGCTTCAGATGGAAGTCAACGTCGCCAAAGCTGCGGTCGACCATAGTCAGGCGCTTGAAATAATGGCCGGCAGCATACTCGTCGGTCATGCCGATGCCGCCATGCAGCTGAATCGCCTGCTGCCCGACATAGCGGCCGGACTTGCCGATCTGCACCTTCGCAGCAGACATCGCCTTCTTGCGCTCGCCGGCATCCGCCTCTTCCACGCGCATCGCCGCCATCATGGCCATGGACTTGGCTTCTTCGTGCGCGATGAACATATCCACCATGCGGTGCTGCAAAACCTGGAACTTGCCGATCGGCTGGCCGAATTGCTCGCGCGTTTTGATGTATTCCAGCGTCATGTCGTTCAGGTGGCTCATAGCGCCGGTCGCCTCCGCCGCAATGGCGGCAATGGCGTGGTCGATCACTTTTTCGAGCACGGGCAGACCGCCGCCGACCGCGCCGACAACCGCATCCGCCCCGACCTCGACATTCTCCAGCGTGACCTCACCGGCGCGCAGGCCGTCGGCAGTGGGATAACCGCGCACGGAGACACCGGCCTGGTTGGCATCGACGACGAACAGCGTGATGCCATCGGCATCGCGCGGACCGCCGGACGTCCGGGCGGACACCACGATCTTATCGGCAGACGGCGCGCCGAATACGACGCCCTTCATGCCATTCAGCTTGTAGCCCGAACCACTTTTCTCGGCTTTGGTCGCAACGTCAGCCAGATTATAGCGCGACTGGCGCTCGGCAAAGCCAAGGGCCAGCTTCATCGTGCCTGCCGCTACGGCCGGCAGGATCGCATTCTTCTGATCAACCGATCCGCCGTGGACAATGGCCCCGGCACCCAATACCACGGTGGCCAAATAGGGCTCGGCGACCAGGCCTTTGCCGAATTCCTCCATCAGAATCATCGTTTCGACCGGCCCGAGGCCAATGCCGCCATGATCTTCCGGCAGGGACAGCCCTAGCCAACCCAGCTCCGCCATTTGTTTCCAGTGGTCTTCGGAATATCCGGCCTCGGTCGCAACGATCGCGCGGCGCTGCTCGAAGCTGTAATTATCCTGGACAAACCGGGCGACGCTATCTTGCAGCTGGCGTTGCTCGTCGGTGAGTTCGAAATCCATGGGGCGTCCTCGCTATCGGCAGGCAGAAGTTCATTGGCTGAGTGGAAAGCTAAGGCGCTCCGCGCGGCTTGGCAAGCAGGCTCAGCACGCCGCAGCGCCAGTTTATGGCTTGGTCAGTCCCATGTGCGCCTGATCGCCCCATAGCGCCTCCAGCCGTTGGTCGCGGCCGCAGCGCCAGCGATAGACCTTGTACTTGATCGGGTTCGTATTGTGGTAGTCCTGATGGTAATCTTCCGCCGGCCAGAACGTCCGCGCAGGCAGGATCGGCGTGACAATCGGCTTGTTCAGCGCTTTTGCAGCCTCTTGCTTGGACCGCTCGGCGATTGCCCGCTGCGCATCGTTCAGCTCGAACACCGCGGTCTCGTAAGGCTCGCCCCGGTCGCAAAACTGTCCGCCCGCATCCGTCGGGTCGACCGTGCGCCAGAATATCGCCAGCAGCCGTTCATAGCTGATCACCTTCGGATCAAAGGTGATCTGCACCGCCTCGCGATGGCCGGTATTGTGCCGCCCGACCATCTGATAGGTCGGGTTCATGACAGCGCCGCCGGTATAACCGGAAATCGTCTCCAGCACGCCCGGCACGTGGTCAAAATCGGATTCGACACACCAGAAACAGCCGCCGGCGACGATCGCAACTTCGCGTTCGGCGTCGGCAGCGGCCAAGGGTCGGGTCAACAGCAGCACCGCGGCTGCCAGGGCAAGGAGAATTCGCACCGCTTCCAATGCCTCCGCATCCAAGACTGAGTATGGGATCGTGCGCGACCCTAACCGCACTGTCGCGCAGACCGGGCATCACGATGTCGTGCAACCGCTACAGCATGGCAGCCGTGCGGCGCGCCAATTCCGCCGCCTGCTGGATCATGTCCTCGATAACCTGCGCGACTGGCTTGATGTCGCCCTCGTTCTTCAACATGCCGCAGATCTGGCCTACCACGGCCTGGCGCGCGCCCTCATAGTCTTCACCTTTCTTGCGGCCCTGGCGCACCGCGCGCTCGAAGGGTTTCAACTCCTCGCCGGAAAGCCCCCGCAGGCGCGCTTCCTCATAGGCCCGAACTTCGGCGGTGGCGAACGCCCGGGTGGTCTTGCCGGTCAAAGCCTTTGAAACGATGGTGCCCTCCTCATTGGTTGCGAGGATCATTTCCTTGTACCAGCCGGGGTCCTGGGCCTCCGGCGTGCAAATCAGGCGCGTGCCGAGTTGCGCGCCGACCGCGCCCAGCGCCAATGCCGCCAAAAAGCCACGGCCATCGCCGATGCCGCCGGCGGCGACGACCGGGACTTTCACCGCATCGACCACCTGCGGCACCAGCGGCAGGGTTGCGATATAGCCGACATGGCCGCCGCCCTCCGTGCCGCTGGCGACGATGGCGTCGGCGCCTTCCGCCTCGACCCTCAGCGCATGCCGCACCGTCGGCACTACGGGAATCACCTTGATGCCGTGGCTCCGCATTGCGCCGACGGCATCCGGCCCCGGGTCGCCCAGGCCCGTGGTCACTACGGGAATCCGCTGGTCAATGCAGATTGCGGCGCGCTTCTCGGTGAAAGCCCGACCGACCGGGGTGATATTCACCCCAAAGGGCTTGTCGGTCAGCGCGCGCGTCTCCTCGATCTGCCGCAGCAGGTCCGCCTCGGTCTCACCGAAGGTAGGCAACACGCCGAGGCCGCCAGCCTCGCTGACGGCGGCCACCAGCCGAGGTTTTCCCGCCCCTTGCATCGCCCCCATCAAAATCGGGTAGCGAATTTCCAGCATATCGCAGAGAATCGTATGAAACATGGGCGATTGGCACTCCAAGGCCTGGTGCGGGTCGGTTCGGCCCCATCATTGGCAACTCTGCCGTATTTTCGCAGCAATTCGGGGGCACATAATGGTCACTGTTCGAAAGGATGAACCACATGCTTCAGGAATTCAAAAAATTTGCACTGCGCGGCAATGTCCTGGATATGGCCGTCGGCATCATCATCGGCGCGGCCTTTACCACCATTGTCCAGTCCGCGGTGAATGACATTATCATGCCGCCCATCGGCCTCCTGACCGGCGGCGTCGATTTTTCCAGTCTTTTCATCAATCTGTCGGGAACCGAGGTGGCCTCGGTCGCCGAAGCGAAAAAGGCCGGAATCCCGGTGATCGGCTATGGCCTGTTCATCAATGCGGTGATCAGCTTCCTGATTGTGGCATTCGTGCTGTTCCTGCTGATCCGCGGCATGAACAAGCTGGTTGCCAAGGAAGAAGCCCCGCCGGCAGCACCACCGCCTCCGCCCAAGCAGGAAGTTCTGCTGGAGGAAATCCGCGACCTGCTGAAAGAACGGCGCTAACCACCACGGCCGGACACGAACTATCAACCTCCGCCGACTTGGCAGTCGGCGGTTGTTCTGCGTGCCAGCGCCGGTCTCCTGGAGGCTGACCATGGTTGGCTGGTGGCCCGGCTTAAGCTACGCCCAACATCGCGCCGCGCAGGGCCTTATCGCTGCCAATTACCGCCATTCGCGATCGGCTGGTCATTGACGCCCGTTCGCCGCCGTTGTCCGGTATTAAGCCTACAGACGGCATTTACAATACCGTGATACGTAATACGGTCGATTATCGCGTCATCTTAGCCAAATTGCATACATCATGACGCATAATGGAGAGTGGAAATGGTATTCGGCAAACGCCTAGGGAGCTGGGCGGCCCTCGCTGCTGCGGGCATCGCTGTATGGTCGCCCGCATCGGCAGTCTTCGTCCCGAATAGCTCGTTTGAAGACGTCAACATCGCGCCACTGACATCATCGGTGAATCTACTACACGTACTGGGGTGGACCCGGGCCGGCGCGGAGGGAGACCGTGCGATCTGGCGCGTTGGCTACTTGGACGGTGGCGGCACCATCACAGTCGCCGGCGAAGGCATGCAGTTCATCATCGGCGGCGGCGGATTTGTGACACCCGGCGTAACCACCTGGACAACGACCGTTACAGGCTTGACGCCGGGTTTAATTTACCGCCTCGATTTCATGATGGCGGCGGAAAGCTTTGATTTGACCCAGATGATCGATGTGAGTTTCGTATCCGGATCGGCAACACCCGGACAAACATTTTCTGCCACCAATGACCTGGCAAACTATTGGCAAGACTGGGAAGCAAAGACCATGGAATTCGTCGCGAGCGCTACCGAGCTCGGTTTGCGCTTTACGATGAGCGGACGATTCGACGTTGGCCTGGATAACGTGCGGGTTACCGAACTCGGCCTTCCCGTGACCGCCGCAGAGCCAGGCACCATTGCAGTTCTAGGCCTCGGCCTCGCGGGTTTGTTCGTTGCAAGACGGAACAGCCGGTAACCTGACGGCACTGCCGACACGCCATCTGAATGATGCAGACAGTGTATCTCCTAGCCTGTCTGCGCCATCAACTCCCGCCCGATCAGCCAGCGGCGGATTTCCTGGGTGCCGGCGCCGATCTCGTAGAGCTTGGCGTCGCGCAGCAGGCGGCCGGTGGGG
>JAYPXD010000233.1:5789-6573 GCA_038135395.1 Alphaproteobacteria bacterium | reverse complement strand
CAGCATGCCCGGGCCTATGGCGCGCGAATCGGCGGTCAATCCTGTGACCTGCTTTACCACTGCCGATGCGTCGCAACCCTCCATCGCATTTGCCTTTTCCGGTTCGATCAGTTCCGTACCGATGCAGTCTGAATTCCGCGCGCTTTGGTCTTGCCGGTTGCAACCATTGTCGGCGCCGGTCGCGGTTGCACGCCCAGCATTGGCGCGATCCGGTCGATGATGTGGCTGACCGCCGGCGCCGCCACTTTACCGCCGGTGGCATATCGGCCAGTGACCTCAATTCGCTCCTGCGGCTCGTCAACCATGACGAACACCACATAGCGCGGCTGATCGATCGGGAAGGCGCCGATAAACGACGACAGGCGCTTGTCCGAGCTGCTGCCGCCGGTCGGGCTGCGTTTCAGCGCGGTCCCGGTCTTGCCGCCGACCGGATATAGGTTGGTGTCGCCATTTCGACCAGTGCCGCCATCGACGACCGACCGCAGCATGCTGCGGACCGTGTCCGATGTTTCCTGACGGATCACCCGGGTCCCCTGCACGGCGTCGGCGTCATTGATCGCAAGGAATGTCGGGCTGTAGAGGGTGCCGCCGTTGACCAGCGATGAGAACGCGGCAACGAACTGTGCAGGCGACACGTTTAAGCTATAGCCGAATGAGGACATCGCCACGTCCAGTTCCTGCCAACGCTTTGGTACGAGCGGAGCCTGCACTTCGTGAATGTCCATGCTGGGAGGGGTTAAAAGTCCGAACCTGTCGAAGTATTCGACAGTCCTTTCGACGCCGA
>JAYPXD010000233.1:5262-5779 GCA_038135395.1 Alphaproteobacteria bacterium | reverse complement strand
CAACGCTGGCAATCCGTACGGCGCCAATATTCGAGGAATATTTCAGAACTTCCATCATCGATAACCAGCGATTTTTGCCGTGGAAATCTTTGACCGGGTATTTGTTGACAAAGATCGGATGCGATGCATCGAACATCGTGTCGCTCTTTGCCAAGTTGTTGTCCAAAGCGATTGCGGCGATGATCGGTTTGAAGACCGATCCCAGTTCATAAACGCCGCTGCTGACGCGGTTCATCTCCTGGTTAGGGTCGCGAGGCCCCGTGCTGTTCGGATCAAAATCCGGCAAAGATACCGATGCGAGGAATTCACCGCTGCGGACATCCATGACGATGCCGATGCCCGCTTTGGCCGCATACAGATCAATTTGCTCTTGCAGTTCCTGGCGGACGATCTTTTGCACCCGGACGTCCAGGCTCAGCGTCATCGGCACTTGCGCGGCCGCAACCAAGTCGGCGTCGAAATAGGCCTCGATCCCGGATAGCGCGGTCTGGTCGGCTCGCGTGGCACCGACGACGTG
>JAYPXD010000233.1:0-5252 GCA_038135395.1 Alphaproteobacteria bacterium | reverse complement strand
GGCCTGGACCCCAGGCAAGCCGAGGGACAGGGCCTCGAAATATTCCGCCGGGGTCAAGTGCTGCGCCAAATAGACAAATTTGGCGTCAGGGTCCTGTAGCCGGCGGAGAATCGTATCGCGGTCCACATTAGGGAATTGGGCGGATAGAGCGTCGGCGGTGGCTTTGGCGTCTGGAACATCTTTGGGATGCGCATATAGCGAGTGCACCGGCAGGCTAAAGGCCAGCAGAGTGCCGTTCCGGTCAAAAATCTTGGCTCTGGGCAGGGTCGACCGGGCATTGGCGTCTGGCGTCACCTGAACGGGTTTGACGGCGGCCATGGGGGAGGCGTTTGCTGTCGGGACCGTGCTGGGGGCTGCGGTGAGCACGAGTCTTACCGCGATCACCCCCATGGCGACGGCCAGTCCGGCGGATACGGCAAGCAGGCGCCACCGTTCCGCTCCGCGGGCCTGGCGCGGTGGAATAAATACCCCTCCGGGCGCGGCTGCAGTTTGGGTCGCAGACTGTTCCTGGTCCAATCCCGGTAACAGTAAAGTTGCAGTCATTGTGACCTCCCCTGCAATGTTCGAAGGCTTACAGGCTGTAGAGCATTGCGGCCTTGGGCTTGGAGCCATGGCGGCATGCCGGCTGCGGGCGGGTTTTCAGGCGGGGCGGCGAGCGGCGCTTCAGCCGACCGCTGATTGTGCTGCCGCTCTGCCGAGGGCTGATTGCTTTGTCCTGGCGTTGGCTCGGGCGCGCGCGCTGTCGGCAGTGGAATCCGGTCCGGCAACTGGTTGAGCGGCAATAATTGGTCGCCGCGGATTTCCACGAGCGGCAGATGGCGGGCAGCTACCGGTGCCAGGTATTCCGGAGAGACCAACAATTGATAGCTAGCGTCCAGCAGGGCAATCCGCTGCTGGATCATCCGCGCATCATTCGCAGTAGCCTCAATTGCTTTGGTTACGCGGTTAACCTTCAGCGACACGGTTACCGTGACCAACACCATGCCGGCGAGGGCGATGAGCCAAAAGATTGTTGCACGCGAAATCATCTCAATTGGTCCTTCCGTTCGCAGGCAACCGCTCCGCCGCTCTCAGCCGGGCTGACCGTGCTCTCGGGTTGGCGGCGATCTCATCTGCGCCCGGCGTCATCGGCCGTCGGGTCAGCAATCGCCACGCAGGAGCATTGGCCTCCGGTTGGTGCGGCATGTGACGCGAGCCTTTTGGCTGCGCCGATGACCGGTCACGGAAGAAATTTTTGACGATTCTGTCTTCTAGCGAGTGAAACGATACGACCACGCATCGCCCGCCAGGCTTCAATGCGGCCTCCGAAGCTGCTAGGCCACGTTCCAACTCCCCCAATTCGTCATTTACAACAATGCGCAGTGCCTGAAAGGCACGTGTCGCTGGATGGTGGTGCGGGTCGGGCCGAGGCACGGCCTTTGCGACCAGCGCCGCCAATTCCGCTGTGCGGGTAATCGGTTGTTCCGCTCTTGCGGTAACGATCGCCCGGGCGATTCGCCTGGAATGTCGCTCTTCTCCGAATTTCCACAGGAGGTCCGCCAGTGCCCGCTCGTCGGTTTCGTTCACCAGATCGGCGGCGCTAGGGCCATCAATGCTCATCCGCATGTCGAGTGGCCCGTCCTGCTGGAACGAGAATCCGCGTTCGGCCTGGTCCAGTTGCATAGACGAAACACCCAGGTCGAAGGCGATGCCATCCACCGATCCTGGGCCGTCGACATAAGCGGCCAAATTTCCAAACGTTCCGTGCACCAATTGCAGGCGGCCGTCATAGTGGTCGGCCAAGGCCTTTGCATCGCGGATCGCGTTCGGATCCCGGTCGATCGCAATCACGCGCCCAGCGCCGCAATCCAACATCATGGCGGTGTAGCCACCGTTGCCGAGCGTGCCGTCGACATAGGTTTGGTCGCAGTGAACTTGCAACTGATCGATGACTTCCCGGGCCATGACCGGAATGTGGGGGCGGGGGGCGATCACGGGCTGATCCCCCTGGCGTTTCCGGCGGCGGCCATACCTGCCACCCGCATCAGAATTCGCCGGGTGACGCAGGTCCGCCTGGCCTCGCGATATTTCTCGATGCCGCCTTCCGGCCATATCTCGAAATATCCGCCTTGGCCGAAGAAGATTGCCTTGTCGGTCAGGCCGGCAAAGTCGATGAAATCCTGCAACAGGTTCAACCGTCCCGTCGCCTCCGTCCGGAATTGCCGGGCGGTTCCGATGATGTCTGACGCGATTAACTCGCCATCCTCGTAATGATCATCCAATTGGTATTGAATTTGGGTTAGTATATCTAATGCGGATTGGGCACATCCGAAAATTGTTGGGTAATGTTTCTCTGGAGAAGAAAATAAGGAGACTTCTTTGATTTCCTCTGCATCGCCGGCTTTTGGCAATGGCACACGGAAAGGCCGAGGCAGAGTCACTCTGCCGCCTTTCTTCATGTCCAAATTGGACTCATGTGTGCCTGAAAAGATCGACATGGCGAGCGCCGGCTGTGCCTTCCGTCGTCCAACCCTTCTGAATGGTCCAATTTGGGGTTGGGTAAGGGTTTCATGGGGAGAATTGGGATATTATGGGGAAATGAGGGTAAGGGAAAGGTAAAAATGCGATTTTGAAAGAAGTATGCTAGAGAAATGCGTGCCATAATTGCTCACTATTATGGCTATATTTGTTCTTTAAAACAGAAAATTAATAAAAAATTAAGTGAAGAAAAAGAGAACATATGGGGATTGGGGGCGGGTCATGCCGGTCAGGCGGTCTGTAAGCCGGGTTCTGTTCCCTGCGATTGCCTCCGAAAAAAATCGTGGGGAGGCGACCATTCATCTGGGGCGCTGGTTGCCCAATCGCCTCAATGCGACCTACCCGAACGACGGCCCGAAGACGGGGCTTGCCGAACGCCGGCGATGTCCGAAAACACAGCCCGCGCCGGCGGCCGTTCCTATCTGGTCTTGCTTCCGGTGGGGTTTACCGTGCCAGTGCTGTTGCCAGCACCGCGGTGGGCTCTTACCGCCACCCTTTCACCCTTACCCCGGTCTTGCCGGGGCGGTTTCCTTTCTGTGGCACTTTCCCTGAGGTCACCCTCGCCGGCCGTTAGCCGGCACCGTGTCTCCGTGAAGCCCGGACTTTCCTCTCCGGGTCCGAAAACCCAGAGCGGTCGCCCGACCGCCTGACCGAGGCGCTAACCTAGGAAGCCTTCGTCCGCCGCGCAATCGCTTTGACGCAACAAATCTTCGAGAATGGCGGCGCATTGGCTGTCGAAGACGCCGTCCAGCCGCTGTGGTCGAAAATGCCGCTGAAAGGCCAATATCGCATTTCGCGTGGCAAGGTCGAATGAGCCGTTGGCCTCAATCTCATAGCCGAACCTGGCCAAAGCGGCCTGTACGGCGACAAGTGGCGGCAGCGCACGCTGAGGCAAGGTCAGCGCGGTGTCGCGTGGCCAGAGCCCGACGCCAGCTTTGGCAAAGCTGGCCCAGGGGAACAACTCGCCGGGGTCTTCCTTGCGGTTCGGCGCGATATCGCTGTGCGCCACCACATTGCGCGCTTCGATGCCATGGCGTGCGACAATGCCCTGGCTGAGCTGCAGGACCGCGGCGACTTGCGCCGGCGGAAACGGGCGATAGCCCCAAATATGGCCGGGATGCGCGATTTCGATGCCGATCGAGTGGCTGTTGACATCGCGCTCGCCGCGCCAGCAGGCGACGCCCGCCTGCCAGGCCCGCCGGTGTTCGGCCACCAGTTGCCAGATATGCCCGTCCTCGCGCACCAGGTAGTGCGCGCTGGCCTCAACCCGCGGATCGCAGAGCCGTTCAAGCGCGGCGTCGGCGCTGGTCATATTGGTATAGTGCAGCACCAATATTTCGACCCGCGCGCGGCCCCGCCGCTCGGTGTGATTGGGGGAGGGGCGCCATTCGATCGAGAGGCCGGTCACGATGCCTGCGCCTCAATTTCTTCCCGCTTGGTCTCCAGGGCCAGCCATCGCTCTTCGGCGCCGGTTAGGGCTTCTTTGGCTTCGGCGAGGCGGTCGATGGCTTTCTCGAACTTGCCGGGATCACGCTTATAGGAGTCAGGATCGGCCAGGAAGGCGTTGGCCTGTTCGATATAGGCTTCCAACTTGGCGATCCGGTCCGGCAACTCATCCAGTTCCCGCTGTTCATTGAACGAGAGGCGATGTTGGTTTCGGCCGGACTTATCCGGTTTTGGCGGCAGGGGCTTCGGCGGGGTCGGCTTTTTGTCCACCATTGCCGGGCCGCCGGCAAAGCCGGTTCCGCCTTTGGCCACCGGGCCGCGCTGGCGGACATAGTCGTAGTAGCCGCCGACATATTCCCGCGCCTTGCCGTCGCCCTCCAGGGCGATCACGCTGGCGACGGTGCGGTCGAGGAATTCGCGGTCGTGGCTGACCAGCAGCAGCGTGCCTTCATAGTCGCCAAGCGCATCTTCCAGCAGGTCGAGCGTGTCCATGTCCAGGTCGTTGGTCGGCTCGTCCATGATCAGCAGGTCGCTTTTCTGCGCCATAAGCTTTGCCAACAGCAGTCGGTTGCGTTCGCCGCCCGATAGCGTCCCTACCGGCGATTTGGCCTGGTCGAACGGGAACAGGAAATCCTTCAGATAGCCAACGACATGGCGCGGCGTATCGCCGACGAAAATCGTGTCGCCGCCATCGGGACAGAGCGTTTCCCAGAGCGTCTTGTTCGGGTCCAGTTGCGCGCGGTGCTGGTCGAAATAGGCTGGCTGAATGCTTTTCGCCACTCGCACCCGGCCTTCGTCGGGCTTGAGTTGCCCCGTCAGCATCCGCAGCAACGTGGTTTTGCCGACGCCGTTCGGCCCCAGCACGCCGATGCGCTCGCCGCGCAGAATTCGGGTGGAAAAATTGGTGATCAGCGGCCGTTGCCGGCCGTTGGGCAGCGTGACCGACTTGGAGATTTCCTTGGCTTCGATCACCATACGGCTGCGCACGTCGCCGTCATCCAGCACGATCTGCGCCTTGCCGCGCTTTTGGCCCAGGAGGGCGGAACGCGCGTCGCGCATGTCGGCGAGACGCCGCAGGCGCAATTGGTTGCGGGTCCGCCGGCCCGTGACGCCGCGTTGCAGATAGCGCAGTTCCTGCGCGATCACGGTGTTCATCCGGTCCAGTTCGCGCGCTTCCTCATTCAGGACCTCTTCCTGCCATTTCTCGTATTCGCTGAAGGGCCGCTCGGTCTGACGCAGGCGGCCGCGGTCCAGCCACCAGATCCGCTTTGTCACCCTGTTGAGGAACG
>JAYPXD010000232.1:5320-6575 GCA_038135395.1 Alphaproteobacteria bacterium | reverse complement strand
TCGCCAGCGGCGTCCAAGCGATCGTATTGCCAGCCTCCAAGCCCATCTCGGATGAAGCGCACGCTGCCATCGCCGAATGTTGCGGTGTAACCGGCGGTTTCATCCCCCGAGAAGGAGACGCCGCCCTCACCAATCAGAACGGTGTTGGAAAGACCGTCAGTGATTACCCGCACACTACCGTCCGCGGTTTGGAACGAGGCGCCGTTATTGACAAAACGGACACTACCGTCGCCAGCAACAAAGTTCGCTGTAGAGCCAAGTCTCCGCATGCTACCGTCAGCATAGACAGCCTCCCAGCCCGCGGCGTTATTACCCCGCAGGTTGACGTTGCTTTCCCCAAACAAAATCGTGTTCGACAGGCCGTCGGTGATAAACCGCACCGAGCCATCACCCATGACAAAGTTGTTGTCAGTGCCCAATGGCCCGTCGTCAACAACAGCGCCGCTGGCATTTGTGCGTTCATAGCTCCAACTGCCGTCGACGGTGCTTTGGATGAAGCGCACTCTGCCATCGCCAAATTGTGCGACCGAACCGGTAGCCTCGTCGCCCGTGAATCTCACCGACCCTTCGCCAATCAGGACAGTGTTGGACAAACCGTCGTTGAGGACGCGAACGCTGCCGTCGCCGGTCCGAAATGAAGAGCCATCGTTGATGAAGCGCACGCTGCCATCGCCAATGAAAAATGCTTGATTGAGTGCAGGGCTGGACGAACGAAAGTCGTAAGCAGCCTGAGAATCATAAACGATGGAAGGGGCCGGTTGCTGGGGCGTCGCCGATCCCTGAAAAACACCGACCAGCGCCATTTGTCGTGCCGGTTGCCCAGATAGCCAAATCCCGCTGACGCCATTCGCACCACTGACCACCATCCGCCCATCGGGATTGGCCGTCGTGGGAGACGAGCACAAGCCACCATCCGCGCCTACCATGATTCCAGTGCCACAGCTGGTGGTCCCGGAGATGGATGGAAAAACAAACCGCAATCCCGCACTGGGTGTGAAGTTGATAGTCCACGGCGTAACACCGGATGCGCCGATAGTCGTGGCCCCACCCGGTACGTCATAGACCGATGCGCCGCCGGCCACGGTTCGGGAGCCTGTCTGCACAACCGTCGCCCTTGCGCCCGTGCCCGCGACCATCCACGGAGCGGCAAAAGCCAACATGACACCAGCCATCGTCAACCTGCGCGTCACACTCAGCATGATTCAACCTGTATTATTGGTTAATTAAAGTTTTGAGTTCTAGTCTATTATAATAT
>JAYPXD010000232.1:4083-5310 GCA_038135395.1 Alphaproteobacteria bacterium | reverse complement strand
GTAAGACAGGAAGCAAATTGTTTCAAAGGCGCAGCCTATCTGCAGAGCCAAATGTCATTTTTTGCAAATTGGCTCGTCCCTGTTGCCGAGCCAATACGCCGTATCGAACCGTGTAAAAACCACACGCGCGAACGGGCCCTTCCTCGGAGGACACAAAGAACGGTTCGATAAAAGGACAAATTTTGCATCCGGCGCAGCCTCAAGCCTCCTAGAGGAGGAGCCATGACATCACACCCCTCTTCCCAATACGCTCGGTAAGCGCCACATTCGGAAGTATGACACGCGATCTCGACAAGAGCTGGAGCGGGTTGACCGCAAACTCGCCTCGCTCGGCGGCGGTGGATGCTTTTATCGCAAAGGTGCAGGCAGCGCCGAGACCGGCGGCAAGCGCGGCCGGGCGGCTGATCTTTGCGCTCGACGCCACGGCCTCGCGCCAGCCGTCGTGGGATCGGGCCATGCACCTGCAGGCCGGCATGTTCCAGGAGGCGGCCAAGGTCGGCGACCTGGCGGTACAACTGGTGTTCTACCGCGGCTTCGGCGAGTGCAAGGCGTCGAAGTGGTATGCAGACTCCGACGCTCTGCTGCGGGTGATGACCGGGGTTACCTGCCTTGGCGGCCAGACGCAGATCGGCAAAGTGCTGAAACACGCCCGCGATGAGGCGCAAAAGCAGAAGGTGGGCGCGCTGGTCTTCGTCGGCGATGCCTTCGAGGAGGATATCGACGAGGTCTGCCACCGCGCCGGCGAACTGGGGCTGGCCGGCGTGCCGGCTTTCCTGTTCCAGGAGGGCCAAAACCCATTCGCCGCCAACGCCTTTCAACAGATTGCCAAGCTGACCGGCGGCGCGTATTGCCCCTTCGACGAGGCGAGCGCGGCGCAACTGGCGGAACTGCTACGCGCCGTGGCGGTATTCGCGGCGGGCGGGTATAAGGCGCTGGCCGATTACTCTGGCGGCAAGAGCGCCGAGGTGAAACGGCTGGCGGCGGCGGTCAAGGCGTTGCCGCGACGATAGCGGACGGGATGCGAACGGGAGGGACTGCGCGCCGTGGTCATCTATTTCTTTCTCGGCATAGCCCTGTTGGTGGGCTTGCTGTTGATCGGTCGCTGGTTTGTACAGGCGCCGCCGTCCCAGGTCGCCGGTATCGCAAAGGTGATCGCTTTTCTGCTGATTGTGGCGGCGATTATAGCGCTGGTGGCGGTGGGGCGTTGGTCCTGGGCAATGTTTGTTG
>JAYPXD010000232.1:1547-4073 GCA_038135395.1 Alphaproteobacteria bacterium | reverse complement strand
CGCTGTTGCCGTGGCTGCTGCGTTTGCGCGGTCTGAAAAATCTGCACAAGGCCGGCAAGGGGCCGACGCGCGGTCAACGCTCGAATGTCTCGACAGAAACGCTGGCGATGGAGCTTGACCATGATTCCGGCGATATGGATGGCGTTGTACTGTCCGGTCCGTTCGAAGATCGACGCCTTTCCGATTTGGATTCAGTCCTGCTCGCCGATCTATACCGGTGGATGGCAGGGGTGGACGCTCAAGGCGCGCGTCTGTTGGAAGCCTATCTTGACCGGACTCTGGGGGCGGAGTGGCGCCGGGCGGCGGGGAAAGACGGGGCGGACGACGCCGGAACGGCGGACGATGGCGCGATGTCCCGAGATGAAGCCTATCGCGTCCTAGGCCTGACGCCTGAAGCAGACGATGAAGCTGTGCGGTTGGCGTACCGTCGGTTGATGCAGCACTTGCATCCGGACAAAGGCGGCAGCCCCTACCTGGCGGCCAAAATCAATGCGGCGAAAGCCTTATTGCTCGGAGAAACCTGAGGTATTACTGACGCATTGACGATTAACCGCATCGGCAGCCTAGACAATCAACTGTATGCGGACCTGCGAATTACCGCGAGCGCTTGAGGAATTCCCTATGCCACAAAGAGTTCGTACCGCAGTCTTTCCCGTCGGTGGACTGGGAACACGCTTCTTGCCCGCGACAAAGGCAATGCCGAAGGAAATGCTGCCGGTTGTGGATAAGCCTTTGATCCAATATGCGGTTGAAGAGGCACGCGCTGCGGGTGTCGAAAGGTTTATCTTCGTCACCGGCCGGGGCAAGGCGGCGATTGAGGACCATTTTGATTACAGCTTTGAACTGGATGCCATGTTGCAGCGGCGCGACAAGCATGATGCCTTGGAAATCGTCCGCGAAATGATGATGCCGCCCGGGTCGATTTCCTATGTCCGCCAACAGGAGCCTATGGGCCTGGGGCATGCGGTCTGGTGCGCCCGCCCATTGGTCGGCGACGAGCCATTCGCGGTGCTGTTGCCGGACGATCTGGTGCAGTCGAAAACCCCGTGTCTTTCGCAGTTGCTGGAAGTGTACGAAGAGACCGGCGGCAATGTCGTCGCGGTCATGGACGTGCCGCGCGCGCACACGCAGCGATACGGCATCCTGGACGTTGAGAGCGACGATGGCCGGTTGGCTTCGGTCAAGGGCCTGGTGGAAAAACCTAGCCCGGAGGTGGCGCCATCGACGCTGTCGATTATCGGCCGATATGTGCTGTTGCCGCGCGTGATGGACTATCTGGCGGAAAAAGTCGTCGGCGCCGGCGGCGAAATTCAATTGACCGATGCTATGGCGCGGACAATCGGCACCCATCCGTTCCATGGACTGCGGTTTGAAGGGCGGCGCTTTGATTGCGGCGACAAAATCGGCTTTATGGAGGCAAATATTGCCTTGGCGCTGGCCCGCGAAGATTTGGGCGAGGATATGCGCGCGGCGTTGTTGCCGTATTTTTCACAGAGTCCTTCGGCGTAACGGTTGGGATTATCGGCACCGGAAAGGGTTGCTTCGATGAAAGTGGTAATGATCGGCGCGGGCTATGTGGGTTTGGTGACAGGGGCTTGTTTTTCCGAGTTCGGCTTTGACGTGACCTGCGTCGATGTCGATGAGACCAAGATCCGGGCGCTGGAAAAAGGCGAAATTCCGATCTACGAGCCCGGTCTCGACGATCTGGTTGCAAGCAATTGCAAGGCGGGCCGCCTGCATTTCTCGACCAGTTTGGCCGAAGCCGTTCCGGCTGCCGACCTGGTGTTCATTGCGGTTGGAACACCATCCCGACGTGGCGATGGCTATGCCGATCTGCGATACGTTTACGCCGCTGCGGAGCAAGTGGCGCTGAATCTGTCCGGCTATACGACGGTCGTGACCAAATCCACGGTCCCGGTTGGGACCGGGAAAGAGGTCGCTCGGATCGTCGCCAAACATGCGCCGGCCCATGCGGAATGGGATGTGGTCTCGAACCCCGAGTTCCTGCGCGAAGGCGCGGCTATCGAAGATTTCATGCGTCCGGATCGGGTTGTGATCGGCGCGGAAAGCGACAGGGCGCGCGAGCAGATGCGGCAGTTGTACCGTCCGCTATCGCTGCGGGAAGTGCCGATGGTCTTCACGGAGATTGTTACTGCGGAACTAATTAAGTACGCAGCGAACGCCTTTCTCGCGACGAAAATCACCTTCATCAACGAAATTGCCGACCTGTGCGAAAAGACCGGGGCCAATGTGCAGCATGTCGCAAAGGGAATTGGCTTGGATGGGCGGATCGGAAGCAAGTTTCTCCACCCAGGACCGGGCTATGGCGGGTCCTGTTTTCCTAAGGACACGCTCGCATTAGCCTATTCAGCGCGTCAATACGGCACTCCACTCCGCATCATTGAATCGGTTATCGATATCAATGATCGACGCAAGTTGGCGATGGCGGACCGCGTGATCGATGCGATGGGCGGCCCGGAGGTTGTCCGTGGCAAGAAGGCAGCCGTGCTGGGCCTCACGTTTAAG
>JAYPXD010000232.1:0-1537 GCA_038135395.1 Alphaproteobacteria bacterium | reverse complement strand
GGGCCATACTATGCGAAAAGCGCTTACGATGCGTTGGACGGGGTAGATTGCCTGGCGATCGTAACAGAATGGAATGAATTCCGGGCTCTGCAATTGGATCGTGTCAAAAACCTGATGAAGGCGCCTATTATGGTTGATATGCGCAATATCTATGTGCCGGAAGAAATGAGGGCCGCTGGTTTTACATACTATGGGATCGGCCGTGGTTACTCCGGGAAAAGTATCTTGTTGGAGCAAGCTGAGGAGGCTGAATAATGGTAATGCAACACAAGTTCGATCAGACTATTCTACGTGAGTACGATATTCGTGGCGTGATTGATCGGACATTGTTTGTGACGGATGCGCGCGCCATTGGCCGGGCTTTCGCGACGATTGCCCGGGCGCGCGGTGCACGTAAGATCGCTGTTGGCTATGACGGTCGCCTGTCGTCGCCGACTAAGGCGGATGCGGTTGTCGAAGGTCTTTTGGCAGGCGGGGTCGATGCCGTGCGCATCGGGATGAGCCCGACACCCATGCTGTATTTCGCCTGTTACCACCTGGAGGGCGTTGACGGCGGGATCCAGATTACCGGCAGCCACAATCCGCCAGACTACAACGGCTTCAAGATGATCTTGCAGAAAAAGCCGTTTTTTGGCTCGGATATTCAGGAAATCGGCCGGATTGCCGCCGCTGGAACATTCGCGACCGGGGCCGGAACGGAATTCAGCGTCGATATCAACGCTGCCTACGTCAACCGGATTTTGCAGGACTACACGCCGGGACGCGCGCTGAAAGTCGTCTGGGACTGCGGCAATGGCGCAACCGGCCCGACGGTCGAGGCTTTGGTTGCCCGCCTTCCGGGCGAGCACACAGTGCTAAATGCTCCCGTTGACGGCACATTTCCGGTGCATCATCCGGACCCGACATTGCCGGAAACCTTGCAGCAGCTGCAGGCGGCGGTTACGGCGGCTGGCGCCGAACTCGGCATTGCCTTCGATGGCGATGGCGACCGCATCGGCGTAATCGATGGCGCCGGCGCAGTGCTTTGGGCAGATCAACTGCTCGTGATGTTGGCTGCCGACGTGCTGGAACGGCATCCCGGCGCAACCATCATTGCCGATGTGAAAGCCAGCCAGGTGTTGTTCGACGCCGTCGCGAACGCGGGCGGCAAACCCATGATGTACAAGACCGGCCATTCCCTGATCAAGGCCAAGATGGCCGAAGTCAAAGCGCCTTTGGCCGGTGAAATGAGCGGGCATATATTTTATGCCGACCGGTATTATGGCTTCGACGATGCATTGTATGTCGCTGTCAGAACATTGGGGATATTGGCGACTGGCAAGCTGACCCTGGAAGAATTCCGCAAGACGCTTCCGGTCGTCGTCAACACGCCCGAATTGCGGTTCACGTGCGCGGAGGACCGTAAATTCGTGGTCCGGCAAGAGGTCCACGCGCGGTTAATTCAGGCGGGAGCGGATGTTGACGCGACGGATGGCGTGCGCGTGAACACGGCGGATGGATGGTGGCTGTTGCGAGCCTCTAATACGCAGGACGTTTT
>JAYPXD010000231.1:1792-6584 GCA_038135395.1 Alphaproteobacteria bacterium | reverse complement strand
CCTCAAGACCTGGCTGGTTGAAGCAGCAAACGCGATTCGCCGCCCGCCGGTATCCGGCCATTTCCGCCTGGCTGTCGACCGGGCCTTTACAATGCGGGGCGCAGGACTGGTCGTAACCGGCACGGCGGTCAGCGGCGCGGTCCGGGTCGGAGACCGACTCGTGCTGTCGCCGATCGGACGGGAGGTCCGGGTTCGGTCGATCCACGCACAGAACGCCGAAAGCGAGACCGGCCGCGAACGACAACGCCTCGCCCTTAACATCACTGGCGTAGATAAGGAGATCGTGCGCCGCGGCGACTGGATCGTTGCGCCCGAGGCCCACAAGCCAACCGACCGGATCGATGTGCGGGTGCGGGTCGCCCAAGGCGAAGGTCTGGCGCTGAGCGACCGCCAGCCGGTGCATATCCACTTGGGAGCATCGGACGTGACCGGCCGGCTGGCGCTGCTGGAAGGCCGCCGTTTGGAGCAGGGGGAAAGCGGCTGGGGCCAGCTCGTTCTGGATCATGCCGTCGGCGCTATAGCAGGCGACCGGTTTGTCCTGCGCGATCAATCGGCGCAATGGACCCTGGGCGGCGGGCGGGTCATCGACCCCTTCGCACCGGCGCGCGGACGCCGCGCCGCAGAGCGGCTGGCGTTTCTCGACGCCTTGAGCCTGCGCGACCGGCGCGAAGCCTTCTCGGCCGCGCTAGACGTATCGCCGAACGGAATCGATTTGGCTTCGCTGGCGACGGCCCAAAACATGACCGCGGATGAAGTCAACGCCATCAGCCAGCGACTTGACGTCCGCACCGCCGCGGGTTTGTCCTTCGCTCCGCAGCAAGCCGCAACCTTAGTCAAGCATGTCGAGACGGCGTTGCACCGATGGCATGACGAACACCGGGACCGCGCGGGCACCCCGCCCGAAACGCTACGGCGCACGCTGCCCTCCTCGATGCCGCGGCCAACTTGGGCGGCGGCCATGGCTCTGGCATTCGCCGATGGCGTGACCAAAAAAGTCGGCCCCATGGTCGCGCTGGCCGGTCACGAGGCCACCATGGCGCACACAGACAGGGCGCTGTGGGAGGAGTTGGAGCCGCTGCTGCTGGAAGGCGGCCTGCGCCCGCCGCGGGTACGCGAACTGGCCGCCGTGACGGCCGAGGAGCCGGCCCGGATCGAGTCGGTTCTGCGCCGCGCCGCCAATCTGGGCCTTGTCGCGCCGGTTGCGAAAAACCGGTTTTTCCCGCCAAGCGCAATCGACAGCCTGACAGCAATCGCGCGCCAAGTTGCCGACGGTCAACCGGACGGCAGGTTCACCGCACAACAGTTTAAAGACGCCACAGGTATTGGCCGAAACGTGGCAATCGAGGTGCTGGAGTACATGGATCAAATCGGCCTGACCAAGCGAATTGGCGAATCCCGCTCCATGATAAAAATTCCGCAGATAACGGCATAACCCGGCTATCCGGTCTAGCCTATCAGGAATGACTGTGACAAACTCCCTCCAGCCCTGCTGTAAAACCTGACAACAGGCTGCAGATGCTACACTCAATGGGAGGTTATTACACCAATGCGATCTTTCCTCGCTGCCGCCGCGCTTGCGCTGTTCGGCACTTCTGCCGCCACTGCTGCTGACGGCTTGCCGAAGCAAATCTCGTGGACAGCCTACGGCACCACATCGTCCGGCTATGCCCAATCGGTTGGCCTCGGCAATATGCTGAAGGCGAAATACGGTACGGATCTCCGCATCATTCCGGGCAAGAATGACGTCAGCCGTATGTTGCCGCTGAAAGCCGGCCAGGCCGATATTTGCGCCTGCGGAATCGCCGCCTATTTCGGTCAGGAAGGCGTCTTTATGTTCGCCAACGACCGCTGGGGCCCGGTGAAACAGTACAATCTGTTCAACAATATCGGCCGCAATGGCCAGTCAACCATTGTTGCCGGCGATTTGGGTATCAAGTCCTTTGCCGACCTGAAAGGCAAACGCGTTTCCTGGGTCAAGGGTTCGCCGGCGCTGCAGGTGAACCTTTTGGCGGCCTTGGCATTCGGCGGCCTGACTTTGGATGACGTGAAAGTGGTCGTCATGCCGGGTTGGGGCCAGTCGATGCAGGCTATTATCAATGGCCAGTCGGACGCGGCTGCAGGCTCGACTATCTCCAGCGTCTATAACCAATTGGGCGCCAGCCCGCGCGGCCTGTTCCACGTGACCATGCCGCACAATGACGAAGCCGGCTGGGCCCGCGCCAAGGCGGTAGCCCCGTTCTGGAACAAATCAATCGTCGAAGTCGCCATTCGCGGCGAGCAAAACACCTCCGGCAAGATTCCATTCGAAGGCAACAACTACCCCTACCCGATCTTTGTCGGCATGTCGTCTTTGAGCGATGACACGGCATATGGCCTGACCAAAGCTGTCATCACCAATTACGAGTCATACAAAGACGCCGGCCCCGGCATGGACGGCTATCAGTTGAAGAACCAGAACTTCCAGTGGATCTTCCCGTACCACGCCGGCGCCATTCGCTTTTACAAGGAAGCCGGCGCATGGAACGAGGCTGCCCAGGCCAATCAGGATGCCAACCTGAAACGGCTTGACGTGTTGGCGGCCGCCTGGGCGGATTTCCAGGCCATGAAGATTTCCGGTGACAGCTACGAGACCAAGTGGCTTCAGGTGCGGGCCAAGCATTTGACCGCTGCGGGCATGGCAGTTCCGTTCGGCAAGCCGCTACCGGAGCCGAAATAACCACTCGAACAGTCCATGACCAATCGCGCCGGCAGGTGACAGAAGCTGTCGGCGCGTAAGGTCGTTATTGTTGCTCTGGCGATTTGTGCATGCTCAAATCGCTGCGCCAAGCACGGCTGGTGTCGCCTGGTTTCCGGCCCAGCCATTTTCTGACAAACAGTACAGGGAGAACCAATGATGCGAACTCTGATCGCCGCTACGCTGGCAGCGGGACTCGCCGCCGGCAGCGCCGTTGCAGCAGACGTCAAGCTGCCCAGCCAGATATCCTGGACCGCCTACGGCACGACATCGTCCGGTTACGCGCAATCGGTCGGGCTCGGCAATATGCTGAAGGCCAAATATAATGTCGATCTGCGCATCATTCCCGGCAAGAACGATGTCAGCCGGATGTTGCCGCTGAAAGCCAATCAATCGGAAATTTGCGCCTGCGGTATTGCCTCTTATTTCGGTCAGGAAGGCGTCTTTATGTTCGCCAATGACCGTTGGGGGCCGACGCCGCTCTATAACCTGTTCAACAATATCGGCCGCAATGGCGCCGGCCTGATCGTCGCCGGCGACCTCGGTGTCAAGTCATGGGCCGATCTGAAGGGCAAGCGCGTCACCTGGGTTAAGGGTTCACCGGCGCTGAACCTGAACGCGACGGCTGTGCTGGCGTTCGGCGGCCTTACCTGGAAAGACGTGCAAAAGGTCCAGGTTCCGGGTTGGGGCCAGTCGATGCAGGCCATTATCGACGGCCAAGCCGATGCCGCCTATGGGTCGACCATTTCCAGCAAATATAACCAGATCAGCGCAAGTCCGCGTAGCCTGATCCACCTGCCTTTCCCACACGCAGACAAGGCAGCCTGGAAACGTGCAGTTGCGATCGCGCCGCAATGGTATCCTGTCAACGTTACGAACGCCGTCGCCATCGAGAAAAACCCATTTGGCGGTACTTCGTTTGAGGGCGCAGGCTTTCCATACCCAATTTTCGTTTCAGTGCCCAGTATGGCCAACGAAACCGCATACAGCCTGACCAAGGCTGTGATGGAAAATTACGAGACATACAAGGATTCCGGTCCTGGCATGGACGGATACCAGGTGAAGAACCAGAATCTGTCTTGGATATTCCCTTACCATCCTGGCTCTATTGCCTACTGGAAAGAAATTGGCAAATGGACTGCTGAAAACCAGGCTAACACGGATGCTTTGCTCAAGCGCAATCAGGTGCTGGCGGACGCTTGGAAAGCCTTCAAAGCAATGAAAATCACCGGTAACGATTATGAAACCAAGTGGTTGGCCGTCCGGAAGCAGCATTTGGAGGCGGCTGGCATGTCTGTGCCGTTCCCGAAACCGCTAGAGGGCTAACCGCCAGATGGATCCCAGGCGTGCTCCCTGTCAGGGGGCCGCTTGAAGCCTGTTCAATCCGCCCGTCGCCTGCATCGTTTGGCGACGGGCTATTCGTCCCGCAGCCGAGACCGCCTGTAGGGCCATCCGCACAAGAGCAGTTCCCACTCATGACACGCCCGTCCTCGGACACCGATCCGCTCAATGCGGAACAGGCGATCGAACAAGCCGAAGCCTCGATCGACCGCCATCGCAAACTCTCCCCCTTCTGGTGGACAGTGCTGCTGACATCTGCGCTGCTATCGATTGCGCTGTCGATCTATGTGATCTTCGGCCTCGGACATCGCATAGGCACGTATGTGCCGCTGGAAACCGAGTACTTTTATTCCATGCTCGGCCTGTTGTTGCCTCTGGTGTTCCTGCTCTATCAGCCATGGCCCGGCGTTGGACCAATCGATCGGGTACCATGGTACGACACGATGTTGGCGGCGATCCCTTTTGCGATTTCCGTTTATTTCGTGATGCATGGTAACGAGATTCTGTTGGACGGCTGGGAGTATCTGCCGCCGGAATTGCCGGCGATCCTGGCGTTCGTCATGTGGGCGATTGTGCTGGAGGCAGTGCGACGTGCCGGTGGCATTCCGATCTTCGCTATATGCGTGCTGTTGTCGATTTACCCCGTCTACGCCGATGTCTTCCCAGGCGTGTTCCAGGGGCAGGCGACGTCTTGGGAAGTCGCAGCCGCATTCCATC
>JAYPXD010000231.1:0-1782 GCA_038135395.1 Alphaproteobacteria bacterium | reverse complement strand
AACCTGGTGGTCGGCTTCCTCGTATTCGGCGTGGCGTTGCAGTTTACCGGCGGCGGTGCTTTCTTCCTGAACTTGGCGTTCGCCATGTTGGGCAAATTCCGCGGCGGGCCGGCAAAAGTGGCGATTTTCGCGTCGGGCCTGATGGGCTCGATGAGCGGCTCGGTCATCACCAACGTGCTGACCACGGGCGTGATGACCATTCCGGCAATGAAACGCGTCGGGTTCCGCGCCAGCTATGCCGGCGGCGTCGAAGCCTGCGCATCGACCGGCGGCGTGCTGATGCCGCCGATCATGGGCTCCACCGCCTTCGTTATGGCGACCTATCTGGAAATCCCCTACGCGGAAATCGTGCTGGCGGCGATCATCCCCTCCATCCTGTATTATTTCGGCCTGTTCGTGCAGATCGATGCCTATTCAGCCCGCTATAATCTGAAAGGCCTGCCGGAGTCCGAACTGCCGAAGGCCCGCGATGTTCTGAAGAACGGTTGGTACTTTATCTTCGTCTTCGCGCTGCTGATCGTCATGCTCATGTACATGCAGCGTGAAGCGCAGGCCCCCTACTATGCCACGGCATTACTGCTGCTGATCAACCAGGCCTCGGCCCGGCATCGCTGGAATTTGCGCAAGCTGATGGATTTCTTGGTCGGCATCGGCAAGCTGTTTACCGAACTGGCCGCAATCCTGGCCGGCATCGGCCTGATCATCGGCGCGCTGACCCTGTCGGGCAAAATCGGCTCGATTGCGTATGAGTTGGTCAATATCGCCGGGCAGGACGTCATTGCGCTGCTGATTTTGGGCGCAGTGACCAGCTTTATCCTGGGCATTGGCATGACTGTAACGGCGGCCTACCTGTTCCTTGCGGTGACCGTATCGCCGGCGCTGGTTCAAGGCGGCTTGGACAAGCTGGCGGTGCACCTGTTCCTGCTCTACTGGGGCATGATCTCGTTCATCACGCCACCGGTCGCCATCGGCGCCTATGCGGCGGCCAGCGTAGCAGAAGCCAATCCGATCAAGACCGGCCTGGAGGCAATGCGCCTCGGCACGATCATCTATTTCGTGCCCTTCTTCTTTGCCCTGAACCCGGCGTTGATCGGGCAAGGCAGCTTTATCCATGTCAGCTTTGTGTTTGCCACCGCCATCATCGGCGTAGTCTTCCTGTCCGCGGCCTTGCAGGGCTATCTGGTGGGCGTCGGGCGCCTGACGGTATGGGGGCCGGTCGGCTTCCTGCTGCGGATCATGCTGTTCATCGGCGGCTTGGCTATGATGCTGCCAGGCGGTCCGCTGGTCGGCTACACCAACCTGCAGCTGACCATTGCTGCAGCAGTGCTACTGGTGCCGGCTATTGGCCTCGCCTGGGTCGCGAACCGAGGCAAGCCATCGGCTGCGTAACCTGGCTGTGGACTAAGGTGAGGCGAGGCGCTGTCCGCAAGGGCAGCGCCTCTTTCTTTGATCAGTGTACAGGCCCGAGCAGTGGAGCCGTACGTACCAGCCTCTTTGACCTGAGCATCAGGGATCAAATTGGGTTTTAGGGCTATTCAGCCGCAGTTTTCGAGGCTTGGCCCTGGACGGTAAAGAAGCTGGCGCTCTTTGGCTGGGCCGGCAACTCGACCTCCGGCACCGTCAACCGCGCGACCCGAGCCGCCCTACCGCGGATAATGCTGCCCTCGTTCGGGTTCGGCATCGGGTTCTTCGCCAACGGCACGGCATCCGCGGCGGTGTAGACACAGATATAGAGCCCTCGCGACGCCGTACCGTGATTGGGGTCGCTGCCATGCGCCAATC
>JAYPXD010000230.1:3107-6599 GCA_038135395.1 Alphaproteobacteria bacterium | reverse complement strand
TTGGCGGACGTCAAGCCCGCATTGGCCGATGCATCGAAACGGATGCAGGCGTTCGATCAGGCCGTCCGCATCGCCAACCGCGGTAGCTTGCAGGGCGGGGTCTCGGTCATGGAAACCCACTTGGCGGAAAATCCGACCGATATCCTGGCGCATCGCCTGGCGCAGTTCGAGTTGTTCTGGAGTGGTGAAAGCCGCTGGATGCGCGATATCGTCGAGCGCGCCGCGCCGGCCTGGAGCGAGAACACGCTGGACTTCGCCCAGTTTCAGGCGGTCCGCGCCTTTTCCAACGAGGAAGGCGGCGACTATGCGACCTCCGAACGTTGCGGTCGTGACGCCGTCGAACGGCTGCCGGATAGCGCCTGGGGCGCCCACGCGGTCGCCCACACCTATGTGATGCAGGCGCGCGTCGACGACGGCATTGCTTTTATGGAGCCTCTGTCCGGCAATTGGGCGACATCGAACCAGATCGCGCACCATTGTTGGTGGCACCTGTGCCTGTTCCTGTTGGAACGCGGCCACTATGACCGTATCCTCGACCTGCTGGACACCAAGGTACGCAACCCGGAATCTCCGCTGGTCAAGGCCATGCCGGACGCCACCATCGACCTGCAGAACGTCGCCTCGCTGCTGACCCGGCTGGAGCTGCGCGGGGTCGATGTCGGTGACCGCTGGCACACCATTGCCGAGATCTGCGCCGGCCGCATCACCGATCACGCCAATCCCTTCAGCAGCGCCCATGACGCCATGGCGCTGGCCGCAGTCGGCCGCTTCGACCTGGTGGATGAACTGGTAGCGGATATGCAGCGCGAGGATGCCAGCCATGGCATCATCGGCGCAGTGACCCAGACACTGGGCGTTCCGGTGGTGGAAGCGATCGCGGCCCACCGCAAAGGCGAATATGACCGAACCGTCGATCTGCTCTGGCCGGTGCGCCGCGACCTGCACCAGATCGGCGGCAGCCACGCACAGCGCGACGTGTTTTTCCAAATCCTGGTGGATGCCGCGGTGCGGGCCGGACGCAAAACGCAAGTTGCAATCCTGCTGGACGACGTCGCCGGCATCGGCTTCGACCATGTCGCCGAGCGCAGCCTTTACCGCGAGGCGGCCGCGGCACTGGCCTGATCAGGCGCCACCGACCGGACAGGAGAATTTTTACTATGGCCCTGCGCATCTGGCATCAGAGCTTTACCGTTCTGGCCAACCTCGCCCCCTACCGCGCCTCGTTGGAGGCGCATATCGCCAAAGTCTGCCGACCGGATACGGAAGTCGTGCTGCACGGCATGCACCCGGATACCTATCGCACCGAATATCCGGGCGTCGATATCAGCTACGCGGCGTTGCAACACCTGCACAGCAGCCAGTTCATGCTGGCCGGCCTGGATGCGGAACGGCAGGGCTTCGACGCCTTCGCCATCTGCACGATCCCGGACATTCTGTTGAAGGAAACCCGCAGCCTGCTCAACATTCCGGTGGTCGGCTATGGCGAAGCCGCAATGTTGCTGTCCTGCACCCTGGGCGAACGGTTCGGCATCCTGAACTTCATCCCCGCGCTGAGCGAGCAGTTGACCGCCAATGTCCAGCGCTATGGCCTTGGCAGCCGCCTGGCCGGGGTACGTCACGTCGGGTTCAGCTTCAACGACGTGGTCGCCGGCTTCAATGAGCCGGAACCGGTCATCGCCCGCTTCCAGGAATCCGCCCGCGCCATGATCCGCGACGGCGCGGAGGTGATTATCCCCGGCGAAGCGCCGCTCTGCGTGCTGTTGGCGCAAAACGGCGTCAACCGCGTCGACGACGTGCCGGTGATCGACGCCATCGGCGCCGCGATGAAAATGGCGGAATTGCAGGCCGACCTCGCCGCGTCGACCGGAATTCGGCCAGCCGGCGGCGGCTACTACACCGCCAAAGCCCCGCGCGACCGGGTGGAGGAACTGATCCGCTTTTACGGGCTGGACCGTATCGCCAAGAGCTTCACCGACTAAGGCATTCCCACAGCATGCGCCGCGTGCCTGCCCGCGATGCGGCCGGAGATGAACGCCCAGCCGAGGTGGTGGCCGTGGCCTTCCAGCAACAGGCCGCCCTGCCCGGTCGAGCCAGCAGCGTAGAGCCCTGAAATGGCCGCGCCGCCCGGCCCCACGACCTCCAGCCGCTCGGTCACCCGCAGGCCGCCATCGGTAAAGACGACATAGCTCTTGATCGGGCCCAGCGCAACATAGGGCCCTCCGCCCGGCAGGGAGCGTAGGCTGTCAGCCAGCGCCGATGCCGGCGCCCGCAGCTTTGCCGCCAAGGCGTTGCCATCCCGGCCCGTGTGGTAAATGTCGCCGCGATTGCGCCGGTAGTCCTGCAGATAGGCATAGGCCACGCCCGGCGCGGTCGAGACGAAATGCGGCCACGCGGTGAAGCGGGCCGCCAGGCCGGCATCCAGCACCAGATAGGCCAGCCGTCCCGGCTGGTCCGGCACGGCCGCCGCGGGCCTCGCCCGTTCATCGCAAAACCGCTCGCCATCGCTGTTCACCAGGATTGCGCCGGCCGCCAGCAACTCACGCGAGACGCCCAGCGCCGTGGTGAGGAAACTCATGGCGAAGGGACGCTGAATGGCATCCGGCAGTGTATCCATGGCCCAGCGCACGGCCTTGCCCAGCCAGGGCCGCGGCGGCAGGCGACGAACCAGGCTTTCCCGCGCCGGCGGGACAAAGCGCATGGTCGGGCCGCTCATCAGGTCGCCGTTCAGCACCTCTGCGCCCAGCGCCAGCGCCATGGCGATCGCCCCGCCGGTCGCGGTCGGATTGACCGCCTCCAGCCCGGCCTTGCCCGGCCCGGCAAAGCGCACCCGCAAGTCCTCATTGGCGCTGTAGTCGCCGCCCGCCAAAACAACGCCGCCGGCAGCGCGCAATTCCTGGCCACCGGCAAGGCGAACGCCGGTAACGCGCCCGCCATCCTGCAACAACCCTTCTGCCCGCGTCCCCAGCAACAGGCGCACGCCGAGGCGGCGGCATTCGCGCCCCAGCATTTCCGGGAAAGCGCGGGAATTGGGCAGCACATTGTGCATGCGCGGCGCCCGATGCGGCGGCTCCAGGTGCGGGCCGCCGAAGACCAGGCCCAGGCTCTCCAACCAAGTCAGCATCTCCGTGGTGTTATCGACCAGGATACGCCGCAGCGCGCGGTTATCACGATTGGCCAGAGGGCCGGCGAAGGCCTCCAGGTCCTCGAAATGCGCGTCCGGATGATCGGCGATGCCGGCGGCCTTCTGCTGCCGCGTGCCGCTGGCGGAAATTGAGCCGACTGACCAGGCCGTGCTGCCGCCGAGCGCCGGGTTTTGCTCCAGCAGCACGGTGCGCCGGCCCCAACGGGCAGCCTCGATAGCGGCGGCCATGCCGGCGCCGCCGCCGCCTACGACAATGACATCCGCTTCCGCCATGTCGGGCTCAGGTAAACTTGGGCGAAATCGGGCAGTAGAGCGTGACGCCGGCAACGCCTTTCAACGCCGCGCCATCG
>JAYPXD010000230.1:0-3097 GCA_038135395.1 Alphaproteobacteria bacterium | reverse complement strand
TTCTCCACCCATGGCACACGGCCCGCATAGGCAGCAGGGATCGCCGCGCCAGCGGCGGCGAGCGCCAGAACCCGACCATCGGCCACCGCCGGCATGGTCGCCATGCCGTCATAGAGGTTGCGGTGCCAATTGCTCATCAGCGTTCGCCACTCGCCTGTGCCGGCCGGGCCGCCGACCGAGGTATAGCCCTTGCTGGTAAACAGTTCCGGCCCGCTCACGTCATGAATGGCCAGAAACGGCGAGGCCGTCGCGGTCAGCGCCTCAAACCGCTGGCCGCCGTCGTATCCGTCCGCTGTCAGCAATTTGCCGATATGGGCGTTGTACCAGGCATGCCATTCCGCCAGCCGCGAGCGGTCGGGCAGGTCCATTTCCACCATGTAGAGCATTGGGGCGAGGTTCCTCGGTTGGGCGTCGGATGTTCGGAAGATTGTAGGCAGACGCACGCCGGACGGGAAGCGTTCCCTCGCGCTGGCTTCCAGGCTAATCTCCCGCCGAATCATCCAATTCTGCAAGGACATGACCATGACCCGTCAAGATCTCCGCCGGCAAGGCCACGCCGTCCGCGATGCGCTCGGCCTTCCCGCTCCCGCGCCCGACCTTCTGCCCGGCTTCGGCGACCTGATGGCGGAGGTTGCCTATGGCGGCATCTGGGACCGCCCGCACCTTACCAAGCCCGATCGCATGTTGTGCACGCTGGCGGTATGCAGCCCGTATCTGCGGCCCCAGCTGGCCAACCTGATCGGCTCGGCGCTGGAAATCGGCGTGCAGCCGCTGGCCATGCTCGAAGCGTTCCTGCAGGCCGGCCTTTATGGCGGGTTCGCCACCACCGAGGCCGCCGTCGAGGTGGCGCGCGAAGTGTTTGCTGCGCGCGGCGTGCCGACGCCCGAAACGCCGGCGCGCGACCACAGCAATGAGGAACTGGATGAAGCCGGACATGACGTCATGGCCAAGCTGCATGGCGAGCGCGCCACCGGCGGCTATGCCGCCCCGGGCAACGCCATTACCGGCGCGCTCTATCCATCGGCGATCCGCTATGGCTATGGCGAGTTGTGGGGCCGCCCCGGCCTTACGCACCGCGAACGCATGCTAGTCGCCATCGCCGCCTTTACCGGCCTGGGGTTGGAGAGCCAGTTGCGCAAGTTCAGCCAGTCCGCCCTGAACATCGGCCTGAGCCAGGAAGAGGTCATCGAGGCGGTAATCCAGACCGGGCCCTACAGCGGCTTTCCGCGGGCGCTGAATGGCCTGGCCATCCTGACTGAGGTATTTCCGAAGGGATGAGGCCCCATGTCAGTCCGGCAGGGCCGGCATGTCCAGCAGCGGCGCGTGCTGTTGCGCGCCGTATGAATCGGCATCGAGCGGCCCGCCGGCGCTGACGCTGCGCTGGATTGAGAATTTCAGGGCATTCGCAAACGGATAATATTCGAACCCCACCAGTTCGTTGTCGCCGACGTTGTAGAGCCGGCAAACCGCCTGCCGCGTCACCAGTCCGGCAGCACGAACGGCCTCGAAATCCGCCTTGTCTTTGAAAAATACGTCGAACGTCACCACGAATGGCCCGGCGTTCTTGGAGCGGATGACCTCGGCAATGTCGCTTAGAACCTTCATTGCAGCCACTCTAGGCGGCCGAAGCCCTCCGGATCATCGATTTCCATCAGGTGGTAGATGTTGAACTCATAGACCGGCCCGGCCTCAATCTCAGCTGGCGAGAACGGGAAGGCGATATTGCCCGCCGTCGCCACACGCCCGGGGAAACCGACATGCAGCACGGACGACCGCGCCAACCCGCAGACCGCCTCGGCGATGTCCGGCGTATCGCCGATCACGTCAATCAGCAGGCCGATCTCGTGCGCCGCCTGCTTTACCGGCTCCCACGCGCCCATAACGCCGTCGATGCCATAGCGGTGAAAAGTGATCGAATAGCGTTCCGGATCGATAATGCCCCGCTGCGTCTCGGCGATCTTGCTCACCAGGTCCGCCTGAATCTGGTCGATGTGGGCGATAAAGTTCGGGTCGCGGGCGCCGCCGATGGTGATGGCGCGATACCCTGCCAGCCGCGCGCCCTCCAGCTTGACGGTATAGCGGTCCGCCTTGTGGAAGGCGCTGCCCGTCACCTTGACCCGGCGCGGATCGATCTGTTCGAACTGGGTCTGCGTCAGGTCGACGGTGCCGCCGGGGCCGGCCAGCATCAACGGATCGGTCTTTTCATAGAACGTGTGGGCGGCGACGGACTGGACGGTGCAAAAGCGATCCGGGTTCGGCGGCTCGACGATAAAGTGGTCCTCGCGCAGGCGGCCAATGATCAGGTCCCCGCCCGCCGTCGGCCGCGCCGCCAGGCTGCCGCACTCGACGATCTTGCCCATATGCAGCGTCAGGCCGCGGTCGTAGCCTTTCAGCAGCGGCAGCGCGGCGATATTGGCGACATCCCAGGCGCGGCCGCCGATGATGATGTCGGGCGCCTGCCGCAAAGCCGGCCAGTAGGCCTCGCAGCCCATCTGGGCGACGATGTGGCTGGCCGCGTCGATATCCCCTGGCGCGAGCGGTGCATTCGTCTCAAATGTCTGGATGCGCTGGTTGGCCAAGGCATCCTGCACCACTGCCTTATCGAGTTCGGTACGGACCACGGCGATTTTGCGGGTGATGCCGAGTTCAGCGAGGATGTCGCGCAAGATGCGCAGCAACCCGTCGACCTGCGCATCGCCGCCAGCGCCGCCGGCCGAGCCGATCACCAACGGCACCCCGGCGGCGTGCTGGGCCCGCACCAACAGCGATAGGTCGCGCCGCGTCATCGCCTCGCCGACGAACGGCCTGCCAGAGCCGAGGTAGTACGGGCCGGGGTCGGACGACCCGGCATCAGCGGCAATCAGGTCGACGCCGGCTTCAATGGCATCCCACAGCGACTGCTCGCGAAAGCCATAGCCCAGCATGCCGTTGGAAATGACGACAAACTCGCCGTCCTGTTTGCGTTCGATCATCGGAGGCTCCTCCCGCAGGGGTGAATGTCAGGCGCTCAGGATAGCACCGGGGCGGGGTGGCGGGTCAAAGGGGGAGACCTCCGGAAAGCCTGATTTCTGCGTTTTGACGGCGTTTTTCGGGTGAT
>JAYPXD010000229.1:0-6629 GCA_038135395.1 Alphaproteobacteria bacterium | reverse complement strand
CGATCCAGGACGGCGACCAGGACGAAATCTTCGGTGAAATCCGCTGCCTGCGGTGTGACGACTAGGCCGGCGCCATGCGTGGCTGGCAGGGCGCTGTCGCTGCGGTGCTGGCGCTTTGCGCTGCGCCACTGGCTCGCGCCGACGAAATCGGGCGCGTCGATACCGCCTTCAACTGGGTAGGCGCGAACAAGCATATCGCGGTGGAGGCGTTCGACGACCCCAAGGTCGCCGGCGTCTCCTGTTATCTGTCGATGGCCCGCAAGGGCGGCATCGCCGGCGCGGTGGGCGTCGCCGAGGAAACCTCGGACGCCTCCATCGCCTGCCGCCAGGTCGGGCCAATCTCTTTTCTGAAGCCAATCGCGTCCGATGAGGATGGGGAAGAGGTGTTTCGCGAAAGCCGCAGCTTCTATTTCAAGAAACTGCGGGTCGTCCGCTTTTGGGACGCCAAGCGCAAGGTGCTGGTCTACCTGACGTATTCCGACAAATTGATCGACGGCTCGCCGAAAAACGCGATCACCGCCGTCGCCCTGATGCCCTGGGGCTCGACCCCGCCGGGGCCGGTCAAGCTGGAGCGCTGAGCCGATGCGCGTGCATGTCGAATGGTTAACCTCCAAAATGCCCCATATGCGCCTGGACCGCGCTGTCTGGGAGCAAGCCGCCGCCCGGCATGCCGATGCCGCCGCCGGTTTGGAGATGAGCTTCGGTCAGGACCTGAAGGATATGGCGCCTTATGCCGACGCCGACGTGGTGATCGGCCAGGTGTTCGCCAAGGACCGGCTGGCCAGCCTCGCGCCCAAGGTGAAGTGGCTATATGCGACCTCCGCCGGGATAGAGGACCTTCTGCCGCTCGACTGGCTGCCGCCCGGCGCGGTGCTGACCAATAACAGCGGTACCCACTATCCCAAGGCGCGGGCATTTGCCGGCATGTTGCTGCAAATGCTGCAGGTGCGGATGCCGACCCTGATGTCGAATCAAAGGCGGCATCATTGGGAGCGCCTGTTTGCGACGATCCCAACGGGAAAGACGGTCGCCATCCTGGGGTTCGGCGCGTTGGGTACGGCGACGGCGGAGGCGGCGCGCGATCTTGGCCTGCGGGTGCGGGTCATCCGCCGCAATCCAGCGCCCGACCCGCGGGCCGATGCGATGTTCGGGCCCGACCGGCTGGCCGACGCCCTCGACGGCGCCGACTTCCTGGTAATCGCTGCGCCACTGACGCCGGAGACCCGCGGCTTGATCGATGCCGCTGCGCTTGACCGCCTCGCCGACGGCGCCGGAGTCGTCAATATCGGCCGAGGCTTGGTTCTGGATACGGCGGCGCTGTGCCAACGGCTGGACAGTGGCCGCCTGTCGGGCGCAATCCTGGACGTGTTCGACCAAGAGCCTCTGCCGGCGGGTTCGCCGTTGTGGGACCAGACGAACCTGATTTTGACGCCGCATGTGCTGTTGGACGACCCGGACACCTATATCCAACGCGCCCTGGACATCTTCTTTGCCGAATTGGCCCGCTATCGCGCCGGCGCGCCTTTCGCCAACCGCATCGATCCGGACGCCGGCTATTGAGTGGAGTCCGCTGTCGTATGACGCTCAAAAATAGCGTTTGGTCGCTTGCATATAGCGCCGGTAGTCCTCGCCGAACTTAGCTTCCAGATATGCCTCTTCGCGCAGCACGACGCCCCAATGCATTGTTGGCAGAATGACCAGCAATGCCAGTAAAGCCACTGGCGCATCCAACAGCGCAGCCACGCCGATATGCGCGACGGTCAAGGCCAGGTACATCGGATTGCGCGTCACGAGATAGGGCCCGGCGATGACCAGCTTTGTCGTCGGGTGGGTTGGATGAATGTTGGTGCCGGCACGCCGGAAGCGCCAGGCTGCCCAGGCCGCCAGAAGCCCGCCGCCCAGCAGCAGTATCCAGCCGAACGCCAGCGCCTTGCCCACGCCGAAACTCAGGCCCCACCAGATATTGCAGGCATAGCCAACCAGAAATCCGACGGAATAAATCACCGGCGGCAGGGCGACGATTTTCGGGCTGTCGGGGTCGCGTTTCCAGATGTCGAATATCCCCATCACGATGGCGGCATCCTGTTAAGCCAACCCCAGCAGCCGGCGCGACTCGCGGATGACGCGGGCGGTTTCGCTCCAGGTCAGGCGGGCGAGTGCGTCCTCGAACGGCACGAACTCTGCATTCATGGCGTCGTCGCCGGCGACGGGATCGCCCGACACCCAGGTGGCCGCGAAATCGACCAGCGTGTAGTGGGTGCGGATACGGCCGTCGTCGTCGCGCCGTATGCTATCGATCACGTCGATGATGGGGCCGAGGTCGATCTGGACGCCTGTCTCCTCCATCACCTCGCGCACCGCGGCCTCGCGCACGGTTTCGCCAATGTCATGGCTGCCGCCGGGGATGGACCAGGAGCCGCGCATCGGCTCCTTGCCGCGCTGAATCAGCAAAACGTGGTCGCCTTTCCAAACGACCACGCCAACGCCGCTCCAAGGGCGGGTGGGGTATGTACGATCACTCATGACCGTATTCTATACCGGCCCTCGTCACTCTATGCCATAAGGGTTTGATACCACGCTCACCGCTTCCGTGCTGCGCGGATCCCAAGTGCCGCAAGGCCAGCCGCCAGCAGCGAGAGTGTCGCCGGGGCAGGGGCTGGGGAGGGGCCACTTTCAACCAGGGTATGATCGATAGTCACGCGCACGAAATCCCCCGATGGCAGCGTGCCGCTGGTGTATACGCCATCGATCAGGCCAAGCGATGCATAGCTTTGCCCGGCGATGGTCATGCTGCCAGAGAGGGTGCCGAAGATATGGCCTTGGGGCACCGACAAACTGGCGCCGTTCCAGATTGCGAACACATCGCCGGTGGATGGCATGTTAGAGTTGACTATATCGAATAAGGCAAATTGCGGAAGTGAAGCCGAAAAAGCACTGGAATAGTAGTCACGGCTTCCAGCGCCAAATGAGATTGCTGCCGTCATATCTGCTGTTATTTTGGCCCGAAAGGTTGAATAGTTCGTACTAGCCAAAGATGTGGGCAAACCGCTGGTGTTCAGCGCTCCATCGAAGCTGACTACGAGGTCGGGGCCTACCTGCAGCAGCGTGATGTCGATGCTTGCCTCGGCAGCCTCGACGGACATTATCGCCACAGCCGCGCCCGCAGATGCTAATATTTTTCTCATCGCTCTCTCCATCGCATATGTCATTATTCATCAGACAATCGAATTGTATTCTGTTGCACCTAGGAATCAACGCGTGAAAACGAAATTGGCTCCCGTCAGTGGGACGGGAGCCGCAAACCCTATGGAGGAGGCGTGCCGGCAATCGTTTGGAGCGCCGGCGCCTGGAGTTTGATCAGTCGCGCGCCACGCACATAGCAACACCCATGCCGCCGCCGATGCAGAGCGTGGCGAGACCCTTTTTAGCGTCGCGCCTCTGCATTTCGTGCAATAGGGTGATCAGGACGCGTGCACCCGATGCGCCGATCGGATGGCCGAGGGCAATGGCGCCGCCGTTGACGTTCAGTTTCTCTGGGTCGAAGCCCAGGTCCTTGCCGACTGCCAACGCCTGAGCCGCGAACGCTTCGTTCGCTTCGATCAGGTCGAGGTCATCGACGCTCCACCCGGCGAGGGCCAATGCGCGGCGCGACGCCGGGATCGGGCCCGTGCCCATCAGCGCGGGATCGACGCCCGCTTGGGCAAACGACACGATGCGGGCCAACCCCTGAATGCCACGCTTGTCCGCTTCCGCCCGGCTCATCATCACCAACGCCGCCGCGCCGTCGTTGATGCCGGATGCATTGCCGGCGGTCACCGTGCCGTCTTTGGTGAACGCTGGCCTCAGCTTCGCCATCGCTTCTACCGTCGCGCCATGGCGCGGGTGCTCGTCGGTATCGACCACCACGTCGCCCTTGCGGCCCTTGATCGTGACCGGGACGATCTCGTCGGCAAAGCGGCCGGCTTTCATCGCGGCTTCTGCCTTGTTTTGGCTCCAGCAGGCGAACTCGTCCTGCTCTTCGCGGCTGATCTGGTATTTTTGCGCGACGTTTTCTGCGGTATTGCCCATGTGGTAGCCGTTGAACGCATCCCAGAGGCCGTCACGGATCATGGTATCGACCATGCTGGAATCGCCCATTTTGGTGCCGTTGCGCAGGTACATGGCGTGCGGCGCCTGACTCATGCTTTCCTGGCCGCCGGCGACGACGATGCTGCTGTCGCCTGCGCGGATTGCCTGGGCGGCAAGCCCGACGGCCTTCAGGCCGGAGCCGCAGACATGATTGATGGTGTAGGCCGGCACCATGTCCGGCAGGCCGGCTCGGATAGAGGCCTGGCGGGCCGGGTTCTGGCCCTGTCCCGCAGTCAGCACATGGCCCAGAATCACCTCAGACACGTCTTGGGGAGCGACCCCGGCGCGCGCCAGCGCTTCTTTCACAGCCACAGTTCCCAGATCAGCCGGTGACAGTGAGGAAAGCGCACCGCCGAAAGTGCCAATCGGCGTGCGGGCGGCATTAGCAATGACGACTTCTGTGCTCATGACGGGGGCTCCTGATGCTTGAGGGCGGCGCTAAGAATGATCTGCCAGTAAGGTAAGCTACAATGTTGCGCTGCACAATAGCGGCCTGGGCCCATTTTCAGCCGAGAGAGGATCCGGAGCCGGAAGGGCGGACAAAAGTCTGGTTGATCCACTGAAGTAGCGGGGCCCAAACCATCTGTTCCGCACGTCTGCTGGAGACCATGCCGATGTGCCCGGACTCGACCAACAATGTCGTGGCGCGGGGAAGCGCGGCCCCTAAAGCCTGCGCGCTAAGAGGTGGAACAATCCGGTCTTGTGTCGGAACCAACACCAACGATTGATGCTGCACCTCTGACGGTCGTATGGCTTGCCCCGAGACTTTCCAGGCGCCGGTTGCCGGAGTGTTAGTCGCATACCATTCGCCCAACAGGGTTCTTGCTATCGCAGCAGGCATTGCTAGGCCGTCGTTCAACCAATCTTCCAGAGCGACAAAGGCTTTTGCGTGTTCGGAGGTGGGATCGATGTCCGCGAATTCTATGAATTTCTCGACCACATGGAACGGGTCCAACGAATAAAAAAGCGTTTGGACCGCATCAATGGGCAATGCCCCAAGCGAGCTGAGCAATGGTTCCATCATCATTGAAGCCTGGTGCGCTGTACGACTGAGGCCGCTGCCGCCCACATGAAAGTCCCACGGGGTGGCCATGAATACCAAGCCACGAATTTCGTCGGGAAGACGGTGTGCAAGCGCGAGGGCCAGAAGCCCACCCAGGCAATAGCCCAGAACCAGAGGAGCCTTGCCGAACAGCTTCCGCGTCTCAGCCAGGGCTGGCTCCAGCGCATTGAGGACGCAGCCGTCAATTGTTGCTGTATCTGCGGACGCCTGCAAATCATCCCAAGCGACCACCAAGGGCCGCAGCCCGGCTCCGGCCAACCATCGGACAAAGCTTTGTCCGGGCCGCAAGTCGAGAATGTAGTGGCGGTTGATGACCGATGGTACAATCAGTAACGGCAAAGCTTTGGAATGTCCGGATAAACCATAGTCCAATAGTCGCAGTCCAGGCCCTCGCCACAGGGTTTGAGGCAATGGCATGTCGCGGCAATAAGGGTGGGAATGATAGGCTTCTATGCCTTTAGAAAGTTTGGCGAAGCGATCCGTGGCCAGACGAACCATGGCAAGCAGCTCGGCCCGCGGGTCTGTACCGCGCGCCTGGGCCGCCATAATAGCTGCGGGTAATGCGGCTGTGCTCCACGCAATCGCCGCTGTTCCCAAATGCAGCCAAAGCGGCCTGGGGCCGATGCGGTTCGGCTGTGCAGCGTGTGGCGAAAGGTTGAGCATCTGCGGAGTTTGGAGGCGTTTGCTATTGCGAGTAGAGTGGCGGGATTGTCTCAGGCACCCTTGAGCCTCAGGTGCAAGATCGCTATTGGTTAATTGTGCACGTGCTCACCGCACTTTCGCCAGTGAGCTGCATCCAGGAGGCCTAGTCTATGCCCCAAAAACGCACCAAGGGCGAATCCGGTAGCGTGGTCGTGATCAAAAAATACGCGAACCGCCGATTGTATAATACGGCGACCAGCAGCTATGTGACGCTCGATGATTTGCGCAAGATGGTGCAAGAAGACATCGATTTTCAGGTTATGGATGCAAAAACCAATGAAGATCTGACTCGATCGGTTCTGACTCAAATCATAGTTGATGAAGAAAGCCGGGGGCAAAATTTGTTGCCTATCAGTTTTTTGCGTCAAATTATTTATATGTATGAAGATAATATGCGTTGGACATTGCCACAATATTTGGAAACGGCTATGGGTTGGTACGCTCGCCATCAGCAAGAAGTGCAAAAGCAGGTTAATACGTCGTTCGGCGGGATAATGCCGCCGGCGATAGAGGAGATGCAACGTCAGCAGATGGCTTTGTTCGATCAGGCCGTCCGGATGTTCAATCCTGTATCAGTAGCGGCGCGAAGCGAGCCTGCTAAAGAGCCTCCTCCCGCTGCGGAGGAAGACGACCTGTCCGAGTTGCGCCGTCAGATTGCCGCTTTGCAGAATGCGGTTGAATCCCTTGCAAAAAAGGGCGGCTGATCAACAGCCGCCCTGATTTTTTACTGCTAGTT
>JAYPXD010000228.1:0-6630 GCA_038135395.1 Alphaproteobacteria bacterium | reverse complement strand
ACCGGTTGCCTTTCAGTTCAGCGATGCGCTTCGCCCCGACGCCGCCCAAGTCGTGCGCTACCTGAGACAGCTCGGTATTGGAGTGTCCCTGCTTTCCGGCGATGCGCCAGCGCCAGTTAAATCCGTCGCAGCCGCCGTTGGCATCGCCGATGCGCAAAGCCGCCTCACGCCCAAAGACAAAATTGACCGGCTGAACCGGTGGCAAGCCAAAGGAAAGCGGTTGCTGATGGTCGGCGATGGGTTGAACGATGCGCCTGCGCTCGCCGCTGCCGATGCATCGCTTTCGCCCGCCTCTGCTGCAGATATTGCGCAAACCGCCGCTGATATGGTGTTTCAGGGCCAATCGCTGGCAGCCGTGCCGGAAGCTTTGCAAGTCGCTGCCGCCGCGCGCCGGCGCGTGTTGGAGAATTTCGCCCTGGCGGCGATGTACAATGCGGTCAGCATTCCGTTGGCGATGGCGGGCATCGTCTCGCCACTGCTGGCGGCCATCGCGATGTCGACCTCATCGATTTTGGTCACGGTCAATGCCTTGCGATTGCGCGGGAGCCCCAAGCCATGGACGCACTGATCATCCTGATCCCGGTGGCGCTATTGCTGGGGGTCGGAGGGCTGGCCGGGTTCCTCTGGAGCCTGAACTCCGGGCAGTACGAGGATATGGACGGGGCGGGTGAGCGAATCCTGTTCGACAATCCGCACGACGACCGGCCGGATGCAGCTTGAAAAAGGCGTGCGCAGTTAAGGCCTGCTGCTATAGTGACGGTCGATTTTCATGGCTCTATGGGAGAACGCCACATGACTGACGCCTTTATCTGCGACGCCGTTCGCACGCCAATCGGCCGTTATGCCGGCTCGTTGGCTGCGGTTCGGACCGATGACTTGGGCGCTATCCCCATTAAAGCGCTGATGGAGCGCAATCCGTCGGTCGATTGGACCAAGGTCGATGACATGTCGTACGGATGCGCCAACCAGGCGGGCGAAGACAACCGCAATGTTGGTCGTATGGCGGCGCTCCTCGCCGGGTTGCCGGATAGCGCCCCCTCTAATACGGTTAACCGCCTCTGCGGTTCGGGAATGGATGCGATCGGTTCCGTCGCCCGCGCCATCAAGACCGGCGAGGCTGACCTGTGCATCGGCGGCGGAGTCGAGAGCATGAGTCGCGCTCCTTTTGTGATGGGCAAGGCGGACAGCGCGTTCAGCCGTGCCGCCAAGATCGAAGACACCACAATCGGCTGGCGCTTCGTCAATCCGCTGATGAAGGCGCAATACGGCATCGATTCCATGCCGGAAACCGGTGAGAATGTGGCGGAAGAGTTCCAGATCTCTCGCGCCGACCAGGATGCGATGGCGTTCCGTTCGCAGATGAATGCGGTAGCGGCGCAGAAGAATGGCCGTCTGGCGATGGAAATTGTGCCGGTCGTTATCAAACAGCGCCGCGGCGACCCGATTGTTGTCGATACCGACGAGCACCCGCGCGAAGGCACCACCCTGGAAGGCCTTGCCAAGTTGCCGACGCCGTTCCGCAATCCCGGCACCGTGACCGCCGGCAACGCCTCTGGCGTGAACGATGGCGCGTGCGCCGCTGTGCTTGCGTCCGCTGCCGGTGCGGACCGTCATGGCCTGAAGCCGCGTGCCCGCATTCTTGGCATGGCGACCGCTGGCGTGGCGCCGCGCATCATGGGCATCGGCCCGGCACCGGCCTCACAGAAGCTGTTGGACCGTCTCGGACTGTCGATCAACGATATGGATGTGATCGAACTGAACGAAGCGTTCGCTGCTCAAGGCCTTGCTGTGCTGCGTCAACTGGGTGTTGCCGATGACGACAGCCGCGTCAATCCCAATGGCGGCGCGATGGCGCTCGGCCATCCGCCGGGCATGTCGGGCGCGCGTCTGATCACCACAGCTATGTATGAGTTGGAACAGCGGCAGGGGCGCTATGCCCTCTGCACCATGTGCATCGGCGTCGGCCAGGGCATTGCCACAGTCATCGAACGCGTTGGCTGAGGCGTTTCCCTGCTCCCGCATTCCCGGCACTTTCAATGACTGTGCCGGGGCAGCGAGGGATTAAATTCACAGCGCCGGCGCGCCTATGCGGTTATTGCGAAAGCCGGCGCCAGAAAAAAGACCCCAGCGATAGCGATATCGCTGGGGTCTTGCGTCTCAACCGGGCTTAGGTGCGCTACAGCGCGTCGTCGCCCGTCTCGCCGGTGCGGATGCGCATCGATCGCTCGACATCGATCACAAAGATCTTGCCGTCGCCGATTTGCCCCGTCTCTGCGGCATCCCGGATTACCTCCATCACCTGTTCAACCCGATCATTGGGTATGACCAGTTCGATCTTGACCTTGGGCAGGAACGCCACGCTGTATTCGGCGCCGCGATAGATTTCGGTGTGGCCTTTCTGGCGGCCGAAGCCTTTAACTTCGCTGACCGTAAGGCCGGTGACACCGATCTCGGTCAAGGCCTCGCGCACCGGGTCGAGTTTGTGCGGTTTGATCACCGCCATCACGAGTTTCATGGAATGACCCTCCTATCGGCCGATATCATAGCCGCGTTCGCCATGCGAGGCGAGATCGAGGCCTTCGATTTCCTGGTCTTCGCTGACGCGCAGGCCGCCGGTCAGGGCGCCCGTGACCTTCACGATGACGACCGTAAGGACGGCCGACCAAACCAAGGTCACACCGACGCCGATTGCCTGGACGCCCAACTGACCCATCGCCGTCTGGCCTTCCGCCAGCCCACCGCCGCCAAACATCGCCAGCGCCAGAAACGACACCAGGAGCGAGCCGAGGATACCGCCGACGCCGTGTACCGCAAAGACATCGAGAGAGTCATCGATCTTGAGCGAATGCTTCACTAGCTGCACCGCATAGAAGCAGACGATGGCTGCGGCGGCACCAAGAATCAGTCCGCCCAAAGGCCCGACAAAGCCGCTGGCTGGGGTTACGGTCGCCAAGCCGGCGATGACACCGGTCACTGCGCCGACCAAAGACGGTTTTCCAAACTTGGTCCACTCGATGATCATCCAGACCATGCCCGCGGTCGCAGCGGCAATATGGGTCGCTGCAATCGCCATGCCCGCGCCGCCGTCTGCGGCCAGTTGAGAACCGCCATTGAAGCCGTACCAGCCGACCCAAAGCATGGCAGCACCCGTTGCGGTCATGCCGGGATTGTGCGGCGGGCGAACCTGCTCCGGATAGCCACGGCGCGCGCCCAGCATCATGGCGATTACTAAAGCCGAAATACCGGCAGTTGCGTGGACGACGATGCCGCCAGCAAAATCCATGACGCCCAGGACGGCCATCCATCCGCCGCCCCAGACCCAGTGGCAAACGGGTGCATAGACCAACAGCAACCAGGCGCCGCTGAAAATCAAAACGCCGGAGAACTTGATGCGCTCAACATAAGCGCCAACGATCAGTGCGGGTGCAATGATGGCGAACGTCATCTGAAAGACCGCAAAGACGACCTCTGGGATGGAACCATGTATGGAGTCTTTGCCAACGCCGATGAAGAAAGCCTTGCCCAGGTTGCCAATCCAGCCGCCCACGCTGTCGCCGAATGCGAGGCTATAGCCGGCAACTAGCCACAGGATGGTCATCAGACAGGCGATGCCGACGCAGTGCATGACGACCGAAAGCACCGCTTGGCTGCGCACGAGGCCCGCATAAAACAGCGCCAGACCCGGCAGGGTCATGAACAAAACCAGAGCGCTCGCTACAATAATCCAGGCGGTATCTCCGGAATTCAGGGTATCCGCGGCTATTGCCGGCATAGGCAGCAACAAGACAGCCAAAATGGCTGTTCCAAAACGAGCGAGGGGCAACATCGTGAGTGCACTCCATGCATAAATTGACGCCATGTGCAGTGTTGTGCGCACGGATTTTGCGCGGCTCAAGCAAAACATGCCTGAATTTCGCGCAAAATTGCTAATTTGAACAAAGTTTATACAAAGTGACTATTAGTTAGGCAATTGTTGCTCAGCTTCCGCGCAACCGCTCCAGAAAGCCCAGCAGGATCGCGCTTGCGGGAACGGCGTGGCTGAACGGCAGGCCATGGTGGACATGGGGAAATACCCGCAAACGGCCATCCGGTAGCCGCGCTACCAGGTCCAGGGCTGCCGCCAAAGGCACAAATGGCGAGGCGCTGCCCGACAGCACCAGGGCCGGCATCGTGACCTGGTCCAGGACCGGCCGCAAGTCCGACGCCAGCAACATATCGGCGGCGCCTAGCAAGGCCTCCGGTTCGGTCCGGCTCTGGACGTCATGGAACCAGGCCCAACGTTGGGCGTCCAGCGCTCCGGGTGCGAAGCGGTGCTCCATCATTTGCCGCGACCAGGTTCCCATGCCCTCGGCTTCGATCAGCGGCCGCCAGGGATCAACATTCCGGATATACCCGCCGACATGCCCGGTCGAAAGTACGGTCAGGCTCCGAACACGGCCACCAGCGCCTTCGCGGGCGGCCAATGCGAGGCAAGCCGTACCGCCGGCGCTTTCCCCGACCAAGTGGAACCGGGCGACGCCAGTGACGTCCGCGATGGCGAGAATGTCGTCTCCCAGTCCCGCCAGGGTCCATTCGAATCCATTTGGCGGCATGGCCGACCTGCCGAAGCCGCGGGTATCGAATCGCACGATCCGGTAGTGCTGAACCAGTATCGGCAACCATGCCGCCCAAATATCGGCATTGGTGGCGACGCCATGGCAAATATTATGGTCTCCCGATGCGTCAGATTCCAAGGCGCGCTTGCATCGGTGACGGTGTAGTACAGCGCCCCATTCGGCGTCTCACAAAATGGCATGTTTGGATCCCTGGCGGACGGATGAGGTGTTGGCGTCAGGCGGCTGCCTTTTCGCTCTGGCGAGCGGCCGCCAGCACCATTTCCGCGCATTTTTCGCCGATCATGATGCTGGGGGCATTGGTGTTGCCGCTGGTAAGCGTCGGCATGATCGAGGCGTCGGCAACCCGCAGGCCCTGAATACCGTGCACCCGCAGCCGGTCGTCCACTACGGCGCGTGGATCGGTTGCCGGGCCCATCTTGCAGGTGCCGACAGGGTGGTACGTGGTTTCCGCGGTGTTGCGGACCCATTCCAGCAGTTCCTCGTCGGTCTGCTTGTCGGCGCCGGGAGCAATCTCGCCGCCGACCCATTCGGCAATAGGGGAGGCTGCCATCAATTCCCGTCCCTTGCGGATAGCGGCGATGACGCCGTCGCGGTCAGCCTGTGCGGACAGGAAATTGAAGCGGATCGCCGGCGGCTCCGACGGATTGGCAGACCGGATATGGATCGAGCCCAGGCTTTCGGAGCGCAGCACGTTCAGGTTCATCGTGATGCCCTTGAAGTTCGGCGACACTTTCCGTTCGCGCCCGATCATTTCATAAATGAACGGCAGGATCGAAATGGTGGCGTCCGGGGTTTCCAGACCTTCCCGGGTTTTGAAATACATGCGCAGCGGCACGGACGTCCGGGCCATGAAGCCCTCTTTGAATAGCGCGTACTTGGCCGCTTAACGCACCAGCCGCCAGCCGCGTGCGCCATCGTTGAAGGTGGCGTTCGGCTCGGAGATAGCAAATTTGACCCGTGGGCTATAGTGGTCACGTAGGTTTTCGCCGACGCCGGGTAGCTCATGCACGGCCTCGATCCCGAACGTGCCCAGCAGGTCGGTCTGGCCGATCCCGGAAAGCTCCAGCAATTTCGGCGAGTTGATCGAGCCGGCGGAGACAATCACCTCGCGGCTGGCCCGGGCCTCGCGCGTTTCGCCATTGACCGCGTAGCGCACGCCGACGCAGCGCTTCCCCTCAAGGATCAGGCTTTCCGACATGGCGCCCTGTTGGATTGTCAGGTTCTTGCGGCCGCGTGCGGGATCCAGATAGCAGAACGCGGTGGACTGCCGCCGCCCCTTGGCAATCGTCACCTGCGACATGCCTATGCCTTCCTGGGTCTTGCCGTTCAGGTCGGGATTGTAGGGAATGCCGATATTCTCTGCCGCCTTGATCAGGCGTTCCAGCAAGGGCAACTGACCACGCGGCGTGTCCCGTACCTGCAAGGGGCCGTTTCGGCCACGGAGTTCGTCGTCGCCGCCCGTGTAGGTTTCCATTTTCTTGAAGACCGGCAAGACATCCTGATAGCTCCAGCCTCGGTTGCCGAGCTGCGCCCAGTGATCGTAGTCCTGCGCCTGTCCCCGGATAAACACCATGCCGTTGATGGAACTGGAGCCGCCCAGCATCTTGCCCCGGGGAACCTCGATTTCCCTGCCGCCGGAGCCTTCGTCCGGCTCGGACCGGTAGCACCAGTTCACCGCGGGATTATCGATCAGCTTCGCGATACCGACCGGAATGCGGGACCACATATAGTCAGACCCTTCTTTGCCTGCCTCCAGGCACAGAACGGTGTAACGACCATCTTCCGAAAGGCGGGTCGCGATGGCCGCGCCGGCAGACCCTGCGCCGACAACGATGTAGTCATAGGTGTTGGACATTATGGTTTGGCTCCTGGTCGCATTCGTACATATCAGCCGCCACCGATCCGGCGCGGGACATTACTCAGAAGGAAGCCAGGGTGAGGCCTGATTGGCAAGTCCGCAGGGGCAGAGCCACGGAAAAACCGCCATAAATCGGACGTCTGGACGCCTCAAGAT
>JAYPXD010000227.1:5752-6635 GCA_038135395.1 Alphaproteobacteria bacterium | reverse complement strand
GGATTACGAATTTTACGATTGCAGAGCCGGCCCCGCACCGCAATGCTTGCCGGCACCATTCCTTAGGAGAATTTTGTCATGGCCGAAACCGCTCTTGCCGGCGTGCGTATTTTGGACCTAACCCGCGTGCTGGCCGGGCCGTTCTGCACGATGATGCTGTCCGACCTGGGTGCAGAGGTGCTGAAGGTCGAGAATCCCGACGGCGGCGACGAGACACGGGCCTATCGCCCGGTCGGCAGCACCAGCGAATCGCCGTATTTCCTGGCGATCAACCGCAACAAGCAGTCGCTGGCCATCGACATCACCAAGCCCGAGGGCGCCATCGCCGTGCGGGCGCTGGCGGCCAAGTGCGACGTTGTGGTCGAGAGCATGCGTACCGGCGCGATGGAGCGCTATGGCCTGGGCTATGAGACGTTGTCGCAGGATAATTCACGGCTGATCTTCGGCTCGATCTCCGGCTATGGCCGCACCGGGCCGCTGGCCGATTTGGGCGGCTATGACCCGATCGCGCAGGCGGAGGTCGGCATGATGGCGATGACCGGCGACGAGAACGGGCCGCCGACGCGCATGGGCGTGTCGCTGTTCGACATCATGGCCGGCCAATACCTGGCCCAGGGCATCCTGGCGGCGCTGCTGGCGCGCCAGCGCACCGGCAAGGGCCAGCGCATCGACGTGCCGCTGTACGATTCGGCGCTGTCCACCATCCTGCCCTATTCGGCGCGCTACCTGATGGAGGGCGCAGACGAGACGCGGGTCGGCAATTCCAGCCGCGTCGCGCAGCCGCTGAACGCCTATGAGGCGGCGGACGGGCCGTTCGTCCTGTGCGCCGCCGGCGACCGCATGTGGCGGCGCATGTGCCGCGAGGGGTTGCAACGGCCGGACC
>JAYPXD010000227.1:0-5686 GCA_038135395.1 Alphaproteobacteria bacterium | reverse complement strand
ATCCGCGCTTCGACGGCAACGCCAAGCGCGTCGCCAACCATGAGGCGCTGAAGGTGGAGTTGGATGCGATTTTCCGCACCGGCACCATTGCCGAATGGGTCGAGCGGCTGCGGCAGGCGGGCATTCCGGCCGGCGCGATCCGCACGCCGGGTGAGGCGCTGGATTCGCCGGAGACCGCGGCACGCGGCCTGATCGTGCAGGCGCCGCATCCGACCGAGGGCCAGGTGCCGACGGTGCGCTCGGCCCTGACCATGACCGGCACGCCGCCGCGTCCGCCTGCCGGTGCGCCGCTGCTGGGCGCGGATACGCACCGCGTACTGCGCGAGATCGCCGGCTATGACGAGTTGCAACTGGACGGCATGGCCAACACTGGCGTCATCGTGCGCCGATGAGGCGGTAGGGTTAACGGGCCTTAAATCCGGACGATGACCGGGAATTGACGAACTCTTGCCATTCCTCCTCCGGAATGGCGTGCAAGCCGGGGCAATCCTTGGCGATCGCCTTCCCGCGCGCAGCCAGGAGCGCAGCGCGAACCGCAATCTTTATGTCATCGTCTGGCCGAAAGCTGAAAAAACCATATCCCCACTGACGCAGGCTTCCCCGGGCGGCGTGTTCGTTACCGCAGGCCAGTTGGGAGACAAATTCCGCCATCGCTGCCGGTCCACGTCACCCCTTCCCCGCCGCCATTGCCCGCCGCCATTGCCCGAAAGTCCGATTTTCACCGGACACCCGGTTCTGTATGTGTCTTAACACAACCTTAATTCGAACCCGAGCCGAAACATTCCCGATGGGTCTGTCAAAGGTTCGAGGCAATAAAAATACGAAGTTTTGGAGATCGTGAAATAGTCGAGTCGCATTTTTGCCTGACGACGTGATGTGCATCACACCACGCCTGGGCAGAGTGCCTCTACAAATCCAGGCAGGACAAGCGCCAACAGGAGTATCTGTCATGTCCACCTTCACCTGGCACGATAACAGCAACTTGGATTACGGCGGCATCGCCTTCCGAGAGATCGACTGGGTCAGCCCTCGCCTTCGCCGGGTCGCAGCCGCGGGCCTCGCCGTGAATGATAACGCCCTGGTCTGGCATCGCCAGCGCAAACGCGCCGACGCCGAGGCTTTGGCCAACTTCAGCTTGCACGACGATGCCGGCTCGATGGAGTCCGATACCTAGGCCGCCAGGGCCGCCGCCAGATCGGCCCACAAGTCCTCGACCGCCTCCGCACCGACGGAGAGCCGCAGCAACCCTTTCGGCACGTCCGAATGCGGCCCTTCGACGGTGGCGCGATGCTCAATCAACGATTCCACCCCGCCGAGCGATGTCGCCGGCACAATCAGGCGCAACCGGCTGACCAGCCGCAGCGCCGCGGCCGCGCCGCTCTCTCTCCCGCCCGGGACCTCGAACGACAGCATGCCGCCGAAGCCGCCCTGCATCTGCTGCGCGGATACCGCATGGCCCGGGTCGCCCGCCAGGCCGGGATAGCGCACTTTCTCCACCGCCGGATGGGCCGACAGCCGCTCGGCCAGCACCTGCGCCGACGCCGAAGCCTGACGCACCCGCAAATACACCGTGCGCATGCCACGCACCAGCAGCCAGGCTTCGAACGCGCCCAGGATCGGACCGGAATTGTGCCGCTCTGCAACAACCGCCTGCCAGAGCGGCGTATCCGGCGCATTCGTCACCAACGCGCCGGCCAGCACGTCCGAATGACCGTTCAGATATTTGGTGGCCGAATGAAACATCAGGTCCGCCCCCAGCGCCAACGGCTGGCACAGCACCGGCGTCATCACCGTCGCATCCACTGCCAGCCTGGCCCCCGCGCCATGGGCGAGACGCGCCGCGGCGGCAATGTCGGTAACGGTCCAAAGCGGGTTGGCCGGCGTCTCGATCCAGACCAACACAGTCTCTCCTGGCTTCAGCGCTGTCTGCAGTGCCGCCAGATCGCCGGTAGCGAAGAAGGTGATATCCAGGCCCAATCGGCCCGCATTGTCCTTCAGCCACTTGATTGTGCCGAAATACCCGGTGTCCTGCACCGCCACATGACTGCCCGCCGGCAGCGAGCGAAACAGGCTGGCGATCGCGGCTAAGCCGCTCGGAAACAGCAGGCAGGCCTGCCCCCCCTCCATGCCGGCAATGATCTCTTCGGCCAGCCGCACGTTGGTGTTGTCGGCGCGGCCATACACAACCCCGGGCGCCGTCATTTCATAGTCCTGGGTGCGCCGCGCAAAGGTAGTGGCGGGCCGCCAACCCGGGATGACGCCGCCGTCGCCATCCTCCATCCGGTGTAGAGCCTGAACAGCCAGAGTGTCGGGGCGCCAAAGGTCGGCCATGGTGAAAAAGCTCCGGATTGCGCAAAGATGCAGTGCAAGGCATTTGGTATGCTTGACAGGATTTAGGCGTCGTGCTGCCTGCCGTACAAGTTCATTCCTTCAAGGTTCACGCATTCATGACCTATCGTCCAGGCCGTCACTTCCTGCAGATCCCCGGCCCCTCCAACGTTCCGGACCGCATTCTGCACGCAACTGCCATGCCTACCATGGACCACCGCGGCCCGACATTCGCCGCGCTCGGTCATGAAGTCCTGACCGGCATTCGCCGCATCTTCCAGACCGACCAGCCGGTAATCATCTATCCATCCAGCGGCACCGGGGCGTGGGAGGCTGCGTTGGTGAACACGCTCAACCCCGGCGACGCGGGACTGATGGCGGAGACCGGCCAGTTTGCAGCATTGTGGAACGACCTCGCCACCAAGATCGGCTTCAAGCCGCAGTATATCGCCGGCGACTGGCGTCGGGGCGTGGTTCCCAGCCAGATCGAAGATGCGCTACGGGCCGACGCTGATCGGAAAATCAAAGCAGTCTGCATCGTCCATAACGAGACCTCGACCGGTACGACTTCCAAAGTCGCGCGCGTCCGCGAAGCCATCGATGCGGCCGGCCATCCCGCCCTATTGATGGTCGATACAGTATCCGGGCTGGGCTCGATCGACTATCGCCACCAGGAATGGGGTGTCGACGTGACGGTTTCCGGGTCTCAGAAGGGCCTGATGCTGCCGCCTGGGCTGGGCTTCAACGCCATCAGCGAAAAGGCGTTGGCAGCCCACAAGACTTCGAAATTCCCCCGCTCCTATTGGGATTGGAGCAACATGCTGGCGGCCAACGCCGGCGGTTCTTTCCCCTTTACTCCGGCGACCAATTTGCTCTACGGCCTGAAAGAAGCCATCGCGATGCTGGAGGAAGAGGGCCTGCCTAATGTCTTTGCCCGCCATCATCGCCTAGCCGAAGCGGCCCGCCGCTGCGTTACGGCCTGGGGTCTGGATATTCAGTGCGTTGTGCCGGATGAGCGCTCGGACATCGTTACGACTGTACGCATGCCGGAGGGTCACAGCGGTGACGCCTTCCGCAAGGTCGCCTTGGAGCGGTTCGACGTGTCGTTGGGCAGCGGCCTGGGGCGTATTGCCGATAAAGTATTCCGTATCGGCCACCTGGGCGATTTCAATGAGAGCATGCTGATGGGCACGCTCGCCGATGTGGAAATGGGGCTGGCTGTCGCCGGCGTGCCGCACGACAAAGGCGGCATCGATGCCGCCATGTCCTGGCTGACCGGCAATGCCGGACCGCTTTGACCGCCCTGCTTCCCAAAGGCCAGCCAGAGGTCCAATGACTGACACCTTCGATTACGTCATCGTCGGCGCAGGCTCTGCCGGTTGCGTGCTCGCAAACCGGCTGACGGCTGACGGTAGGCATTCTGTCTGTATCTTAGAGGCCGGCGGCAAGGACACCCATCCATTTGTGCATATTCCCGCCGGCTTCATGAAAACGCTGACTAATGCCAGCGTGAATTGGCTTTACAGCGCGGAACCATCGGAATGGACCGGCGGCCGCCGCATTGCTGCGCCGAGAGGCAAAACTCTGGGTGGCTCCAGTTCAATCAATGGCCATATCTATAATCGTGGCCAGCGCGCGGACTATGATGGCTGGGCTCAGCGCGGCAACCGCGGTTGGGGATATGCTGACATTCTGCCGTACTTCAAGCGTACGGAACGGCGGGAAGGCGACGGAGACAATACCTTTCGTGGCCGCGACGGTGGATTGACCGTTACCGATACTCCCTGGAAACACGAATTGTGCGAAGCGTTCATCAAGGGCGCGGTCGGTATGGGGATTCCCTATAACCCGGACTACAACGGCAAAACCCAAGACGGTGTCGGCTATTTCCAGCGGGCGATCAGAAACGGTCGGCGCGTATCGTCTGCGAGGGCGTTTTTGCACCCCGCCATGGGGCGCCAAAACCTGCAGGTCGTGACCCATGCACACGCGACCCAAATCGTATTCGACGGCAAGCGCGCCACTGGGATTGAATATGACCAGGGCGGAACCCGCAAACAGGTGATGGCCAGGAAAGAGGTCATCCTGTCCGGCGGCGTCGTTGCCTCACCGCAACTCCTACAAATCAGCGGCATTGGAGATCCAGAGCACCTGAGCCGAATAGGCGTCGATGTTCGGCACGGCCTAAAGGGAGTAGGCCGGAACCTGCGCGATCACTACGCGGTACGGATGGTGGCCCGCGTCAAAAACACCTGGACCATTAACGAAAAATCTCGCGGCATCGGCCTTGCAGGCGAGATCATCAAGTATTTCACAGGTCAGAGCAGCATCCTGGGGCTCTGCCCGTCACTGGTGCATTGCTTCTGGAAAAGCCACGAGGCCGTCAGCGGCAACGACCTGCAAATGACATTCACGCCGGCAAGTTACAAGGAAGGGGTACAGAGCCAGCTCGATGACTTTCCGGGCGTTACATGTGCACCCTGGCAACAGAGGCCTGAAAGTTCGGGACATTTGCTTGCGCGATCATCGAACCCTTTCGAAGCGCCGGAAATCCAGCCAAACTACCTAGCGGACGAAATGGACCGTCAAGTCTTGCTTGGCGGCATGCGACTCGCACGACGCCTGCTGAAGACGCCGGAGATGATGCAGTACTTTGTGAACGAGGAATTCCCCGGCATCGATGCGCAGAGCGATGACGAACTCCTGGCATTTGCAAAAGAGCGGGGCACCACGACATTCCATCTGATGGGGACCTGCCGCATGGCGCCAAACACCGACCCTACCGCCGTCGTGGACGACCACCTGCGAGTCCATGGATTGACAGGGCTCCGCGTTGCCGACGCCTCTATCATGCCTATGATGCTGTCTGCGAACTTGAACGCGGCAACTCTCATGATCGGCGAGAAGGCGGCAGACATGATCCTTGGCAAGTCAGCGCCTGAGCCAGTTATTCTCGCAGACGCCTGAGGACGCGATATCATCTCCCATCGGGGACACAGCAACCAACGCTGGTTCAGCTACGAACATTTTGGCAAAGGGAAAACCATAAGGGCAAATCAGGTGTTACATTGCTACTTCTGATATCCGACGCTGTCGCCTGGTTCCAGGCGACACAAGCGTAATAAAGCCGGCCCAAAGGACCTCCTAGCGCAATCCCCCCAACACCAAACCCGCTGGACACACCGGAAAAGGCGCAAAGCTATGGATCACAGAGGATAGCCTCTATCGTGACAACACAGGCTTTGCCTCTCGTTTGCTGTTTTGTGAATGTGCTCCACCTCGAAAATCAAAACAGACAAGATCTCATCCCTACGGCGAAGCACCAATTGAGCAAAACACATTTGGGAAACGACCGTCA
>JAYPXD010000226.1:3674-6653 GCA_038135395.1 Alphaproteobacteria bacterium | reverse complement strand
ACGCGATGGTGCCGGAATTCTGGGACGAGTTGCCGGAAATCATTGCCGATATCGACGATCATGCCAGAACGCGGGTCATTGTGTGGGCGGCGGTGGAAAGATGTCCCACGCGAAGTAGCCGGATAGTCCGGTTGCGGCGGCGCAAAAATGCGCCGGCGATTGCCTCTTGTTGGCAACAACGAGAGGCGGGAGATGTATGGCGTGGAATTGTACCGCGACGTCCGGCTGGCTGTGGTCGGAGAAGGGTTGAGTGAGCGGGAGGCGGCCCGGCGCTTTGGGATTGACCGGCGGACCGTGAAGAAGATGCTTCGCTATTCGGCGCCGCCGGGTTACCGCCGCTCTCAGCCGGTGCGGCGGCCGAAGCTGGGGGAATTCACCGGCCTCATAGATGCCATTCTCGCCGCCGACCGGGACGTGCCGCGCAAACAACGGCACACGGCGCAGCGGATTTTCGAACGCCTGCGCGACGAGCACGGCTTCAACGGCGGCTACACCATTGTCAAGGATTACGTCCGCCAGCAGCGCCTGACGACGCGCGAGGCGTTCGTGCCGCTGTATCACCCGCCAGGCCATGCCCAGGCGGACTTTGGTGAGGCGGTGATCGAGAAGGGCGGCTGCCGGCTGAAGGCGCATGTGTTTTTCATGATCCTGCCGCATTCCGGCGCCTGGTTTGTGAAGGCCTATCCGCGCGAGACGACCGAGGCCTTCCTCGATGGCCATGTCAGCGCCTTTGCCTTTTTCGGCGGCGTGCCGCAGTCGATCCTGTACGACAACACGACCCTGGCGGTGGCGAAGATCCTGGGTGACGGTACCCGCCGGCGTACCCAGGCCTTCTCGCATCTGCAGTCGCACTATCTGTTCCGGGACCGGTTCGGCCGTCCCGGCAAGGGTAACGACAAGGGCTCGGTGGAAGCGCTGGTAAAGATTGGACGACGTACCTTCTTCGTGCCTATCCCGAGAGTGTCAGGCTTCGAAGCTCTCAACGAGAACCTGACCGCAGGATGCCTGGCGCGTTTGGACAAGCTGGCCGAGGACGGGGCTCTCTTGGCCGATCTCGATGCGCTGCGGCCCTTGCCGGCGGTGCCGTTCGATGCCTGCGAGCAGCGGGCCGGCCGCGTGTCTTCGACATCGCTGGTGCGCTATCGCTCGGTCGATTATTCCGTGCCGGTCGCCTACGCCCACCGCGAAGTGATGGTCAAAGGCTATGTCGAGCGGGTTGAGATCGCCTGTGGCGCAACAGTGATTGCCAAGCATCCCCGCAGCTACGAGCGCGGCGCGGTCATCTACGAGCCGCTGCACTACCTGCCCCTGCTGGAACAAAAGCCGGGTGCCTTCGACCAGGCGGCGCCACTGCGCGCCTGGCAACTCGATCCCGCCTTTGAAGAACTCTGCCGCCTGATGCAGGCCCGCTTCGGTGATCGTGGCAAGCGCGAGTACATCCAGGTTCTACGGTTGCTGGAAGACTTTCCGGAGGCCCAGGTCACGGCGGCCGTGCGGGATGCGGTCCGCCGCCGCCTCATCGGCTTCGATGCGGTCAAGCACCTGTTGCTGGCGCGGATCGAGCAGCGGCCGGCGCATCTCGACCTCAGCCGCTATCCGCATCTGCCTCGGCCCTTCGTTGCCGCCACGCAAGCGGCCGACTACGCAAGCTTGCTGTCGGGCAGCCCGGCCCATGGCTGATGCCCCACAGTTGCTGCTCGACCACCATCTCAAGACCCTGAAGCTGCCGACATTCCTGCGCGAGTATGCCAAGCAGGCCCGGCTCAGTGCCGATGAAGGCGTCGATCACATCGCCTATCTGGCCAGGCTCGCCGAACTGGAACTGATCGACAGGGAGCGTCGCCTCGTTGAACGCCGCATCAAGCAGGCCCGCTTTCCCGCCGTCAAACAACTGGAGAGCTTCGACTTCAAAGCCATTCCCGGCCTGAACAAGATGCTGGTCCTCGACCTTGCCCGCAGCGAGTATGTCACCCGGCGTGAGAATGTGATCCTGCTAGGACCGTCGGGCGTGGGCAAGACGCACATTTCCCTCGCCCTGGGGCTGGCCGCCTGCCAGAAGGGCTTGAGCGTCCGCTTCACCACTGCCTCGCAGCTGGTGCACGAGCTGATCGAGGCGCGGGACGAGAAGCGGTTGCTGCGCCTGCAGGCGCAACTGGCCAAGGTCAGCCTGCTGATCGTCGACGAGCTTGGTTATGTACCGCTATCCCAGACCGGCAGCGAACTGTTGTTCGAGGTCTTCAGCCAGCGCTACGAGCGCGGCGCCACCATCGTCACCTCGAACCTGCCCTTCCAGGAGTGGACCTCGGTCTTCGCCAGCGAACGCCTGACCGGCGCTCTGCTCGACCGCATTACCCATCATGTCCATATCCTTGAAATGAATGCCGAGAGCTATCGCCTCAAGCAGAGCCGCACCCGAAAAACGGCCAAGGCCGACTGAGTCTAACCACACCTCACGCTTGCCCCCGTGGGCCCACAGGCCCCTCCCACGCGCGCGCCGCCGCTCGGCTATTGAGGGCCGCGGCGTCACGCGCGCGGGTCCTTCCCATGGACTACAGAGACAAGCTCAAGCCAGCAGACTGGTACATTTTTGCGCCGCCGCGCCGGTACATTTTCTCGCCGCCGTTGACAGAAAACGGCGAGCTGCTCGCCGTTGCGGACATCTTGGCCAATCTCGAGCGGTTCAACGGTGCCGAATGCCGGGACCCGATAGAACCCGATTACGACGGTGGCCGGATCGTCGGAAAGCTGCTGTTGCGGCGCAAGGCGGGGCCGGTGCTGCACTCGTTTGCCCGTGGCGGGCGGGAGTTCCGACTAGAGATACAGACACGCTTCGAAGGCGCGCAAGATTTCCTCTGCATTGCGATGTCGGACGCCTCAGCGAAGGCGGTCCATGCCGCCACCGGGCAGACCGTGCTCGCACCGGCAAGTGGGCCTCTTTCCGGCGTCTGCCTGGATGACGTGCCGATCGATCGCCTGGTG
>JAYPXD010000226.1:2752-3664 GCA_038135395.1 Alphaproteobacteria bacterium | reverse complement strand
ATAGAATGCTGCCCACGCGATCTTGCCCAGGACGACGGCCTGACCTTTGCCGACCTAATCGCCGCTGAAGGCGCGCAGAGCGTCCTAGAGCGCATAAACGCCGCGCGCGCACCATCCCTAGACAAAATCGGACTTGGGCTTCCAAAGGCCCGGAAAACGCTTTCTGAGGCGCTTCAAGCGACGCTATCCCGCATGACGGACGAGAACCCGCAAGCGTTTGGCGTCCGCGTCACAGTCGGCACCGGCAAAACCAAAACGGCCATCGGGGCCGTTGCGGACTGGGTAAATGCCGGGCGCGGTTCCGTCGTTTATGCCGTACCGACACATGTGTTGGCGGAAGAGGTCGCGGCTCGCTTCGAAAACGAGACAAGTCTTTCGGTGCGCGTCTGGCGCGGACGAAGCGCGCCCAACCCAGAAACCGGAACGCCTATGTGTGATGATTCCGATAGCGCCGACGCCGGGGCAACGAAGATTTTGGCATGACCGGACTGGAAGGCGTTGACGCGCCTATCCTATTGACGGGAGAGCAGCTGGCCGCGGAAGCACCCGAACCGGTGGAAGGCGAGCTTCGCCCCTACCGGGAAAAGGCCCTAAGCCTGCTAGAACAATGCAATGTTGGTCCCGTCAGTTATGACGACGTCTTTCATTTGGGTTTAAGCGCCAGCGATTGCTACGCGGCGCTGAAGATGGAAGCCGAAACATTCGCCGACCCCGGCATTTGGCCGGGCATGTCTGAAACAGGGCGGCGGGCCGCACTCGCGGCACTGGCCCCGAAAGGCAATCCGCGTGTCCGTATGCGTTTCTGGATGCAGCTGGCGCACTGCATCAAATGGATGTTGATCAGCGGGAACATCGAGAAAGCGCCCCGCGCGTCCCGTGACGTATCCGACGCGTTCCGTCTGCAATGGCGCG
>JAYPXD010000226.1:1146-2742 GCA_038135395.1 Alphaproteobacteria bacterium | reverse complement strand
AAGGAATGGCCTGAGAACGCGCTGCTGTTATCGGCGACGCTACGTCCTGAAGTGGTGCGGTCCTATTTCCCTAACTTCGAGATGATCGCCGACATCAAGGTGAGAGCGCCATTCCAGCGCGTGACATATGTGCATGGCCGTTCTTTCTCGCACAGCGCGCTTCATGCTCTGCAAAGCCAGCAAAAAGATAAACTTCCGGAAAAGGCCCTGCGCCTGCGCAAGTCGATCATGATCGCGGCAATGCGCGTGCATCGGCAGACCGGTGGTGATGTGTTGGCTGTCGTGCCGAAAGCCGTTGAGGGCTGGATACGCACTGAACTGAACCCGCTACCGCCGGGCGTCCACCTGGCGCACCATGGCGCGGTTGCGGGCCGGGACGAATGGAAAGACGTCCGGGCGGTGATGGTTGTCGGGCGGCCTATGCCGGCACCCAGCGCTGTGGCGCGCATCGTGGGTGCATTAACCGGCGAGCCTGCGGAATTAGAGCTCAACGATGCTGGCTACTATCCCAGTAGGCTGGTAACGATCCACGCGAAAAACGGCGGCGCGGCCAGTGTCGAAGTGGCCTTTGCCGACTCTCGCCGGCGGAAAGTAACGGCACTGGGCGAGGACGGCAAATTCACGGCATGGACTGAACCCGACACTGTTAGCGAGGCAGCTCGCGCCGCTATTTCCGTCGATCAAGTCGAGCAAGCGATAGGCCGTGGCCGTGGCGTGAACCGCGACGCCAAAAAACCGGTTGACGTGTTTCTGCTTGGGACTGGTCCGGTGGACGGCCTGGAAGTCGACAGTATCGAAACATGGGAAGACCCGACGCCGGAAGAGGCGTTCGCTTGTGGCAACGGCGTGTGGTTGGAAAACATTACGCATATGGCCACCGTGATGGGGTTTGATCGCCATGTGTTAAGAGACGCGCGGACTGCCCGAGGTGTGAAGAGTAATGGTATATATACATCTATTACCAAAACACTTCACACCTCGGGCCCAACCTGGCGAGCCATCCGCTACCAGTGCAAAGGGGCAGGGCAACGAAAACAAACGGCATATTTCGCACCTGGTGCGGTGGCCGATCCGAAAACCTGGCTGGAAGAGCATCTCGGGCCGGTCGAAGTGGAGTTGATCGAAAAGCCGGTGAAGGCAGCCGAGGCCATCGCTGAGACGCCACCGGATCGTGCGGGCAATGTTACCTTGCCGGATGATTGGCGGGCGCGTCTGGTGCTGGTTCAGCGTGGCCAGGGGTGGACGCAATCGCGACTTGCCACGGAGATTGGCATAGCCCGGCCAACACTCGCGAACGCACTAGGCGACCGCTACGACCTGGGCCGCGATACCGTCGAGCGCGTTGTTGCGCTGCTAAATCATCCGCCACCGCCTCGCCAGGCGGCGCTTTTCTAATCTGGAGCGAATGATATGGAAGCCCTGCCCCTTTCGGGAAAAATACGCGCGCGATAGACCTCCGGAAAATCACCGATCTGGCGAAACTCGGTGTGCGGCTCTCTTCGTTAATTTTCGCGGTGCGCTGCTTTTTATATCCGGAAAATTTCGCCACCTATCAGGGATTGGTGAACAGTACGCGCGCGAAGGCTTTGCGGCTGG
>JAYPXD010000226.1:599-1136 GCA_038135395.1 Alphaproteobacteria bacterium | reverse complement strand
GGGAGGGGGTGGGTTTGCTTCTAGGGCGATTTGCCGGCTAACCGGCGCCCAACATTTTTTGCTTTGCGTTTACGGAAAAAACCGATGAAACGACGTCCTGACAAAAACAGCACCACCGCTGCCGTCGCTGGCTTTCAGGGTGCCATTGAGCCAATCCCGCTGCCGGAGGGTGTCACGCTTCGCAGCGACGAGGAACACGTCATCTGGAGCCAGTTCACGCGCGCCCGCGCGAGAGAAGATTGGCGCGACATGGACCTGCTCTTGCTGGCCAAGGTGGTGCGCATGGAAGCGGACATCCGAAAGCATCAGGAGATGCTGGATCGAACCGGCGTGGTGATGGAAAACAAGCGCGGCACGGTCATTCCCAAGCCGCTGCTGGCGGTGGTCGATACGCTGGAGCGGCGGCAGCTTACGGTTATCCGGTCGATGAGCCTGAACCAGACGGCCAGCGATCCGCGCACGATCAATGGCGCGGCAAGGAATGCCAACAAGGCGTTCGATGCCTTAAGCGGATTTACTGCTGATGGCCTTCTAGCG
>JAYPXD010000226.1:0-589 GCA_038135395.1 Alphaproteobacteria bacterium | reverse complement strand
TTCTTCTGCTTTAACAAGAGTTGGTTTTTCGTGTACCAAATAGTCCAAAACACTGGCACCAAGGTCTTTAATGGCTGACTCACCCAATGATCGACCTTTTTTGGCTGACTGAACAATTCTATGAGCACGCGCTGATCGCAGTGGATGATTTGATCCCCTACGCCATGAACAGCCGGACGCACTCGGACGCGCAGGTGGCTCAGATTGCAGCCAGCATCCGTGAGTTTGGCTTTACCAACCCGGTCCTGATCGACGATGCGAACAATCTGATCGCCGGCCATGGCCGCGTCCTGGCAGCACGCAAGCTGAAGATGGAGGTAATCCCTGCCATCATCGTGACTGGGCTCGACGAGAACCGGCGACGGGCGCTGGTCATTGCGGACAACCAGCTGGCGCTGAATGCCGAGTGGAACCAGGAAAAGCTGATCGCCGAACTGCAATCTATGTCCGTGGACATGCAGAAGCTGACGGGCTTTAGCGAGGAAGAGTTGGTCGCGCTGTTGAAGCAGGGCGAAGGCACAGAGGGTCTGACCGACGAGGACTCGGTGCCGGAACCGCCAGAGGAGCCGGTCACGGTCCTGGGTGATAT
>JAYPXD010000225.1:0-6658 GCA_038135395.1 Alphaproteobacteria bacterium | reverse complement strand
AGCAATGTCGGCGCTGGCAGTGATACGTCGGCGCGATGCACCAGCGTGATCGGCACCTCTTCGCCATCCGGCGTTTTCGCCAGCAGGCGGCGCGTGACGTAGTCCGCCGGGTTATGGCCGCTTGGCACCTCCTGGCGCTTGCGCAACGTGCGTTCGCGCGTAGTCAGGTCATAGTCATAGGTTTCCTGCGGCGTCGTCATCGAGGAATAGACGAACCGCAGCGTATTCGTCTCGAACTCCATGCCGCCGCCGAGGCCGAGCGAATAGGCTTCCTCGTCGAACGCGATGGCATGTTCGACGCGGCTTGCCGTCTCGCGCACGATCAGGCGGGGCAGGCCATTGACCCTTTCCAGCCGGGAGAGGTGCCGGTGGGTCAGGTGAAAGCCCAGCAACAGGCGGCCGATGCGATGCTCCACCAGGTCGGCCCAATGCTCGCGCCCGGGCGAGGCCACAGGCGCGGTGACCAGCTTGTAGTCTTCCGCTCCATCGGCGTTGGTCCGGATGACGAAGCGTTCGCCGTCGTGGTCCAGATCGTATTCGACGTTCTCGTCGCGGGCGGCGATCAGGCGGGGCGACGCCGTCGGGTCATCGCTGGGGATGACGTGCCACTCGCTCGTCTGGTGATCGTGGGTGCTGATGGCGATGAAGGCGCGGGACGCGGTGCGGCCGACGCCGACGAAATACCCGGGGTCGCCCTCCTTATAGACGCAGACATCTGCGGCCTGGTCAGTGCCGAGTTCATGCCGCCAGACGCTGTAGGGCCGCCAGTTCGCATCCCGCTTGGTATAAAACAGGTGCCGACCGTCGGCGGCCCAGGTCATCGACGGCGTCGCCTCGTGCAGTTCGTCCGTCAGGTCTTCGCTCGAGGCCAGATCGCGGATACGGATCGTGTATTGCTCGGAGCCGCTGCTGTCCGCTGCCCAGGCCAGCAGCCGGTGGTCGTCGGTGTGCTGAATGGCGGCGATGCGGAAATAGGGTTTGCCCTCCGCCTCGGCATTGCCGTCCAGCATCACGTCGACCTGCTTCGGATCGTCCACCGGCGAGCGGCAGAATTGCGGATGCTGCGCGCCGGTCTGAAAGCGGCTGAAATACAGCCAGTCCCCATCCGGCGTCGGCACTGAGGCGTCGTCTTCCTTCAGTCGTCCCTTCATCTCGGCGAAAAGCTTCGCCTGCAACGCCTCGGTGTCGTCCAGGGACGCAACGGTGTAGGCGTTCTCCGCCTCCAGATAGGCGCGGATTTCCGGGTCGAGCACGCTGGCGTCAGCCATCACCTCCTGCCAATTCTCGGCGCGCAGCCAAGCATAGGGGTCGGAAATGCGCTGGCCGTGATGCTCAATAAAAGCATCGCAGGTGCGGGCGACGGGAGGTTGCGGCATGGGTCGGAGGTCCTCAGAATCGGGGCAGGCGGGTCTGAGTTGGGATAATATGGACTGAGATACAAGCAGGGATTGCGAAAAGCTATCGCAATGGGACCGCCGCAATCCCTCCCCCGGCCCGGTCCGGGTGGGCGTGCATGTCCTGTTCCGGCGGGCGCGGCGGCCAGTCCGGCATCATCAGCCAGAGGCGCAGCAGGTGGCGCTTATCCTCGAACCGCACGGCGTCCTCGTAGTCGGCGCGGCCGTGGAAGATCAGGCGGTTGTTCAGGAACTGGATCTCGCCCGGCTGCAGGTCCATCTCGAAGCACAACTACGGTCGCTGCGCCACGGTGTTGACCAGGGCCAGAGCGTCCTTCTCCGCCGCCGACAACAAAACGCCCTCCTGTTCGCAGTTGCGCACGGCGATAGGCAGGAAAAAGGAGGCCGGTTTGCCGTCGATCTCGCCGAACACCGGCACCCGGTGCGGCGTCACCGCCGGCGCGCCCGCCTGCCGGTCCTGCGGGCGGCTGGTGTAGTGGAAGCCCTGCTCCAGCAGCGGGATGACATCCGGATAGTCGCCCGCGATAGCGTCGCGCACCGCGGTTGAGGCGCAAATCCGACTCTCGCCGCCGGTCACCGCGGGTTTCAGGCAGAGCAGGCCGACCACGTCCACCGGGTCCATGTGCATTTCCAGCGCGCCGCCGACGGTGTAGTAGCGCCCGCCCTCACCGATGTCGCGCACATGCCCCAGCCGGTCGCCCTTGTAGCTTTGCGAGACGCCGGTGCCGATCTGCGCGCCGATCAGCCAGTAGGCGCGGGCGAGGTCGTCTTCGCTCCAGCGCTCCACGGGCAGGCGGCGGATCAGGGCAAGGCCGCGGCCGTCCTCCAATTGCTCCCGGACCGCCCGGCCCAGCGCCGCCAGCTCCGGAAAGCTGCAGTCGTTGGCGGTCAGCGCATCCAGCGGCGTGTCGCGCAGCGCCGGCAGTCGGGACTCCAGCGCTGCGAGGACAGAATCGGAGAGGTCGAACATCCAGCCGCGGTCGGCGGCCAATTCGGCGGCGGTCCAGGCATAGGCAGGCATGGCGAGGGTCCTCGTGCAGCGGCAGGTTCCGCCGCATTGCGGCCCAGGTCTGGCGCCGGGTCAAGCCCCAGCCTGCCCCCGACCCTGCGGCAGCCCTGAACTTGTCGCCGGGCCTCAGTCTCCGCTATGGTGCGGGCGGCTGGCCGTGTCCGACGCGGCCCCAGGATTCAAGGACGACCCAGTGCACCATTTCCGCGGACTAGAGCCTCTGCCGCCTGACCTGCGCGGCGCAAGCGTTGCGCTCGGCAATTTCGACGGAGTCCATTTCGGGCACCGGGCGATTTTCGATGCCGCCCGCGCCGCTGGCGGATTGTTGGGCGTGGTGACGTTCGAGCCGCACCCACGCAGCGTGCTGGTCGCGCCTGACCAGCCGTTTCGCCTGACCTCCGCCATCGGCAAGGCGCGGGCCTTGGCCGACGTCGGCGTCGAACTGCTGGTGGAGGTGCCGTTCTCGCGCGACTTCGCCGCCCTGCCGCCGGAACAATTCGTGCAAAAAGTGCTGGTCGAGACCGTCGGCGCGGCGCATGTGGTGATCGGCTTCGACTTCCGTTTTGGCGCCAAGCGCGCCGGCATGGCCGAAACGATGCGGACTCTGGGCGCGAAGCATGGATTTGGCGTTACGGTTGTGCAGGAAGTGCTGGCCAAGGATGGCGCTTCATTTTCCTCCACGGCTATCCGCGAGCATCTGCGCGCCGGCCAGCCGCGCGATGCGGCCCGCATGCTGGGCCGCTGGTGGGAAATCGACGGCATTGTCCAGAGCGGGCACCAGCGCGGACGCACCCTCGGCTTTCCCACGGCTATCCGTCCCCTCGGCGACCTGTTGGAGCCTGCGCTCGGCGTCTATGCCGTGCGCTGCTCGATTGGCGAGGGCGATGCCCTGCGTTGGTACGACGCCATTGCCAACCTGGGCCGCCGCCCGACCGTAGACGGCGAGACATTGCTGTTGGAAACGCATGTGTTTGAATTTGAGGGCGACCTCTACGACAAGCCGATGCGTGTGCAACTGACCGGCTTTATCCGCCCGGAACGCAAGTTCGACAGCTTTCAGATGCTACGCGACCAGATCGCCAAAGATTGCGATACTGCCCGCGCCATGCTGGCGACGACGCCGGCCGAACCGAAATAACCGAAATACCGAGACCAGAGCCTCCTGAAGATGACGATGGACTATAAGAGCACGGTCTTTCTGCCGAAAACCGAATTTCCGATGCGCGCCGGACTGCCGAAGCGCGAGCCTTTGCTGCTGGAACGCTGGAACGCCATGGACTTGTTCCGGCGCCAGCGCGATATCTCCAAGGGGCGGGAACAATTCGTCCTGCATGACGGCCCGCCGTACGCCAACGGCCACCTGCACATCGGCCACGCGCTGAACAAGATCCTGAAGGATGTGATCAACCGCTCACAACAGATGTTGGGCAAGGACGCCCATTACATCCCAGGCTGGGATTGCCACGGCCTGCCGATCGAGTGGAAGGTGGAAGAGGAATACCGCGCCAAAGGCCAGAACAAGGACGAAGTCGACCTGGTCGAGTTCCGCCGCGTCTGCCGCGCCTTCGCCGATGAGTGGATCGGGACCCAGCGCGACGAGTTCAAGCGTCTGGGCGTGATCGGCGACTGGGAAAACTACTACACCACCATGTCGTTCGATGCCGAGGCGACCATCGCCGAGGAGTTGGGCAAGTTCGCCATGAACGGCGGCCTCTACCGCGGCGCCAAGCCGGTGTTGTGGTCGGTGGTGGAGCGCACCGCGCTCGCCGATGCCGAGGTGGAATACCAGGACCACACCAGCCACACCGTGCACGTGCCCTTCCCGGTGGTGACGCCGGTGCCGGCGAGCGGCCTGGACGTCGGCGTCCCCATTGTCATCTGGACGACAACGCCGTGGACGCTGCCGTCCAACCGCGGCATCGCCTATGCCGAGGACGGCGTCTATGCCGTCGTCCGTTGCGTCGCTGGCACCGACAAGTGCCGCATCCCGGTCGGCCAGCGCTTCGTCGTGGCGCCGCCGCTGCTGGAAAGCACCGCCAAGGCCGCGCGCATGACCGAATGGGTGGTGGAGCGCGAACTGAAGGGCTCGGACCTCGCCGGCACGATCTGCGCGCATCCGCTGCGCGGTCATGCCGACGGCAACGGTTTTTACGACTATGACGTGCCGCTGCACCCGGCCGACTTTGTCACCATGGATGCCGGCTCCGGCTTCGTCCACATCGCGCCCAGCCATGGCGCGGACGACTACGAGCTTGGCATGAAAGTCGGCCTGCCGATCACCGACAATGTCGGCCCGGACGGCGCGTTCCGCGAGCATGTCGCCCTGTTCGCCGGCCTGCGCATCCTGGATGACGAGGGCCAGGAAGGCCCCGCCAACCGTGCGGTCTGCGAGATGCTGACCAGCATTGGTGCGCTCTATTCCTGGGGCCGCCTCAAGCACTCCTACCCGCATTCCTGGCGGTCCAAGGCGCCGCTGATCTTCCGCAACACGCCGCAATGGTTCATCTCCATGGAGACGAACGACCTGCGCAAGAACGCGCTGAAGGCCATCGATGACACACGGTTCGTGCCGAAGGCAGGCCAGACCCGGTTGCGCTCGATGATTGCCGAACGGCCCGACTGGTGCGTATCGCGCCAGCGCGCCTGGGGCGTGCCGATCCCGTTGTTCGTCAGCAAGGCCACCGGCGAAATCCTGCGCGATCAGGCGGTGTTCGACCGCGTCGCAGATGCCTTCCGCGCCGAGGGCGGCGACGCCTGGTACGCCAGCCCGCCGGAGCGCTTCCTCGGCAACGAATACAAGGCTGAGGACTTCGAGCAGGTGCGCGACATCGTTGAGGTCTGGTTCGATTCCGGCTCCACCCACGTGTTCACGCTGGAAAAGCAGCCGCACATAAAATGGCCTGCCGACCTCTATCTGGAGGGGTCGGACCAGCATCGCGGCTGGTTCCACTCCTCGCTGCTGGAAAGCTGCGGCACCCGCGGCCGCGCGCCCTATGACGCTGTCCTCACCCACGGCTTCGTGCTGGATGAGGAAGGGCGGAAAATGTCGAAGTCCCTCGGCAACGTCACTGCGCCGCAGGAAGTGATCGACCAGTACGGCGCGGACATCCTGCGCATCTGGGTCTGCTCCGCCGACTATTCCGAAGACCTGCGCATCGGCAAGGAAATCCTGAAGCATCAGGCCGACCATTACCGCCGCGTCCGCAACACGCTGCGCTTCCTGTTGGGCTCGCTGTCGGATTTCGAGGAGAGCGAGCGGGTCGCGCCGGCGGACATGCCGGAACTGGAGCGGCTGATGCTGCACCGGCTGGTTGAGATGGACCGGTTGGTGCGGCGATGCATTGCCGATTTCGATTTCCATACGCTCTGGATCGAACTGCACAATTTCTGCACCAACGACCTGTCGGCGTTCTATTTCGATATCCGCAAGGATTCGCTTTACTGCGATGCGCCCAGCGAATTGCGCCGCCGCGCCTGCCGCACGGTGCTGAGCCATTTGTTCGATGCGTTGGTGACCTGGTTGGCGCCGGTCTGCTGTTTTACCGCGGACGAAGCCTACCTGACTCGCCGTTTCGGCTCGATCGAGGCGGCGCCGGCCGGCGAAAGCATTCATCTGCTCACCTATCCGGATATTCCCAGCTCCTGGCTCAATGATGCTTTGGCGGCGCGATGGGCGGAGGTGCGCGGTGTGCGCCGCGTCATTCTGGGCGCGCTGGAGCGTGAGCGGGCGGAAAAGCGCATCCGTGGCTCGCTGGAGGCGGCGCCGACGGTTTTTGTGACGCCGCAACAGGCGGAAGCATTGCAGGATCTGAATTTGGCGGAAATCGCCATTGTGTCCGGTGTTGACCTGCACGTAAAAGCTGCGCCGGCCGAGGCCTTTACTCTGCCGGATGTCAAAGGCTGCGGGGTGTTGCCGATCAAGACCGAGGACGCCCGCTGCGAACGCTGCTGGCAGCATCTGCCGGATGTCGGCTCTCATCCGGAACACCCGGACGCCTGTGCCCGCTGCGCCGACGCCGTCGGCGACGTGCCGGAGGCGGCTTGAGCCTGTACGCCAGGCGTGGGTTGGGGCTGGGGTTGGCGGCGCTGACCCTTGCGCTGGACCAGTTGACCAAGCTCTGGGCCTTGAACACCCTGATGGAACCGCCGGTTATGATCAGGGTGACGGGCTGGTGGGATATGGTGTTGGTCTGGAACCACGGTATCAGTTTTGGCGTGTTGGGCGCCGGCGCCG
>JAYPXD010000224.1:2310-6691 GCA_038135395.1 Alphaproteobacteria bacterium | reverse complement strand
GTACGACATTGTCGAGGACCGATTGCGCTTGGACGCCATCGATCCGCAAGGCAACAAGCAGTCAATCTTTATGACTCGCCGGCTGACCGATCAGGTGATTCCAGTGTTGGTATCCCATCTTGAGGCGAAAGCGCCGACGGGTGTGCCGAACGACATTTCGCAGAGCATGAGCCAACTGAACGCCCGGCTTGAACGGCAAGCGGGGGAGGCTACTCCAACCGTCCAGATAGAAGCGCAAACGCCGCGGTGGCTGTGCAAGACAGTGCACTTCAAGAAATCAAACCGCGACCTGATCATTATTTTCACGGATGATGCCGAAATAAACGCCGTGATTTCGATGACTGATTCGAGTGTTCGCATAGTGTTGGATATCTTGAATGATCTCTATGCTAAAAGTGGCTGGCCGGCGCACGCTGTTCCCGGGTGGTTGAATTCGGACTGCGGTGAGATAAGCGGCGGCGCCGACAAGACAAAGCTGAATTAACCTGAATGGCACTTCGAACGACGGCGGTAGCGCCCATGGAAAGACCGCCGGCAGATCGGTCGTCAGCCAAGCGGTTGTTCTGTTCGCTTCTCAGATACCGATTGGGTTCCAACCGTGGTTTCGGGTAGCCATGAGCATAAACCGGCCAGCGGTCGTTTTGTGGATGACGGGCCCGCTAATTTCGCAGTAGTGTTCAGCCATGTTTCAATGGAGGATACCTTTTATGCCCAAAGATTATGACTTGATCGTGCGGAACGGTACTGTTGTCGATGGTACCGGCGCTCAACCATTTCAGGCCGACGTGGCAGTGAAGGACGGCAGGATCGCTGCTGTTGCAGCCAAACTGCCCGGCGCTGCGGAGCGGGAGATCGACGCAAGTGGCAAGTTGGTCACTCCAGGCTTTGTAGACATTCACACGCACTATGATGCCCAGGCGGTCTGGGATTCTCATTTGGCGCCATCGTCGCTGCATGGCGTTACCACTGTCGTGATGGGCAATTGCGGCGTCGGCTTTGCGCCATGCCGTCCGGAAGACCGGGAAAAGCTGATCGAGTTGATGGAAGGCGTCGAGGATATCCCCGGCGCCGTCATGCACGAAGGCCTGGACTGGCAGTGGGAAAGCTTCCCCGAGTTTCTCGATGCCCTGGAAGCCAAGCCGCGTGACGTCGATGTTTGTGCCCTGGTGCCGCACTCGGCCCTGCGCGTCAATGTCATGGGCGACCGCGCCGTCGCCTTCGAGCCGGCGACCAAGGACGATATCGCCAAGATGCGCGCCATTACGGCGGAGGCGGTGAAGGCCGGCGCGTTCGGCGTTTCAACCAGCCGCACCACCAGCCACAAGACGCTGGCCGGCGAATTCATCCCGACGCTGCGCGTTTATGAGGACGAGTTGCTGGGTCTGGCTGAGGGCCTAAACGATGCGGGCTCCGGCTTCATCGAGGCGGTGAGCGACTGGATCACCGATGCTTCGCCGAACACCCAAAATGCCGAGCCGGATCCGGTGGAGGCGTTCGGTATCCTGAAGCGCGTCGCCCAGAAAAGCGGCCGTCCGATGGTCTATACCCTGGCTCAACGCAACAGCTGGCCGGGCATCTTTGCCCAGTTGCTGGAGATGAACCGCAAGGCCTATGAGGAAGAAGGCGTGAATATTCGCCCGGTGTTCCCGCCGCGGGCTATCGGCGTGCTGCTGGGGCTTCAGGCCAGCCAGACCCCATTCAGCGGCTGCCCCACCTTCAAGACCATCAACCATCTGCCACTGGCCGAGAAGGTTGCGAAGCTGCGGGATCCGCAGATCCGCGAGAAGATCTTGTCGGAAGACCCTGTCAAGGAAAGCACTTTCCCGCTGATCCATCGCATGAGCTATGGCTACATGTTCAAGTTCGGCAACAAGGATTACCAGCCAAAGCAAAATGAAAGCGCTCAGGCAGTGGCCGACAGCAGCAATATGTCCGCGCCGGAAGTCGCCTATGACTGGCTGTTGGAGAACGATGGCAAGAACTTCATCTACATGCCCATCACCAACTATTCCGACTTCTCGCTGAGCGCCTCAGAAAAGTTGTTGGGCGAAAAAATGGCGATCATGGGCTTGGGTGATGGCGGCGCACACGTCGGCTTTATCCTGGATGCCGGTTTCCCGACCTGGCTGCTGACCCATTGGGGCAAAGACGCCGGCAAGTTCGCCATGCCGGAATTGATCCGGCGGCTGACGTCCGACACTGCCGGCGCAGCCGGCCTTGGCGACCGCGGCGCTGTTCGGGTGGGCCTGAAAGGCGACCTGAACGTGATCGACTGGGACGCGCTAGACTTCGAAGCGCCTTACGTGGTGCAGGACCTGCCTGCCGGTGGCAAGCGCCTGATGCAGGGGGCCAGCGGCTATGCCTATACCATCGTTGCCGGCCAGGTGACGCACGAAAATGGCAGGCCGACCGGTGTTCTGCCGGGTAAGCTGGTGCGCGGCCAGCGGCCTGCTCCGCTGGATACGATGGCGATGGCGGCGGAATAAGAGCCGCTGCTGTCAGAGCATCGCCCGGTCAAATGAACTGATTTGATCGGGCTTGCCTCTGGCGTTGCCGGTCTCACATCCCGATTGAGCACCCTGGTGCACGGCTGCGGCCGACGCCAGGGTGACTTTTTGTGCCGACGAATCTGATGCGGTCGGCGGTTGTCAGCCGCGTCGCCATTTGTAGCGGATTTGCGGGTCCGTGCCGCATTCCAGGATGCGCAGCCTGCCGACTCGGGCTTTCTGATTTTCGTCGGGCAGAATGGCGCGGCCAATGCCAATAGCTTGCCGGGTTTCCGAATTTGGCTTCAATTCCAGGCCGCCGGGGATGATTTGGCTTAGCCTTTCGCCGGCGCGGAAGGCGTAGGTGACGTAGAGCTTGTAGGGAAACTTGTTGACGATGGTTGCCCAATAAGCCTGAAGTCCCGGCGGACATGCTTCGTCCATGCAAGACGCGCTGATGCTGACAACCTTCGTGTGGGGGCATATGGCAGCCGCCGGCATTGCCGTAGCAGCGTAGAGAATTGCCATAACCCCGAACACGATCGCATTTCGCATTTTTTCCTACCGCATCTGACAGCAAGTTCTGCGAACGGCCTTGTCAGTCAGGCCATTCGCCCGCTAGCGGCGCAAGCGCTGGCCTTTCCTGCCAGCCCTAAAGGAAGAACACGAATGTAACCAAGAAGAACAGCGGCACCAGAATTCCCACGGACCACAGCATGTAACCGAAGAAACTGGGCATGGCGACGTTCTGCTCTTCCGCAATGGCCCGCACCATGAAGTTGGGCGCGTTGCCGATATAGGTGTTCGCGCCCATGAACACAGCGCCTGCAGATATCGCAAGCAGGGTGGACGCCATATCTGTCATCAGATGGACAGGGTCGCCGCCGGCGGTGTTGAAGAACACCAGGTAGGTCGGCGCGTTGTCCAGGAAGCTGGACAAGATGCCGGTCATCCAGAAATACATGACGTCGTTGGCACTGCCATCGGCGTTGGTCACCAGCGCTACCACGCCGCCCAGAGCGCCGTTGGTTCCGGCCTTTAGGATGGCAATTGCCGGGACGATGGTGAGGAAAATGCCGACGAACAATTTGCCGACTTCAATAATCGGGAACCAAGTGAATCCATTGGCTTCGCGATTCGCGCGGTCCGTGACTTTCCAGGAGATGTAGGCAATCGCCAGCAGCAGCAGGTCACGAGCCAGGTTCTGCAACTCGACATGGACGTGATAGATGTCGAAGGCGATGTGCGGCTTCCAAATACCGCTCATGAGCACAGCGCCAACGACGCCCGCTAGCAGAATAAAATTGACGCCGCCGGTGATGGCCAAGGCTTCCTCGGGCTCGTCAGTGGCAGGCTTGGCGGGTTTCGGGCCCTCGCGCTTGATCAGGATCGTGTCCAGAAGGTAGTAGCCGACCAATAAGATCACCGCGACCAAAAGCATCGGAAAGATCATATGTGTGGTTGGCCAGAAGAACGACACGCCTTTCAGGAAGCCCAAGAAAAGCGGCGGGTCGCCAAGCGGTGTCAGTGAGCCGCCGATGTTCGCCACCAGAAAGATGAAAAAGACGACGGTGTGCACCTTGTAGCGACGGCCTTCGTTGGCGCGCAGCAGCGGGCGGATCAGCAGCATGGCCGCGCCCGTCGTGCCCATCCAGCTGGCCAGCACGGTGCCAAGCAGCAGAATGCCAGTGTTGACGATGGGAGAGCCGACCAGCCGGCCTTTCAGCCGGATGCCGCCCGCTACGGTGAACAGCGCCAGCAGCAGGATGATGAACGGGATATATTCCAGCAGCAGAACGTGCAGGACTTCGAAGATTGTCAGCGAGATGCCGAATACGGCGACGAATGGAACGATAAACGCCGCAGCCCAGAAAGCCGACACCTTGCCGAAATGA
>JAYPXD010000224.1:0-2300 GCA_038135395.1 Alphaproteobacteria bacterium | reverse complement strand
ATGGAAAGCAGGATCCCACAAAACGGCACTATCCATAAAAGACCCAGTTCGGCCCCGTCCAAATGTGGTGCGCCGTCTCCCGCGGCCATAGCTGGGCTTACAAATGCGAATGCGGCAACGAGTGCCAAGCCGATGAAACGCAATGCGGTCATGTGAGACCGTCCTCCCGATGCTGAAATCTTTCAGTTCTGGTGCCTGCTATATAGCCTGCACTTCACTAGGTTATCCATGGGGTTTACGAAGCCCGGGTACCTGATGGCAATCCCTTTATGGCGCACCCTGCCTTTTCTGCGCGCATCACCTCGTCCGATTGCGCCGTTTGCGAGGCGGCTGTAGGGTCACGGAACTTCGCCGCTGTGTCGGCTCTGGTTGTGACTCTGGCTCTCGCAAAAGGGACCGAAATTATGGACATGTCCGGTGAATACCGTATCCCAGCGCCCAGGCAAACGGTCTGGGAGGCACTGAACGATCCGGAAATTTTGAAGGCGGCGATCCCCGGCTGCGAAGAGCTGGCTGCGGAAGGCGACAGCGGTTTCGCCGCGAAAGTCCGGGCGAAAGTTGGTCCGGTCAGTGCGCGGTTTCAGGGGAAAGTGGCGTTGCTGGACCTTGATCCGCCCAACGGGTACCGGATTGAGGGTGAAGGCACCGGCGGCGCCGCCGGATTCGCGAAAGGCGGCGCCACCGTCCGGTTGAGCGAGGACGGCGGCGAGACGGTTCTGACTTATGAAGCCAACGCCTCCGTCGGCGGGAAGCTGGCGCAGATTGGCTCGCGGCTGATCGATGGCGCTGCGAAAAAGATGGCGGATGACTTTTTTGCCAAGTTCTCGGCGATCGTTGGCGAGCAGGCCGCCGCATCTGCAGCGGCGGAACCGGCCGCAACATCGGCGCCAGAGGCTGCGCCGACGCCCGCACCGGCTCAGCCTGTCGCGGCTTCGAAGCCATCTCCGGCCCTCGCGCCGGCGGAAAAAGGGATTTCGCCGTGGATATGGATCGGCGGGGCGGGCGTTGTCCTGGTGGTTCTGATAGCCTTGTTGCAATGATCTCGCGCCGGTCGCGCGCTTTCACGCAGTACGCCGCCGTTGACCGGTGACGCGCTTGCGGTCATCTTTTCGGCGATTTGTTTTAGACAGCCTCCCTGCTAGGAGAAGCCATCCATGCCTTCCGTTTCCATGACTGTTAATGGCAAGCCGGTCTCCGGCGAGGTCGAAGGCCGCACGTTGCTGGTACAGTTCCTGCGCGAACATCTGGGCCTGACCGGTACGCACGTCGGCTGCGACACCACCCAGTGCGGCGCGTGCACGGTTCATGTCAACGGCGAAGCGGTGAAGTCCTGCACCTTCCTGGCGCTGATGGCGGAAGGCGCGGCGGTGACGACGATTGAAGGCCTGGCCAATGGCGATGAGTTGCATCCGATGCAGGAAGCGTTCCGCCAAAACCATGGCCTGCAGTGCGGCTTCTGCACGCCCGGCATGATCATGTCCGGCGTTGCGCTGGCCAATCGCAACGGCGCGCCGAGCGAGCAGGAAACCCGCGATTGGCTGGAAGGCAACCTGTGCCGCTGCACCGGCTACCACAATATCGTCAAGTCGATCATGGCCGGCGCCCGCGCCATGTCCGGTCAGTCCTGACCGCTGCCAGATAGGAAGCAGAACAAATGTACGAGTTCACCTATCACCGTGCCGCCTCGATTGAAGACGCCAAGGCAAAACTGAGCGCTGGCGACGACGCCACCCTGATGGCGGGCGGCATGACGCTGATCCCGACGTTGAAACAGCGCCTGGCGATGCCCAGTGACGTGATCGACCTGGGCGGTATCGCCGACCTCGACGGCATCCGTATGGATGGCGACGTACTGGTCATCGGCGCTATGGCCAAGCACTACAGCGTCGCCAGCTCTGACATCGTGCGCGCCAACATCCCGGCGCTGGCGGACCTCGCCGGGCATATCGGCGACCCGATGGTGCGCAATCGCGGCACGATTGGCGGCTCGGTCGCCAACAACGATCCGGCTGCAGACTATCCGGCGGGCGTGCTGGGCCTTGGCGCTACTGTGGTGACGACGGCACGGGAAATTGCCGCGGACGATTTCTTCACCGGCATGTTCGAAACTGCTTTGGAGGCAGGTGAGATCATCCGCGAATTCCGGTTTCCCAAGCCGAAGCGCGCGGCCTATGTCAAGTTCCCGAACCCGGCCAGCCGCTATGCTGTAGTCGGCGTGATGGTGGCGGAAACGGCCGGCGGCGTCCGTGTTGCGGTAACGGGCGCTGGCTCCTGCGTCTTCCGCCATGGCGGCATGGAAG
>JAYPXD010000223.1:0-6720 GCA_038135395.1 Alphaproteobacteria bacterium | reverse complement strand
CGGAGGGCAAAAATGCGCTGGATGAAGCCGTTAAGAACAACGGCGTGAAATTGCTGGAACCCGATGCCGCGCTCAAAACTGCCATCGCCAATTTCGTCAAGGGCGAGGAAAAAGTCTCTGCCGAGAAAGGCCGGGAAGCAGGCGTCAAGGATCCGGAAAAAATCCTGGCGACCTTGAACGCAAGCGTCGCGAAATGGCGCAAGATCATCGCAGATATCAAGGGCGATCCGGCTAAGTTTGAGAAAGCGCTTTGGGACGAAATCTTCTCGAAGCTGAAGGTCTAATGATTGCGGCACCGCCGGGCTTTGCGTCCGGCGGTGCGGTGTTCCTGTTTCGCGGCAACGGCGCAAGCCAGCCTCATTTGCTTAACGGATGCCACCGATGAAGAGTTTCGAACGCGTTATCAACCGCTTGTCGAACTATAGCGCGATCATCGCCGGCGCGGCGATGTTTATGATGATGCTGCAAGTCTCGCTTGACGTAGCCTTGAAGTATATTTTCAACTTCCCCATTCCAGCGACACTGGAGACGGTCTCGTCTTACTACATGGTTGCGCTGATCTTTTTGCCGTTGGGAATTGTCACGCGCGACCATGAACATATCAGCGTCGAATTGTTCACCAAGGGCCTGAGCCCAAAGTGGCTGTCGCTAGTGAATGGCATAGCAGGGGTTTTGGCGATCGCCTACGTCGGCGTCATGACCTATCGCTGTGCCAATGAAGCCTGGCACAAGATGCTGATCGGTGAATCATGGGAAACGGCGCTATGGGACATGCAAGTCTGGCCGTCGCGCTGGTTCATTCCCATCGGCGTCGGGTTGATGCTGATCTACCTGCTCATTCATGTCATCGATAATTTTGCCTTTGTTTTCAGAGGTGAACGCATCATGACCACAGGCGAAGTGAAACCAACTCTCGACCTGACTTAATTGCCTGGACCATCAAACTCCGCAGTACCGCAAACAGCCGATTGCCGGCGAACGGAAGCCTGCGCGCGCCTTCGGGATAGGACTTATGGATAACCTGACTATCGGCTTTTCTGGCATCGGATTGGTCTTGGTGCTTTTGGCCGTTCGAGTGCCAATTGCTGTTGCGCTGGCAACAGTCTCCATCGGCGGAATATGGATTCTACGCGGATCCGGCGCAGCGTTGGGCACGCTAGGCAGCCTGCCATACGACTTTGCATCGAACTTCACGCTCTCGGCCGTGCCGATGTTCCTGTTAATGGGCGCAGTTGCCTATCACACCGGGCTGACCGGCTCGCTTTACGACGCCGCGCGCCTCTGGCTGAACCGGTTGCCCGGCGGCCTGGCGGTGGCGTCCAACTTCGCCTCCGCCGGCTTTGCGGCTGCGTCGGGCTCCAGCGTCGCCACCGCTGCCGCTATGGGCCGGCTCGCGATCCCGGAGATGCTGAAGGCCAACTATGACAAAGCGCTGGCAACCGGCACCATCGCGGCGTTCGGCACGCTCGGTGCGCTGATCCCGCCGTCCATCGCCTTCGTCATCTATGGCTGGTTCACCGAGCAACCGGTCGGCAAGCTGCTGATGGCCGGTTTCCTGCCAGGTGTTCTGACCGCTGTCATTTACGCGGTGATGATCATCTGGCGCTGCACTTTGAATCCGAAACTGGGGCCCCGCATTACCGAGCACCAAGATCGCCGCCCTGAAGGAGGTCTGGCCGCTTCCCCTGCTGGTGGTCTGCGTCATGGGCAGCATCTATGGTGGCGTCGCAACGCCGACTGAAGCCGGCGCATTGGGGGCAACATTCGCTCTGATCATCGGCGCGATCAAACAGAACCTGAACCGTGAGACGTTTGTTAAGTCGTTCGTCGAAGCGCTGCGGACCGTGTCCGCCGTGTTTCTGGTCGCCATCGGCGCCATCCTGCTGACCCGCTTTCTGGCGATGGCCGGTGTCCCGCGGTTTATGGGCGAAATCGTCCAACAATTCGAGGCAAGCGCCTTGACCGTCGTGCTGTGTATGACGGTGATCTATCTGATCCTGGGATGTTTCCTGGACCCGCTGGGCCTGATGCTGCTGACGCTGCCGATTTTTCTTCCGGCGTTCAAAGTGTTGCACATCGACCTGATTTGGATCGGCGTTCTGGTGGTGAAGCTGATCGAGATCGGATTGCTGACGCCTCCTGTCGGCCTCAATGCCTATGTTGTGAAAGGCGTGGTCGGCGATGCCGTGGCGCTGACCACGATCTTCCGAGGTCTCTTGTGGTTTTTGGCGTGTGAGGTGGTCATCATGACCCTGCTGATCGCCTTCCCGGAAATTTCCCTCTGGCTGCCGAATGCCTTATCCGACTAAGGTAGCTGAGGTTTCTAGTTTACTTGGAGACGACTCGGTATGAGCCCAACCCAGGATCCCCAGTCATTCCGCGCTTCTGTCCGTGATTGGATCGAGGCCAGCTTTCCCCCTGCCCTGCGCGGACGTTCATACGCCGCCATGGTGGACAAGGAGCCTGCACTGCAGAATGACCTGGAGTCCTGGCGGCAGCGCCTGGCCGCGCAAGGATGGGGCGCCCCGACATGGCCCAAGGAATACGGCGGCGCCGGAATCGGTCATCCTGAAGCCAAGATTATTCAGGAAGAACTGGAAAGCGCCGGCGCGTTCAACCCGATCCCAAGCCTGGCCGGCATGGGCGTCACCATGGTTGGCCCGACCATGCTGGAGTACGGCACCGACGATCAGAAAGCACGCCACCTGCGGGGCATGGCCAGCGGCGAAATCCGTTGGTGTCTGGGCCTGTCGGAGCCCAATGCAGGGTCCGACCTGGCGTCGTTGACCACCCGTGCCGAAGACAAAGGCGATCACTTTGCCATCAATGGCCAGAAAATCTGGACCTCTGGGGCCGACCAATCGCAATGGTGCGGCGCATTGGTGCGGACTGATCCCAGTGTTGGCAAGCGCGATGGTATCAGTTTTGTGCTGTTGCCAATGGACCAAGCCGGGGTGCGCACCCGCCCGATCAAACTGATTTCCGGGGTCTCACCGTTCTGCGAGACTTATTTCGACGACGCCCGCGCCGACAAGGCCGATCTTCTCGGCGAACTCAATGACGGCTGGAGCGTGATTAAGCGCCTGCTGCAGCACGAGCGGCAAAGCCAGACCACCGCAGCCCGACGGGCGCTGGACAACGAAGAACCCCTGCCCGAATTGGCCAAGCGCTATGTCGGCACCGACGCCGACGGTAGCCTGGCGGACAAGGACCTCCGCTCCCGCCTGGTGGACAATCTTATGGCCGAGCAGGCGCATGCGCTCACCATCGCGCGCATCCGCGCGGAGGCCAAAGGGCAGGTCAACGTGTCAGCTGCGGCCTCCATCCTGAAGAACTCCGCCACGACGGTCGCGCAGACCAAGGCGGAACTGAAGATGGAAATCATGGGCAGCCAGGGCTTCGGCTGGGATGGCGACGCCTATGAGGCTGACGAACTGGTCAGCGTCCGGGAATGGCTGTTCGGCAAGGCAGCCTCGATCTATGGCGGCTCTTACGAAGTTCAGTACAACATCATCGCCAAGAACATCCTGGGACTGCCGGAAACAACCCAGAAGGGGTAAGGAAAGCCCCGGCAAGCCTTCGCGAAGCAGCCTGCCGGGGTAATGTCTCAACCCACCTGGTTACGCGGCACCTCGCGGAATGGCCGGTCAGTATCGGTCCGCAACTCCTTCGGCATTTGCAGAATCCGCTCAGAAATAATGTTGCGCTGAATCTCGTCGGTACCGCCCGCAATCGAAATCGCCGGGGTCGAGACCAGGATCTCGGCAATCGTGCCATCCATCCAACTGTCATCGCCGGTCAGCATCGCGTTCGGCCCAGCGATCATCGTATGCACGCGGTTTGCGGCCCGGGCGACGTGACTGGCGGCGAGTTTGCCGATAGAGCCTTCCGGCCCCTGCGGCTTTCCCTGGTTCTGGGCCGCTCTGGCCCGCCTGGCGGTCCATTCCGCCGCCTTCGCCATGCCCAGTACCTTGGCGATTTCCTGCCGCACTGCCGGGTCGCCATAGCGGCCAGCCGCCTTCGCATGCTCGATCAGCAGATCGACCCGCCCGGTCCGCTGGGGGTACCAGATATACGGAGCCAACAGGTGGTCGACCTCCTCGTTGTATTCCTGGTAAATACGCTCCGGCCGGTTAATTTTCTGCTCATAACGGCGAGCACCATCGGCACCGCGGCGCTCGTGCATCAGGGTGGTGGTCGCGACCTTCCAGCCCTCGCCCAGTTCGCCGACCTGGAACTCCGGCTCGATAACTGCGTCGGTAATGAACACCTGGTTGAACGAGGCATGGCCGTTCATCTGCTTGAGCTGGTGCACATCGACGCCCGGCTGGTGCATGTCGATAATAAAATAGCTGAGGCCCTTGTGCTTGACCGCATCCCAATCGGTGCGGGCGAGCAGCAGGCCGAAATGGGCATGGTGTGCGCTGGTGGTCCAGACCTTCTGGCCATTGATCACCCATTTGCCATCCTTGAAATCGGCCCTGGTTGCCGCGCCGGCCAGATCGGAACCGCTGCCCGGCTCGGAGAACAACTGGCACCAGGTTTCCTCCCCTGTCAGAATTCCGCGCAGGAATTTGCGCTTATGCATGTCGCTGCCATGGTTCAGGATCGTGGCGCCGGCAAGCGTGCGAATGCCCATGCGCGCCGCGCCGATCGCCTCGAACTCGCGGAACACATCGTCCACCACCAGCGACATCGCTGCGGAGAGCCCCTTCCCCAGCCATTCCTTCGGATAGTGCGCCGCGCCCCATCCCGAATCGACCAGGATATTGCGCCACTCGATCAGAGATCGATTCGGGTCCCAATTCTGGGAAAGGAATGCGCGGACTTCATCGCGGACTTGTTGTTCGGTCATCTCGGTCATGATCAGGCGCTCCAGTTCTGCAGCATGCGCTCGCGGTGCCAGGCGGCATCGCCGAGGAAAACCTCGCTCGCCTTGGCCCGTTTGAACCACATTTGGGTATCGTTTTCGTAGGTGAAGCCAATTCCGCCGTGCATTTGCACAGCGTGAATGGCCGTCTGGATATAGGCTTCCGACGCCCCGGCTTTGGCGAGAGAAACGATGGCAGATGCATCCGCGTCTCCGTCATCCAGCGCGGCAGCGGCGGCATACGCCGCAGATTTGGCCAGTTCGACCTCCAACAGCATGTCCGCGGCCTTGTGCTTCGTGACCTGGAACGAAGCGATGGACCGGCCGAACTGAACGCGCATGTTGACGTATTCCAACGCATCCTCACGCAGACGTTCGGCGCCGCCGGCCATCTCGCACGCCAGGCAAGCGACCATGGTGTCGAAGGTTTTGGCGTAGGCCGCCTCGCCGCCTTCCGGCGAGCCTAACAACGTCGCCGGCGTGTTGTCGAAATCGATCCTGGCCAGGCGGCGCGTAGGGTCCATGGACTTGAGCGGACGCCGCGTCACGCAATCGGCCGTATCCGGAACCGCGAACAGCCCCAGGTGGCCGTTGGCGAGCCGCGCCGCCACAACAAACAGGCTGGCTGACAGGCCGTCCAACACGTAGCTTTTGGCGCCATGCAGGCGATAGACCGCTCCCGCTGCGGTTGCCGACATTTTGATGGCCTCCGCATTCCATCCGCCGTCCGGCTCGGCCACCGCCAAGGTGCCGATGGTCTCGCCGCTCGCCAATCCAGGAAGGTAGGCCTGTTTCTGCTCGTCACTTCCGGCATGCACAATGGCGGACGACGCCATAACCGCAGAGGCAAAAAATGGCGCGCACAGCAAAGCTCTGCCCATTTCTTCCGTCGCGATGGCCAATTCCGTCACGCCAAACCCGGCGCCGCCGTATTCCTCGGGAATATGGAGGGCGGTGAGCCCTAGGTCATTGGCTAGCGAGCGCCATACCGCCGGATCATAACCCCGATCGCTTTCCATTTGCTTGCGCACCGCCGTTGTCGGCGATTTCGCTTCCAGAAAGCGGCGGATGACCGAACGGAATTCTTCCTGTTCGGCAGTGAAGCTGAATTTCATCTGGTATCGAGCCTTGCGCTGTGCCGGTGAGACATTCCAGGCATGGTAACGCCAAGCTGCATCATTGCGCTAGTGGGGTGAGCGGTCGAAAACGCCCTTTAGCGTACAAACCCGGCGCTTTATCACAATGCCCTCATGCGAAAGGGGTCGCTCGCGCGACCCCTCCGGTGCCCCTCCCATACATCTCCGATGCCCCAACCATCGAATCCCGATCGAAGAGGTTCCAAATGCCAACCAATCGATCAGCATTGATACGAATGTATGGGATATGCAGCAGAGCCACATCACCCAAACGGGCTAAAATTGCGATTTTTCTCGTTAGCATAAAAACGCGGCCGAATGCCATCGGGCTCACGCGCGTTCAACGGGCCTTTGGCCGGTCGCATTTCCATCACATTGGTCCGGTTCCGGAACGACAATAATGATTCTGCGCCGAAGCCAGAATGTTTCAGGTTGCAAACAGGGTTAGACCAGTAACCGGCAACTTGATCGCAGTTCGAAAAATCTGAAATCACCTTCGTGAAATACCAATGCATAGAAATACTCACGAAATATTGCATCAAAATTATTACGTTATAGCATGGTTTTAATATTATATTTTCGAACAATAAGTAAAAATTGATATAAGACTCACATATGATATATACCACAAATTCAATCATTAATCAGTTGGAGACCTTCGGAAACCTATCGCGGGGGCGAATTTTGTGACTCGATAGAGCCATCTGCACAAGG
>JAYPXD010000222.1:5912-6748 GCA_038135395.1 Alphaproteobacteria bacterium | reverse complement strand
GGCCGGCACGGATGCGCCGATGTGCAACAAGGGAAAACTTTGCGGCGTCGTGACTTCGACGCGGCCGCGCGGCAGATCCACAGTTAGGCCATGGGCGACCTCCCGCACCGATTCAGCCCCATAGACCTTCGAGAGCGCCTCTTGGGCCCGCCCCAAATCGGTCACGACACTCGTGACGGATGCCAGTGCTACTGCTCCGTTCGGGTGCGCCAACCAAGCCGGAGTCCGCATCAGTTCCGGCGTGCGATGGCAGCAGAAGAAGGTCCAGATATCCGCGGTCTGCTCTTTCGGGATCATCACGTTGTTGAACGTCACCATGCCGGGCGGGTCTGCCTGTGGCCGCTCCAACAACAAAGGATCGTCGATTTTAAGGCCCCTGCCGCGCAGATCCTTTACAATGTCGTTGGCCTCGCCGGTTCCGTTCGCCAACCGTTGGAAGCCTTCGCCGCGGGTTGCCAGAAACTCCTTGAATCCGAAATCGGGAAGTTCCGGCTGGTTCATGCCGAGCAGTTCGAGGTAAGTGCCCGGAAACATAATACAGTAATTTGCTGTCGCCCGGTTTTGATGGTTGCCCATCGGGACGTGCGTGAAACCCAGCTTGGTGTAGACGGCTCGTGCGGCATCAAGGTCACGCACCGCAATCACAGCATGGTCCAGACCCAGAATCGCTTGGCTCATGACGGTATTCTCCCCATAATGTTAGACTGTTTTAGAATCTTAGGCGAACCGGCAGCCCGCAGCAAACCGGCATTGCAACAGAGTGAGGATAAATGCGCCGTTTTGTGTTGCGGATTGTTGGTTTTGTGTTCCTGGCGGCTGGGGTAATCGTATTTCCC
>JAYPXD010000222.1:3963-5902 GCA_038135395.1 Alphaproteobacteria bacterium | reverse complement strand
GTTGATGATCTGCATTGGTTTGGTATTGCTGATCGCCAACAGCGAATGGGTTGCAGAGGTTGTCCGGCGCTCCCGCGCGCGTTGGCCTCGCTTCAACAACTGGTTGCGGCGCGCAGGCGGCAGGTTGCCTCGCCGGCTGCATCGCATCATTGCCGCTACCGACCCCCGACGCCCGCGTAGAAAGGTCCCGCTATGAGTTCTCGCACGCTGCCTAAAACCACCCAGCACTTCGTCACCAATGCCTCGATTCCCGCCCAGACGGTTAAGGCCCTGGAAGGCATGCCCGAAGGCGACGGCGGTCACCTGGCGATCAAACCGCTGATGGTCGGCCAGGATATGGTTTTTCTAGAGGCTCACCGGCAAAAAGGGCTGATCGACCCCGAGCATTCGCACCCTGACCACGAATCGATCTGCTATCTGGTTAAGGGCAAGGTCCGCGTCGTCATCGCCGGAAAAGAGTTCATCGCCTCGCCCGGCGACACATGGATCCATCCGGCCGGTGTGCCGCATTATCATGAGGCGCTGGAAGACTCCGTTCAGATCGAGATTAAGTCGCCCCCGAAAAAAACATGGACCTAAACGCGCATTCTCCATCGATCGATCCGGATCAGCGATCGGCCGACGTTCGCTCACTGCCGACCGCCCAGCCGCTGGTCGAAACGCAGGATGTAACCGTCAAGTTCAATGACCGCCCGGCATTGCAGGGAGTCAACCTTGCGGTTCGGAGCGGCGAGGTCGTGACCCTTATCGGACCGAACGGCAGCGGCAAGACCACGCTGATCCGGGTGTTGGGCGGACTGATCCGGGCAGATGCCGGTGCGGTCGCAAAGCGCAAAGGTCTGCGGATCGGTTATGTGCCGCAACGCACGCATATCCGACCCAGCCTACCGATGTCGGTTGCACGCTTCCTGGCGCTGGGTGGAAAAGTCGGCAAAGCCGACGTCGCCGACGCTCTGGCCGAAGTGGGGGTTGATGATCTTGCCAATGCCTCGGTGCACCGCCTGTCCGGCGGCGAGTTCCAGCGCGTTGCCCTCGCCCGAGCGCTAATGCAACGCCCCGACCTGCTGCTGTTGGATGAGCCGGCACAAGGCGTTGACGTCGCAGGACAAGCGCAGCTCTACCAATTAATCGACCGGCTGCGGCGCGAACGTGGCCTCGGGGTGGTGCTGTCATCGCATGACCTGCATCTGGTCATGGCGGCGACCGACAGGGTTGTGTGCCTGAACGGCCATGTCTGCTGCGTCGGCTCGCCCGCCAGTGTCGCCAACGATCCGGCCTTCCGCGGCCTGTTCGGCGAGGCAGCGGCTGCGCTTGCCATTTATCGCCACGACCCGGCGCACGACCATAACCATGACCATGGCCCGCACACCGCCTGCGACCATGACCATCACCACTGACTGAACGTTTGCCGTTTATCGAGTCCATCGACTTTGCTCGACACCTTCATCCTGTACGCACTTGCAGCTGGCGTCGGCGTTGCGCTGGTCGCAGCGCCGCTCGGCTGTTTCGTCGTTTGGCGCGGGCTGGCGTTCTTTGGCGATGCGCTGGCCCATTCCGCCTTGCTTGGACTGGCTTTCGGCATAGCGTTGGGCGTGGCGCCGGGCGCTGCCGTGCTCGCCTTTGCTGTCCTGTTTGCCCTGGCGCTCGCCGGATTAGAGCGCTTCGGCCCACTCGCCAGCGATACGCTACTGGGCATTCTTGCGCCCAGCCTGCTGGCCGCCGGCATGGCTGCAGCGGCGTTACTGCCTGGCGGACGCCTTGATCTTCTTGGCGCGTTATTCGGCGATGTACTGGCAGTCGGGCCGGTCGATCTGGCATGGATTTACGGTGGCGGCCTAGTGGTGCTGGCCAGCCTCGCCTGGCTCTGGCGGCCACTGATCGCAGCAACGGCGGACGCCGATGTGGCGGCAGTGGAGGGCATTGCCGTCGGCCGCCTCAA
>JAYPXD010000222.1:1648-3953 GCA_038135395.1 Alphaproteobacteria bacterium | reverse complement strand
GCTATTGGCTTTGACCGTTGCGCTTGCCGTCAAAGTCGTTGGAGTGCTGCTGATCGGGGCATTGCTGGTGATCCCGGCGGCAACCGCCCGGTCCCTGGCACGCTCACCGGAGGGCATGGCCGGCATCGCAGCTGCGACCGGCGCGCTAGCGGTCGTCCTTGGCCTGGCTGCGTCGTTCGCCTGGGACCTGCCTGCCGGCCCGGCCATTGTGCTGGCCGCAGCACTGCTGTTCGCACTCAGCCTCGCTGCCAGCGGACGGACACAAGCGACCTAGAGCAGTTTCACCTGATCCAATCGGATCGGGATCCGCTCTAGGCCGCCAACGCCCGTTGCACCCAGTCCAACCGGTCCTGGCCCCAGAACAATTCGCCATCCACCACATAGGACGGGATGCCGAACACGTCGCGGCTCAGCGCATCCTCGGTATTTTGCAGGAACTCAACCTCCGTTGCCGGGTCCTGCGCGGCTTGCACGAGAATATCGCCCGGCAGCCCGGCCTCGTTGGCAATGGCTTCCAACTCGCGCCAGTCGTTGATATTCCGGTCCTGCGCCCACACGGCCTGCGGCAGTGCAAACACCAGCTTGCCGGTATCCATCCCCAACCGATCGCAGGCAACCGTCAGCAGCGCGGCGCGGCGTTGGCTCACAGGATAAAATTGCGGCTTCTCACTGAGCGGCAGGCCATAGTGCGCCGCCCAGCGCTGCATCTCGCGCTTGCCGTATTTGCGGTGCAGTTCGCTGCGTTCCGGCGCCTCGTCGTTTCCGAGCAGGCGGATCATCATCTCGCGCAGGTCGACCGGCCAATACCGAATACGCGCGCCGGCATCCGCCGCGATCTTCTCCAAATGCCGCTGCGAGAGATAAACCCAGGGCGAATTCAGGCAGAAGTAATAATCGATTTTCTTGTCACTCACGGGCGCAGGTCCTCCGAAAGCTTATTTCGATTGCAACAGCACGATGATGCCGAGCGCGATCAGGATTACGCCGGCCGTCTCCGCCTTGTTCGGGCGCTCCTTAAAGATGAAGTAGGACGAGGCGAAAGTGAAGATCAACTCGATCTGTCCGAGCGAGCGCACATAGGCAACGCTCTGGATCGTCATTGCGGTAAACCAACAAACCGAGCCGAGAACACCGGCCAGACCGACGAGACTGGCTGGCTTCCAAGCCTTGGCCACCGCTTTGATCTGCCCCGGCTCCCGCCATTGCATGTAGACCAACATAATGATGGTTTGGAACACCGTAGCGCACGCCAAAGCATAGCCCGCCTGCGTCATAAAGCTGCCCTCGCCGCCGCCGATGGACAGAGACGCGGCGCGGTATCCAACCGCCGAAAGCCCGAACAGCGCGCCGCTCAACAATCCGATGACTGCAGTCCGCGAGAATGTGGCGGCAATCAGTGAAGCGGCGTTCAGGCTGGTATGCGCGACCGAGATCAGCACAACCCCGGCGAACCCGATCAGAATGGCGACGCCGGCGCCAACCGAAAGCGGGTCGGCCAGGATGATGAAGCCGAACGCGGCGGCCTGAATGGCCTCCGTCTTGGAATAAGCGGTGCCGACAGCGAAATTGCGCAGCCCAAAAAGATAGACCAACAGAAACGTCGCCAGGATTTGGGTGATGCCGCCAATCGCGACATACATCGCGAACGTCGCATTCGGCTCCGGCCATGGCAGGCCGATCAGATAGTGCAGGATCAGGATATAGGCGATGGCCACCGGAGCGCCGTAGCCAAACCGGACAAAAGTGGCGCCGGTCGTCGACAGCCGTCCTTTCAGGTGCTTCTGAATGGCGGAACGGGCATTTTGCAGAAATGCGGCGCCGATGGTGATCGGGACCCAGAGTTCAAACATTTGCGGCGAACTTATCACTGTATCGGGAAGTGGTCGGCTACCTTAGGGCCGCATTCCTGGCGGCGCTAGTATCGCTATCAACAGGGTCAGAGTGATAACGCCAAAAACCGTCGTCAGCAGCACCGCGCTGCCGCATCGCTGCACATAAACGCCGTAACGCCGCGCCAGCAAAAACGGGTTTACGCCACAGGGCAGGGCCGCCAGAAGGATGGCAATCGACAGGGTCTCGCCCTGCATGCCCAAAATGAAATGCCCAGTAGACCCGACGAGCACCGGATAGACCACCAACTTCATACCGGTGAGCCAGCCGGCCTCTACCAGATCGCCAGCAAGCCTAAACTGCGCCATCGTCGCACCGAGAGCCGCCAACGCCACTGGCGGGGCCGCCGCCGCCAGCAGATCGATCATACGCGCTAATGGGCCGGGAATGCCCCATCCAAGTGCGCCCCACACCA
>JAYPXD010000222.1:399-1637 GCA_038135395.1 Alphaproteobacteria bacterium | reverse complement strand
GATCAGTGTCGTCGTCAACGAGTAGTACAGCATGCCATTGATTGCGATCACCGACGACGCCAACAACAATCCCCGGTCGCCAAATAATGCGAACGATAGCGGCAAGCCCAGCATCACGGTGTTTGTAAATACGGATGTCATCCCGGCAAGTGCTGCTTCCCCCAAAGGGCGTCCACGCGCCTTCCAGAGCCAAAGGGTGAGGCTCAAGTGCATGCCTACGCCTGCGCTGTAGAACGCAATCAACAGGTCCGGAGACAAGGTTTCTGTCCCAAACACGCGCGACCCAGCTCGGAAAAGCAACGCCGGGATCGCACAAAAAAACACGAACTGAGATAGTCCCTTTGCGCCCTCGTCGCTCAACAGCGGTGAGCGGCCCATAGCATAGCCGAGCAAAATAAAGCCGAAAATCGGCAGGATCAGATCCAGAATTGCTAACAATGGCTACTCGCCGCCTGAACTTCGCATGTTACGGGCACGCCAGGACCGGCTTGCCGGTGCGGCCTCGTCAGGTTCGTTATCTCCAGCGCGGGACGCTGCCATAGCAGCTCGGCGCCGCTCCATATACGACAAAGGACCAGACCGACGCTTGCTCCTTTCTTCTGACGCGTTCGCGCCGCCAGTTTCGTCGCTAGGAACGTCTTCCAAGACTTCGCTCGGACCAGCAGGCGGGGCGCTAACAAACCGTAACTTGCTGCCTTGGCTGCGCTTCGCCTCCTGGTATCCGGCAATTTCACGGTTCACGATTGTAATCACCGCCATCGAAAGCACAGCCAGATCGTAGGTGATCGGATGGGTGGACACAGCTAAAAATGCGCTGGCGCCCAGATATAAAAGGATACTGACGCTCAATTTGACGCCCAGATCGCCTGCCCAATGAAGTTCCGGATAGGGCTTGCAACGTTTCTTTAGCCGAAATCCGCTATACGCCAAACCGCCCATCAGACTTAAGAACAAGAACAGTCCGACAAAGCCATGTTCTGCCATGACCTCGAAATAAACACTGTGCGCTTCCAACCATTGACCGATCAGAGGATCAATATTTTTGGTGAATATTCGAAAACCACCGCCAGCAATGGGGTGCGCCAAAGCGTAATTCCAAGCCCATTTCCACGTATTCAAGCGGCTTTGACCAGAAGCATCGACGCCGCCTTCGCTAAGAGAAATAATACGATTCCACCACTCCTGTGGCGCGACAGCGATGACAATTGCAACTGCCAAAATACCGAATACTGAGAATG
>JAYPXD010000222.1:0-314 GCA_038135395.1 Alphaproteobacteria bacterium | reverse complement strand
CGCTCACAGCAACCTTGCGCGACGCCGAGGCGGCGATCGATGCCAGTGCAACTCCGATCAACCCCATCTGAAACACCTTGTTTCGCGGGAAGATTGTCGAATAACTCGCCAACCACATCAGCAAAGGTACCAAGGTCCAAACCACCAAAGCAAAGACGTTTCTGTCGCCCAACGTGGTCTTAAACTCACCCGTCACCGACAAGCCGCCGCCACCATGTAGCAGAGTGATAATGAAGCCGCGTCTGATAAAAAAAACCGACGGACGCAATCATGACGATCACTAATCCTTCAATTCTTATTCTAGAATTCAGGAC
>JAYPXD010000221.1:3863-6759 GCA_038135395.1 Alphaproteobacteria bacterium | reverse complement strand
GTGGCGTTTCTACACCAGTTCGGACGTTTTTGACCCTGATCGTATTACCTTCGATGAAGAGAAATTGCGGCGCTTTTATCTTGAAGAGGGATATGCGGATTTCCAGGTAGTGTCGTCGGTGTCTGAGTTGACGCCAGAACGGGATGGTTTTGTCGTTACCTTCACCATCGAAGAAGGTGAGCGCTACCGGGTCGGCAAGGTCGACATTACCAGCGAACTACCGGAAGTCCCTGCGGAAAAGGTGCTTCCGACCCTGTCGATCAAGCCCGGTGATTGGTACGATGCGTCCATCGTTGACAAAGACATCGACGCCGTCACCGACTTCGTGGCTGAGCGGGGATTTGCCTTTGTCCAGGTCCGGCCAAATGTTGTGCGGGATCGCGATACGCTTACGGTGAACCTGACCTATAGTATTGGGGAGGGGCCGCGGGTGTACGTCAATCGGATCAATATCGAGGGGAACGTCCGAACCAAGGACAAGGTTATTCGCCGTGAGTTCCGCCTGGTAGAAGGGGATGCCTATAACCTGTCAAAGGTTCGGCGTTCTAAATCGCGCCTGGACAACCTCGGCTTCTTTGAATCTGTGGAAATCAAGAACGTTCCTGCGGAGCAACCGGACCGTGTCGATCTAGACGTCAAGGTCAAAGAAAAGTCGACCGGCGAAATTTCGTTCGGCGCCGGTTTTTCTACCAATGATGGTATTTTGGGTGATATTGGCATCCGCGAGCGGAACCTATTGGGTAAAGGTCAAGATCTGCGGTTGCGCCTGCAAATTTCGGGTCGCAGGCAACAGATTGACCTGGGTTTCACTGAGCCGTATTTCCTCGATAGGGAGCTGGCTGCGGGCTTTGATCTATTCCATATCCAGGAAGACAACACCGACGAAAGTTCATTCCAGAGCAATACACCAGGCGGCCGGGTGCGGGCCGGCTACAGCTTTAGCGAACACCTGTCGCAAACCTGGGCCTACACATTGCGTTCTGATGATATTCGACCGTCCACTACGGCGTCGCCATTCATTCAGGCCGGCCGTGGCACATCGACAACATCGTCGATTTCCCACACCATTACCTACGACAACCGTGATAACCGTTTCAGTCCCAACCGTGGATATGTATTGAGCCTCACCAACGAGGTTGCGGGTTTGGGGGGCAGCAAACGGTTTGTCCGAAATCGTGCGAACGCCGGCGTTTACTACAGCATCATCCCTAATCTTGTGGTCTCAGCCCTGGGACAGGGAGGGCACATCGTTGGTATTGGCCAAGATGTCAGCGTCAACGATCGGTTTACACTGGGCGGCGATAGTTTCCGGGGGTTTGAATCCGCCGGCATCGGGCCGCGAGACTTGAATACCCGCGACTCGCTGGGCGGTGAATTCTACACCGTCGGCACGTTGGAGGTATCTTTCCCGCTGGGTCTGCCAGATGAATTTGCAATCCAAGGTAGGTTGTTTGCTGAGGCGGGAACATTGTTCGGGGTTGAAGAAGAAGGGTCTCCGGGCGTTGCCAGCGACAACGCAATTCGGGCGACCGTTGGCATCGGCGCATCCTGGACCTCTCCATTTGGACCGATTCGGGTTGATTTCGGCTATCCGGTCCTCAAAGAAACGTACGACAAGACCCAGTACTTCCACTTCAGCTTCGGCACCCGTTTCTAGGGCAGATGTAGCAGAACACGTTTTCAGGAAATTGCAGTATGACTACCAGTTCCGATCAGGTTGACGCGGCTACGGAGCTGCCGATCCGAATTGATCGTATCATGGCGATGATTCCGCACCGGTATCCCTTGTTGCTGATCGATCGAATTGTAGACATCACGCTCGGCGAACGTGCGGTTGCGCTGAAGAATGTGACGATGAACGAGCCGCAGTTTCAGGGCCATTTTCCAGGACATCCGGTTATGCCGGGCGTCTTGCAGGTAGAGGCCATGGCACAGACAGCCGCGACTTTGGTGGTTGCCACCATGGGAGGCGAGGCGGAAGGCAAGCTTGTCTATTTCATGACGATCGACAATGCCCGGTTCCGTAAGCCCGTAACGCCAGGCGATCAGTTGCGGATCGAAGTGGAAAAAGAGCGTAATCGTGGAAACGTTTGGAAGTTCAAGGGACGCTGCATGTTGGATGGTCAGGTCGCGTCGGAAGCCAGCTTCAGCGCTATGATTGTGGATCGCTAAATGCCCTTTATTCATCCCTCTGCCATCGTCGACCCAAGTGCGACGATAGCGGATACGGCGCATATCGGGGCGTTCTGCCTTGTCGGGCAGCATGTTACGCTGGGGCAGCACGTCCGCTTGCATAGCCATGTCGTGGTGGAAGGGCATACCAGCGTCGGCGATGGCACGGAAATATTCCCCTTCGCCTCGATCGGACATGCGCCGCAGGATCTGAAGTACAAAGGTGAGGCGTCAAGGCTTACAATCGGCAGCAATTGCAAAATTCGGGAGCATGTCACGATGAACCCGGGGACGGAGGGCGGCGGCATGCTGACCTCGGTCGGCAACAATTGCCTGTTTATGGCAAGCAGCCACGTCGCGCACGACTGCAGGGTCGGCAACAACGTCATCATGGCCAATAACGCGACGTTGGCTGGCCATGTGGAGATCGGCGATTTCGCAATTATCGGCGGCCTCGCTGCGATTCAACAGTTTGTGCGGGTCGGCCCCCACGCCATGATCGGCGGAATGTCCGGGATCGTGAACGACGTCATTCCGTACGGCCTAGTGGCGGGTGCTCACGCTTCGCTGTCTGGCTTGAACTTGGTCGGATTGCGACGTCGCGGATTTGCCCGGGAAGAAATCAACGCGTTGCGGGAAGCCTACGAACTGTTGTTCGGCGATCAGGGCACCATGGCGGAGCGATTGGCCGAGGTTGAGGAGGCTATGGGGCAAACTCCCTCGG
>JAYPXD010000221.1:1985-3853 GCA_038135395.1 Alphaproteobacteria bacterium | reverse complement strand
CGTCTCCTCCAGCCGCGGCCTGCTGACGCCCAAGTCGGAGCATGGAGGGTAATACTGCGTCGGGCCCTTTGGGCATCATCGCCGGCCGGGGTGATTTGCCGGCGCGCGTCGCCGATGCGGCGGCTGCGCAGGGGCGGGATGTGTTTGTGCTGGCGCTCAAAGGGTTTGCAGAGCCGTCGGTCATCGGCGCCTATCCGCATGCGTGGATCGGGTTGGCAGACGGTGCATCCGCTTTGGCGCACCTGCGCGGGCGAGGGGTGCGCGACCTGGTGTTTGCCGGCGCTATCCACCGTCCATCATTATTCAGTCTTCGCCCGGATTGGCGCGCAGCCAGGTTCATCGCAAAAGTTGGTTGGCGGGCCTTGGGCGACGATTCATTACTATCCGCCGTAGCCGCCGAATTCGAGGCGGAGGGCTTTCGCGTGGTCGGGGCCGATCAGGTCTGGCAGCGTGGCCTGATGCCCGCCGGCGTGATGACCCGTGCCCGGCCTGACGAGGCGGCCTGGCGCGACATCCGCCGCGGCGTCGCGGTCTCTCGGGCGTTGGGTGGTGTCGATGTCGGGCAAGGGTGTGTCGTGCAACAGGGGATCGTGCTGGCGCTCGAAGCTATCGAGGGCACGGATGCGATGTTGGCCCGCGCCGGCGGCCTACGTCGTGAAGGCGAGGGCGGCGTGCTGGTCAAACTGGTCAAACCCGGTCAGGACCGCCGGATCGACCTGCCGACCATCGGCCCGAACACCATTGCAGCCGCTGCAGCGGCAGGCCTGAGGGGCGTGGCGGCGGAAGCCGGTGGGGCGCTGTTGATCGAGCAGGACCAAACCATCGCGGCGGCGGATGCGTCCGGCTTATTCATCGTCGGCATTGGTCCAGCGCGCCTATTGGCGGAAGGTGGCGGCGCATGACCGGGCGGGCATTGTCTGCACCCCGTATATTCCTGGTGGCGGGTGAACCGTCGGGCGATACGCTCGGCACGGGGTTGCTGCGGGCGCTCCGGGCGAAAGCACCGGACCTGCAGGCCCGCGGTGTCGGTGGTCCGGGTATGGTTGGTGCTGGGATGGACCTGGTCTTCTCCTACGATGACTTGGCCATCATGGGAGTTGTCGAGATCCTGCCGAAGCTGGCGCAATTGCAACGGCGCTGGGGTGAAGCGGCGGATGCCATCACCGCGTTTCGGCCAGACGTCGTGGTAACCATTGATTCCAGCGGCTTCAACAAAGGTTTGGCTAAGCGCCTGATCAAGTCAGGCGAGCCGGCGCGGCGGGTGCACTATGTTGCGCCGATGGTGTGGGCCTGGCGCGCTGGGCGGGCAAAGGGCATGGCGCAGTTGTTTGACCGGTTGCTGACGCTATTCCCATTTGAACCGGCATATTTCACCGCATTCGGGCTGCCGACGGATTGTGTCGGCCATCCGGCAGTGGAGGCGCCATTGGGAGACGGTCCCACGTTCCGCGCGGCGCATGGTATTCCAAAGGACGCGCCGACGTTGGCGTTGCTGCCGGGCAGCAGGCGAGGGGAGTTGAACCGGATTTTGCCGTTGTTCTGTGATCTGTCCGACCGTGCCGATGGTTGCGCCGATATTGCGCCAGGCATTGGCGCAGTTGCCGATGCCTGCTACGGTCGTTGAGACGTTAGCGGATAAGGCGGGCGCTTTTGCTGCGTCCGACACTGCGTTAGCGGCCTCTGGGACCATAACCTTGGAGCTTGCGCTGGCGAGGGTGCCCATGGTGGTCGCCTATCGGCTAAACCCGACAACGGCGTTTGTCGGAGAGCATTTGTTCGGTATTCGCACTGCGGCGTTGCCGAATCTCTTGGCCAAACGAACGGTGGTGCCAGAATTTCTGCAACGGTTCGCCACTCCGGAACGTTTG
>JAYPXD010000221.1:0-1975 GCA_038135395.1 Alphaproteobacteria bacterium | reverse complement strand
GAACAAATGCAGGCATTTGACCAGATCGCCGCCGCACTGCAACCAGGGGCGCTATCGCCAAGCGAGACAGCGGCCGAAATCGTGCTAGAAGAGGCACAGCGCGGCCGGGCCGCCCGAACCATCAATTGACCGATTAACCGAACTGAAAGGTCTATCTGAATGAGCACCGCCAATCCATTTACCAGCGGCAGCGCCCGCTATTTGCACACCATGATCCGCGTCAAGGATCTAAAAAAGTCGATGGACTACTATACCCGCCTGTTGGGCATGAAAGAGCTGCGCAACAAAGATTTCCCCACCGGCAAATTCACCCTGGCCTTCGTCGGCTACGGCGAAGAGGCGTCGAACACGGTGATTGAGCTGACCCACAATTGGGACCAGGCCGAGCCGTATCAGGTTGGCAATGGTTTTGGACATTTTGCGATCGGGGTCTCCGACGTTGCGGCCGCTTGTGAGTTTCTGGCGGCGGAAGGTGTCGAAATTCCCCGTCCTGCGGGCCCGATGAAACATGGTGGCAGCGTAATTGCCTTCATTAAGGATCCTGATGGCTATCTGATCGAGCTAGTCGAGCGCAAATAGACCACCATTTGAGCAATCACGTTATTGTGAGACGAGCCGCCATTCATCGGATGGCGGCTCCGCGTTTTCATGAAATCCGCTAGCGTCTTCTGCGCAGCTGGCGCATAGCGCGCCAGTTTTAACAGAGAGGAATTTGATAGATGTTGCGGATGATTGCGGTAGCCGCATTGGCGGTATGTGTTGCTGGTCCGGCGTTGGCGGATGCCGATGCTTCGATCAAGTATCGCAAGAATGCGATGAAGACAGTCGGCGCGCAGATGGGGTCGATTGTGGCCATTCTGAAGGGCGAGGTCGAAAATAAAGACGCGCTGGCGACGCATGCGGCGTTGATGGGTGCGGCGACGAAGATGTCGATCACCGGTCCGGCGTTTAAGACGAAGACGGATGGCGAAGGCTCGGAGAAGACCACGGCTACAGGCGCGATCTGGAACGACTGGGCTAAATTCGAGGCTGGTCTGGCGGCTCTGGAAAAAGCCGGCGCGGCGATGGCCGATGCCGCCGCCAATGCATCGATGGATCAGGTCAAGGCTTTGGGCGCAACCTGCAAGGGTTGCCATGATGACTTCCGCGAGAAAAAGTGATCCGGGTCGACTAAATCAGAGATACGTCACCGCCGCCCAGACCAGGGCGGCGGCGGCGGCTAGCACCGGTAGCGCCAGCCAGGCGGGTGTAAAGCGTAGTTTTGGGTGAGGCTGGGCCCATTCCTTGATACCCGTCACCATTGGCCGGATCAGATTCTCGCGCTTAATGAACAGATAGAACAGAGCAGCGCCGATATGCGCCGCCGCGGCGAGCCAGATCGCGTCGAACACCAGGTGATGCAGGCCGGTCAGAGTATCGGATGTCGCCTTGCTGACCAGATGGCGCAACGGCCCCTCGAAATAGATGTCGTCGTTGGCAAACAGGCCCAGAATCGCCTGCAATGCAACCAGACCCAGCAATGCTAATATCATCAATGCGCCCAAGGGATTATGCCCGACGCTGGGGGCTGTGTGCCCGGCCAGCAGGCCGCGGGCATAGGCGATCGCAGCTTTCGGCCCTTTGACGAAGGTCCAAAACTGGGCCGTTTCGCTGCCGACAATGCCCCACAGGATGCGATAGACGACCCAGGCCAAAAGGGTTTGGCCAATCCAGGCGTGCCATTCGATCCAGCCGAAATCCGCCGTCGCCCATGCGCCCGCGATGAGCACGGCGAAGCTCCAGTGAAACACCCGGGTCGGAAGATCCCATACTTTCAGCATGTCGCGACTATGACCTTTTCTTTGGAAGGGGCTGCAATGCCGATAGGATATTGTGGGTTGGCGGCTGTTTGGAGGCGCCAACCGGTAACGATCTTTTATAATCTGCTGTCGGGTGTGAAGAATTTCACAAACAAATCCCTTCGTGGACCCCATAT
>JAYPXD010000220.1:0-6767 GCA_038135395.1 Alphaproteobacteria bacterium | reverse complement strand
ATTGTATCCTCACCACCACGGGATCTCATTGATAACGCAGATTTGCCACTTATCAAGACTGACTCAAACGCGTTTAAGACCTCGTGCGCCGACCCGGACGCTAAGGTGATTTCCTCTTTTACCTGTGATGCGAAGGCCTCTGCGTCAAGATCACTATGGGTCACACTTAGGCTTAAAATTTGGTTGCGCACACTGTCAAGTGCCATATCACCGATCGGAATATTGGCCAATCTCTCTGCCAATTCGTCGACCAACATCGGATTCAACGCCAAAAGGCCTAGTGCTACGCGCTGACGCTGTAATGCCAGGTCGGCGTGATTCGGCCTTCGGCTAGGGCGGAGCGTTCTGGTGGCTGATGGAGGATCCTTGCGCCAACCTGCGCCTTTTTGCGGCCGTTCCCGAGCCCCAGGCGCTTCCAAGTGCATACGCAGTCGGGCGCGGAAATCCTGCTCGTAGTAGCGGCGGACGGTTTCATCATGAATACGCCCGATCTGTTCGAATAGTGCGCGGTGGAAGGCCGCTTTACGCTCCGGCGAAGTGGGCTCATTGCGTTCCCACTCTACCTGCCACAGCAAATCAGACAACGCCGTTGCCGTATCAACCACCGCTTCAATTGCAGCCGTACCTTGCTTCCGTACCAACGTATCGGGATCCTCGCCTTGGGGCAGCATGGCGAAACGGAGCGATTTTCCCGGTTTGAGCGCAGGCAACGCCCGTTCAGCACTCCGAATTGCGGCGGCCCGCCCAGCCCTGTCCCCATCCAGGCAAATCACAGGCTCGGAGGCGAGCGTCCAAAGCAGACGGATCTGATCCTCGCCTATGGCGGTGCCCAACGGCGCCACTGCTTCGTTGATGCCGGCTTGGGCGAGAGCGATGACGTCCATATATCCTTCGACCACCAGAACCCGGCCAGACTTGTGTGCAGGTTCGCGCGCTGACGACAGACCGTAGAGGACACCGCCTTTATGAAAAACCGGCGTTTCGGGAGAATTCAAATATTTCGGCTGCGCATCGCCCAGCGCGCGACCACCAAAGCCTATGGTCCGGCCCTGCCGATCGGTAATTGGAAACATAATCCTATCGCGGAAATAGTCTGAGGCGCGGCCGCCATCCCGGTGTTTCATCAGCCCGGCTTCGACCAGTAGGTCTTCGGTAATGCCGTCGCGTGCGACATGAGCGGCCAAACTGCCGTGCGCGGCTGGCGCATAACCAAGCCGGAAACGCCGAATTGTGGCGTCGTCGAGGCCGCGGCTCTTTAAGTAGGCCATCCCATTACGGCCAACCGGCATGCGCAGTTGGGATTCAAAGAAGTCGCAGGCAATCGCTAATGTCTCTTGGGCGCCTTTGATCGCCCGTCGTCGATCGCCGGCTTCCGGACCTTCCGCTGGGACATCCATTCCCGCGATTTCAGCCACAGTTTCTACGGCTTCCCGGAACGTTTGCCCTTCAATCTCCATCAAGAATGAAAACACGTCGCCATGCTTTCCGGACGAGAAGCAATGGTAAAACCGCTTTTCGTCGTTAACGAAAAAAGAAGGGGTCTTTTCTTTATTGAATGGGCTAAGCCCGGCCCATTCCCGTCCCTGTTTGCGAAGCTGTACCCGGCGCCGAACGATATCAGACACGGCCACCCGTGTCCGCAGCTCATCAAGAAAGTCCGGGGACAGGCTCATTCAACGGTATCCGCCGAAGGTTAATTAAGGCGGGATTTGGCGATCGCGCTGGCTTTGCCAAAATCCATGATCCCAGCATACCGCGCTCTGAGCGCAGCCATCAACGGTCCCATATCTTTCATACTGGCGGCGCTAGTTTCCGCGATCACCTTATTGACTTCTGCAGCGATCTCTTCGTCGCTCAATTGTTTCGGCAAAAAGCCTTTGATAATCGCAATTTCGTCCCGCTCCTGCTGCGCCAGTTCAATTCGCCCGCCCTCTTCGTATAAGCGGATAGATTCCTGGCGCTGTTTGATCATTTTTTGCAGCAACTGTTGGATTTCGTCGTCATCGACGCCGTCTGTTATGCCATCCGACCTAGCGGCTATGTCTCGGTCCTTGATCGCCGCAGAAATCAGTCGCAGGGTTGAAACTGCCGCCTGATCTTTTGCCCGCATGGCTTCGTTCACCATCTGGCTCAGCTTGGTTCGCAGCATTCATGGGTCTCCTTGCTGAAGCAACTCTACTCAAGAGGGAACGCATTGGCGGCCCCATTGGCTGCAGGCCGGTGGGGACATTTCGTCCGCCTCTGTAAGGCTTTGAAATAATGAGGTTTGCTGGGTGGTCCGTTTCTTGACCTTCCGGTCGATTTCGCCTATCAAACTTCCTTAGCTTGCGCGCAGAGATCGATGTCTCTCTAGGAGGGGTCCGGTGCTGTCGTCAAGTAAGGCGGAACTGTGATGGGTTTCGCCGCCAAGTGGCAATGTTCCGCCTCGCTTTGGCCCGACGAAGGTCCGATGTCAAATACAAATCACAATACAGCGCCATTATCTGGCGCCATACCGCCGCGCGGCGCAACGGCAGCTTTGGTCTTGGCCGATGGTTCCGTGTTTTGGGGAAAAGGTCTTGGGGCCACTGGGCAATCGGTTGGCGAAGTATGCTTCAATACCGCCATGACCGGTTACCAGGAAATTATGACCGATCCTTCTTTTGCGGGTCAGATCATTACCTTTACCTTTCCGCATATCGGCAATGTCGGAGCGAATGCTGAGGATATTGAGACCGGTACGCCAGCCGCGCGTGGCTGCGTGGTGCGCATGGATATCACCGAGCCGTCGAACTTCAGGGCGGCGGAACATTTGAACGCATGGCTGCTGCGGCATGGGATCGTTGGCATCGCCGGGATCGATACCCGTCGCCTGACCCGCCGCATTCGGGACAGCGGGGCACCAAATGGTGTGATCGTCCATGCCAAAGACGGCGTGATGGATATCGCAGCAGCCCGTTCGGCTGCACAGGACTGGCCGGGACTGGAGGGAATGGATCTTTCCTTGGATGTTTCGTGCACCCAAACCTATGCCTGGACGGAGACACCCTGGCAGTTAGGGTCGGGATTCGGCACTCAAGACCAGCCGAAGCGTCATGTCGTTGCCATCGATTATGGCGCAAAACGTAATATTCTGCGCCGTCTGGCAGGCGCGGGCTGCCGCGTGACGGTGGTGCCGGCCAAGGCGACAGCGGAAGAGATTCTGGCGCTGAATCCCGATGGCCTGTTCCTGGCAAACGGCCCGGGCGACCCTGCCGCGACAGCCAAGCATGCCGTGCCGACCCTGCAAAAGCTGCTGGCGGCCAACCTGCCGACGTTTGGAATTTGCCTTGGCCACCAATTGCTGGCCCTGGCGCTGGGCGCGAAGAGCCGCAAGATGGCCATCGGGCACCGCGGCGCTAATCACCCGGTGAAAGACCTGGCGACCGGCAAAGTCGAGATCACCAGCCAGAACCATGGCTTCGTCATCGACCAGGACACCTTGCCGGCCGGCGTCAGCGCCACTCATATCTCATTATTCGATGGGTCGCTTGAGGGCTTGCAGGTCGATGGCAAGCCGGTGTTTTCGGTACAGTATCATCCGGAAGCATCGCCGGGACCACATGACAGCCATTATCTGTTCCAACGTTTCATTCACGCTATCGATCAGGCGAACTAGAGCTCCATGCCAAAACGCACAGATATCAAGTCCATCCTGATCATTGGCGCTGGCCCGATCGTTATCGGCCAGGCGTGTGAGTTCGATTATTCCGGCGCCCAGGCCTGCAAGGCGCTGCGCGAGGAAGGCTATCGCATCATCCTGGTGAACTCGAACCCAGCGACGATCATGACCGATCCGAACCTGGCCGACGCCACCTATGTGGAGCCGATTACGCCGGAATTTGTCCGCAAGATCATCGCCAAGGAACGCCCGGACGCGTTGTTGCCGACCATGGGCGGACAGACGGCGCTCAATACCGCGTTGGCATTGGCGGATAACGGCACGCTGGCTGAATTTAAGGTGGAGCTGATCGGCGCAAAGCGGGATGCCATCGCCAAGGCGGAAGACCGCCTGCTGTTCCGCGATGCCATGACCCGTATTGGCCTGGAATCGCCACGCAGCCAGATCGTGAATTCGTGGGACGACGCCCGCAGCGCGCTGGAATTGGTCGGGCTGCCGGCGATCATCCGGCCATCATTCACGCTGGGCGGCCAGGGTGGCGGCATCGCCTATAATCGGGACGAATTCGAACAGATCGTGCGCAATGGACTGGAAGTCTCGCCGGTCAACCAGGTGCTGGTCGAAGAAAGCGTACTGGGCTGGAAAGAGTTCGAGATGGAGGTCGTGCGCGACCAGGCCGACAACTGCATCATCATCTGCTCGATCGAAAACGTCGATCCGATGGGGATCCATACCGGCGATTCCGTCACGGTCGCGCCGGCGTTGACGCTGACCGACAAAGAATATCAGATCATGCGCGACGCCTCGATTGCGTGCCTGCGCGAAATCGGCGTTGAAACCGGCGGTTCGAACGTTCAGTTTGCCGTAAACCCGGCTGACGGTCGCCTCGTCGTTATCGAGATGAACCCGCGCGTTTCCCGTTCTTCGGCGCTGGCGTCGAAGGCCACCGGCTTTCCGATCGCCAAGGTCGCGGCCAAGTTGGCGATCGGCTATACGTTGGACGAACTGGACAACGACATCACCAAGGTGACGCCGGCCTCGTTCGAGCCGACCATCGATTATGTCGTCACCAAGATGCCTCGGTTTACCTTCGAGAAATTCCCGGGCGCCGACCCGTCGCTCACCACCTCGATGAAATCGGTCGGGGAGGCGATGTCAGTCGGTCGGTCGTTTGCAGAATCGTTGCAAAAAGCCTTCCGTTCGATGGAAACCGGCCTCTCCGGCCTGGTCGAAGTCGTGATTCCCGGCGGTCAGGACGAGCCGTCCTTGCTGGCGGCCCTGGTTCAGCCGCGGCCGGATCGCTTGCTGACGATTGCCCAGGCCTATCGCGCCGGCCTCAGCACCGAAACCATCCAGGCGGCCTGCAAGTACGATCCCTGGTTTCTGGAGCAGGTCCGCGGCATTGTGATGGCGGAAAACGCCGTCAAGGCCGATGGTTTGCCGGAGGATGCTCAGGGCCTTTGGCAGCTCAAACGCATGGGTTTCAGCGATGCGCGGCTCGCCGGGTTGTCCGGGCAGACGGAGGCGGATGTCTCCAATATGCGCGCCCGGCTGAACGTCCATCCCGTTTATAAGCGGATCGACACTTGCGCCGCCGAATTTGCGAGCGAAACCCCCTATCTTTATTCCTGCTATGAGGGCGATGGCTCTCTTGCACCGGAATGCGAGGCGGAACCGACAGACAAAACGAAGGTCATGATCCTCGGCGGCGGTCCAAACCGGATCGGCCAGGGCATCGAATTCGATTATTGCTGCGTCCACGCCGTATTCGCGCTGCAAGAGGCGGGGTACGAGACCATTATGGTCAACTGCAACCCTGAAACGGTCTCGACCGACTACGATACGGCCGACCGCCTGTATTTTGAGCCTCTGACAGCAGAAGACGTGATCGAGATTGCACGCAAGGAGCAGTCGAACGGCTCGCTCAAAGGCGTGATTGTGCAGTTTGGCGGCCAAACTCCGCTGAAGCTGGCGGAAGCGTTGGAAGCCGCGGGTATCCCGATCCTCGGCACCTCACCGGACGCCATCGACCTGGCAGAGGACCGGGAGCGGTTCCAGGCGCTGATCACCCGTCTGCAACTGCGGCAGCCTCCGAACGGCATTGCGCACTCTCTGGAAGAGGCAGAAGCGGTGGCATCGCGCATCGGTTATCCGGTGTTGTTGCGGCCATCCTATGTCCTGGGCGGCCGCGCCATGCAAATCGTCCACGACCTGGACGGCCTGAAGCACTACATCGCTACGGCGGTGAAAGTATCCGGCGATAGTCCGGTCCTGGTCGATTCCTACCTAAGCGATGCGATTGAAGTTGACGTTGACGCACTGGCGGACGGCACAGATGTTCGTGTTGCCGGTATTATGGAGCATATTGAGGAAGCAGGCGTGCATTCCGGCGATAGCGCCTGTTCGCTGCCGCCGTATTCCCTGCCGGCGGAGACCGTGGCGGAAATCGCCAAGCAAGCCGAATCGCTGGCCAAAGCGCTGAATGTCGTTGGATTGATGAACACCCAGTTCGCCATTCGCGAGGAAAACGGCCACCATGAAATCTATATCCTGGAGGTGAACCCCCGCGCCAGCCGCACCGTGCCGTTTGTCGCCAAGGCGATCGGCGCGCCCATCGCCAAGATCGCGGCCCGCCTGATGGCGGGCGAAAAGCTTGCGACCTTTCCGGCGATCAATCTGAACCCGGATCATATCGCAGTCAAAGAAGCGGTATTCCCGTTTGCGCGTTTCCCCGGCGTCGATACCTTGTTGGGGCCAGAGATGAAATCGACAGGCGAAGTCATGGGTATCGACCATGACTTCGGCCGTGCATTTGCAAAATCTCAGTTGGGCGCAAGCGCAATGTTGCCGATTTCCGGTACCGTGTTCATATCGGTCCGCGACAAAGACAAGGCTGCGATCGTCGAGCCCGCCAGGCGGTTGGTCTCAATGGGATTCAAATTGATTGCAACAGGTGGAACCCAGCGGGCACTCAATGCCGAAGGGTTGGAAGTCGCAAGGGTTAATAAGGTTTTGGAAGGACGTCCGCATATCGTAGACGCCATCCGGAATGGTGATGTAGACTTGGTAATCAATACCTCAGAAGGTAAGCAGGCGGTTACCGATTCATTTAGCCTACGTCGTGTTG
>JAYPXD010000219.1:6001-6787 GCA_038135395.1 Alphaproteobacteria bacterium | reverse complement strand
TCATCAACGGGCGCGGCCAGAACCCGCCCCAAATTTGCAAATCGTTGGAGCAATCGTGTGGCCAGGGCAATGCGCTCATCGTCGTCTACCGCGCGGCGCAATAGCAGCGCCATCAGTTCCGGGTCGCGCAGGCGCGCGGCTTCGCCAGCGGCGACGCGATCCTGCAGGGCAGCTAGGGTTTCCCCGTTGGCAGCATACCAACCGCCGTAGTGGTCATTTCCCTGGCTATCGCCGGCGTCATACAGCGGTGCAACCTCCAGAACTCCCATGCTGCGGAGGCTCATAAAATTGTCGTCTGCAACGATTATATAGTCATGCATCAACACCGAAACGGGCGCACCGGCATCGCGTACGCTCCGCGCGAGGTCATGGTCGTTTCGGCGGTCGGTCAGTCTCCCCTCCGTATCCAGGCGAATGACTATGAGGCCGGAGGCGGGATGCCGCAACGACGAGACAATGCGGTGCGTCGGATTCGCTGGTCTGCGCTATACGCGCCGCCGCTTCCCGGACGGCTTCCAGGTGGACGGCGATCCCGCCGCCTAATCCCTTCACACGGCGGCCCGCGTACAGCTGCAACGGATCGTGCAGGGCTGCCGCAACACCTGCACCCAGTGCAGGACGCAGGCTCTGGGATGTGGGCTGGCGCGTTTTCTCCGCCGCGATAACAGCATTGGCCAGAGCCTTGGTATCACCGCGTGGAATGACCTGAGCCAACAACATCTCTACGATCTCATGGTCGAGAAATGCCCGTCCTCCGGCCATCAAGGATCGTTGCCGCAATCGTTG
>JAYPXD010000219.1:0-5991 GCA_038135395.1 Alphaproteobacteria bacterium | reverse complement strand
TCGGCAAAGCTCATTCTTGGTGTCGATGGTCGCATATCCATGATGGTTACGTATGAGGTCCTTTTTTATAAAAATAATCTTAAATTATTGTTAAATAACATAATTGTTGTAATCGGAGGTTAATGAAGGCTCTGCTGAAACGGGTAGGGGCCTTGGGCCCGACGCAGGTAGCCTGGGCGGTGTCTGAATTGACGAAGCGCAGTCAGCCGCCGGCTATCTTGGGGATCAGGTGCACTTCGCTATCGGGCGGAATCGGATCGATCAGCGTATCCTGGAAGATTTCGCCGTTGATGGCGACCGCCATGCTCTCTTCGATTTGTTTGCCAAGGCCTGGGAATTGGGCGTCCAGTTCCTTGATCAATTGGCCGATTGTCGTGGCCGTTACCGTAACAATGCGGGTTTCGCCCGCGTAGGCGCGGCAGAGCGTGGCGCCCAGATGGACTGTTGCCATGACTCTGCCGCTTTCCCTAACGCTTACTTACCGGCTGCGTCCATCGCTGCCTTCAACTTCGGCGGCGACATCGGCAGGCTGGTCATGCGGACGCCCGTAGCGGCGCAAATCGCGTTGGCGACTGCGGCCATTGGCGGAACAATCGGCACCTCGCCGACGCCCTTGGCGCCGAAGGGGTGACGCGGGTTCGGCACTTCCACCAGTACGGCGTCAATCGCCGGCAGGTCGGAAGCAACCGGAACGCGGTAGTCGAGGAAGCTGGCGTTATCGAGGCGGCCATCCTTTGTATAGATGTATTCCTCGTTCAGCGCCCAGCCGATGCCCTGGACCGTGCCGCCCTGGATCTGACCTTCCACATAGGACGGGTGGATCGCCCGGCCGACGTCCTGCACTGCGGTGTAACGCAGTACGGTGACGTGTCCAGTTTCGGGGTCGACCTCGACGTCAACGACGTGGGTGCCGAAGCCGGGGCCGGCGCCCTGCGCGTTGACCGCGCCTTTCGCCGTGATCGGGCCGCCGGTGCGGGCTGCCTTCGCGGCGATGTCGGCCAACGACAACGGCTCGAATTTGCCGGCATTGTCGCCGGCCGGGTAAGCGGAGCCATCGCGCCACTCAACCGCTTCGACGTCGATCTCCCAGATCTTCGCCGCACGACCGCGCAGCTGCTTCACCACCTCATTGGTGGCTTCGCAGACCGCCATGCCCGTGGCGAAGGTGACGCGGCTGCCGCCGGTCAGGAAGGTAAAGCCAACAGAGGCCGTGTCGCCGACGATGGGGCGGATATGCTCCACCTCAATGCCGAGGATTTCGGCCGCCATCATCGCCATCGACGCGCGCGAGCCGCCGATGTCCGGGCTGCCGGAGACCAGCACCAGGGTGCCGTCCTCGTTGACCGCCAGCGAGGCGGAGCTTTCGCCGCCGATGTTGAACCAGAAGCCCGTCGCGACGCCGCGGCCCTGATTCGGTCCAAGCTTGGCCTGCAGGTTCGGGTGGGCCTTCGCAGCTTCCAGGGTCTCGACATAGCCGATGTTCTGGAAGGTTGGGCCATAGAGCGCTTTGGTGCCGTTCTTGGCAGCGTTCTTCAGGCGCATCTCAATCGGATCGAGGCCCAGTTCACGCGCCATTTCGTCCACGGCGCTTTCGGTGCCGAACGTCGAGATCGGCGCGCCGGGAGCGCGGTAGGCGGCAACCTTCGGCCGGTTCGACACGACGTCCACGCCGACTGCGCGCGCATTCGGAATGTCGTACATGGCCCAGCAGCACATGGCCGCAGGACCCATCGGCGAGCCCGGGTAAGCGCCGGCCTGCAGGATGATTTCTGCATCAGCCGCGGTGATGGTGCCGTCTTTCTTGGCGCCCAGCTTCACCTTAACGGTGCCGCCCGACGTCGGGCCGGTGCCGCGGAACACATCGACGCGATCCATCACCATCCGGACCGGACGACCGGCCTTGCGTGACAGCGCCAGCGCCAGCGGCTCCAGGTAGACCAGCGTCTTGCCGCCGAAACCGCCGCCGATTTCAGCCGGAACGACGCGGATGTCGGAAATGTCGATGCCCAGCAGCTTGGCGCAATAAGCACGCACCATGAACTGGCCCTGGCTGGAGCAGATCACCGTGCACTGGCCATCGGCATTGAACGCTGCGATGCAGGCGTGCGGCTCGATATAGGCCTGGTGCACCGGCGCGGTCTTGTACGTGCGCTCGATGATCTTGTCGGCAGCGGCAAAGCCGGCGGCCAGATCGCCCTTGGCAAACTCAACGCGCTTGGCGACGTTCGACGGCTTGGTCGGCTTTGGGTCGACGCCTGCCGTGAACACATCGCTGTGCAGCACTGGCGCGCTATCCGCCATCGCCTCGATCTCGTCGATGACGTGCGGCAGCACTTCGTACTCAACCTCAACCAGTTCGGCCGCGGCTTTGGCGATGCTCATCGACGACGCAGCAACCGCAGCGACGACGTGACCATCGTAGAGGACCTTGTCGCGGGCCATCAGGTTATTGGAGAGATCGCGGAAGTTCATCGGGCCTTCGCCGACGAATGCTTCTTCCGAAACGATTTCCGGCATGTCGGCGGCGGTAATGACCGCTTTCACGCCTTTCAGGGCTTCGGCCTTGGCGGTGTTGATCTTTTTGATCCGGGCATGCGCGTGCGGCGAGCGCACGGTTGCGCCGAAGATCATGCCCGGCATGGTGGCGTCGCCACCAAACTGGGCCCGACCAACCACCTTATCCACGCCATCGGGTCGGACCGGGCGGGTGCCGACGACCTTCAGAGCGTCTTTAAGGGAAATGTCGTTCATTTATGCAGACTCCCCACGCATTTCGGCGGGCGCGGCATGCACGGCGGCCAGGATTTTGTCGTAGCCGGTGCAACGGCAGAGATTGCCGGCCAGCCAGTAACGCGCTTCCTCGTCGGTCGGATTTGGGTGCTTTTCGAGAAGCGCCTTGGTCGCGACGATGAGGCCCGGCGTGCAGAAGCCGCACTGCAACGCAGCATGCTTCAGGAATTGCGACTGCACCGGATGCAGATGGTCACCGGTGGCGACGCCTTCAATGGTGCCGATGGATTTGCCTTCGGCTTCTGGTCCCAGCATCAGGCAGGAACAGGTCAGGCGACCGTCGACCGTGATGCTGCAAGCGCCGCAGTCGCCGGATCCACAACCTTCTTTCGAGCCTGTCAGGCCCAGATCGTCGCGCAGGACGTCCAGGACCGTCTGGTTCGAATCGCAGAGGAATTCGGTTTCTTCACCGTTAATGGTGCAGGTGACGTGAGTTTTGGCCATGTGTCTAATCCCTGCTTTTGGTTAGCGTGCCGCAGCGCGGCTGAAGGCGATGGCGGCGGTGCGGCGAGCGAGGACGCCGGCAACCTTGGTGCGGAATTCAATCGTGCCGCGTTTGTCGCTGATCGGGTTGCAAGCAGCCTGAGCGGCGGCATCCAGTTTTGCCAGAGTCGCGTCATCCAGCTTATTGCCGATCAGGGCCTTAGCTGCTGCGTCAACCACCAGGACCGTCGGTGCGACTGCGCCCAGCGAGACCTTGGCGGCGGTGCATACGCCGTTGTTGTCCAGCGTCACGCAAACGCCGCAGCCGACGACCGCGATGTCCATTTCGGTGCGCGGAATGAAGCGCAGGTATGCGTCAGCGGTTTTGCCCGAGGATTTGGGGATGATGAACTCATAGATGAATTCATCGGCAGCCAGGCTGGTGCGGCCCGGGGAAACCGGAACCTGCTCTACCGGAATGGTGCGCTTGCCGTTCTTGCCGGCGATCACCGCCTTTGCGCCCGCGGCGACCAGGCCCGGAACGCTGTCGCCAGCCGGCGAGGCGTTGCAGAGGTTGCCGGCGAAGGACGCGCGGCCCTGCACCTGGGTGGAGCCGATCAACTGGACCGCTTCGGTAACACCCGGCCAGGCAGCGCACAGGCCGGCGTTCTCGCCGATTTCAGCGCCTGGCGTGGCTGCGCCGACGTGCCAGCCATCGGCCTCTTCGCGGATGCCGATGGTGCCGGCGATATTCTTGATGTCGACAATCGTTTGCGGACGGAGACGGCCGGAACGCATCTGAATGATGAGGTCTGTGCCGCCGGACAGCACCCGGGCGGAACCGGATGCATTGGCGAGCAGCCCTACGGCTTCGTCCACCGTAGTTGGTGCAGCATAAGTGGGCGAGTACATCGTCACTCCCTGGCTTTCGATAAGGCTATGGGTGGCCGCGGATCGGCGGTTGCACCCTTCGGAACTTCCTATAACAGACTTTCGCGCATGCCGCACAAAACTGCAAGCCCTGCTCACAGCCAACGGTAACCGTTTCGCGCCGTGGAATAGCGGGCGATCGCGGCATGACGCTTGCTTAGCACGAAAGCGCCGGGATGCACAGCGCCTGCTTATGCCGCCTTGGTTACGGGAGAGAGTGGCCGACGGACCGTTTGGCCTTTTGCACCAGGGCTTCCAGGCCGTTCAGAAAGCGGGAGCGGTCGGCCTTCGAAAAGCTTTTGCCGCTGCCGCCCGCGGCCAGCGGATTGGCGGCGCGGATGTCGGCCATCAGGTCCCGCATCGCCATGCGGTTGCCGATATTTACGCGGGTGAAGACCTCGCCATTGTGGTTGATTGCCTCACTGCCGGCATCGAGGCACCGCAGCGCCAGTTGAATATCGCCGGTGACGCAGATATCGCCGGGGCCAATCCGGTCGGCGATCCAGCGGTCGGCGACATCCGCGCCATGGCCAACGATGACCGTTTCCGCCAACGGATGCGGGTTGGGGCGCAGGCCGCCGTGGGAGACGATGCGCACTTTCAACCTGTGCCGTTCGGCCACGCGCAGCGTCTCGTCCTTCACCGGACAGGCGTCGGCGTCGATGTAAACAATCGTCAAAGGCCCAACACCGCCTTTGCGATGATATTCTTCTGCACCTCGTGGCTGCCGCCGGCGATGCTCATGGCGCGGGCCTCAAAATAATCGGGCGCCATGCGGAACAGGTAGTCCGGCCCCACCGGTTCTTCGTTCCAGCCCTCGCGGATCGCCTCGGGCACGAACGGGGCAATGGCATAGCCGCCGGCCTCCATCATCAGTTCGTGGATGCGCTGGAACACATCGCCGGTTCGCATTTTCAGAACGCTGGCTTCCGGTCCGACCGGCTTGTCCGCGCCGGCGGTGGCGAGCTGGCGCAACGAGGTGGTCGAAAGTGTTTCGAGCATGATCTCCACCTCGGCAATCAGCCGCCGGAACTCGGAATGCTCGGAAAGCGGTCTGCCGTCGATCTGTTGGTCTGTGGCGATGGCCTTGAGCTTCGCCAGATTGCGGCGGTTGATCGAGACATAGCTGGCGTTCGAGCGTTCATGGCCCAAAAGGTATTTGGCGATGGTCCAGCCCTGGCCTTCCTCACCGATGCGATCGGCAACGGGAACGCGGACATCGTCAAAGAATTCCTGGTTGAACACATGCCGCCCGTCGAGGGTAATCAGCGGCCGCACAGTAACGCCCGGCGCCTTCATGTCGATCAGCAGGCAGGTGATGCCTTCCTGCTTCTTGCCCGTGTTGTCGGTGCGGACCAGCGCGAACATCCGGTCGGCGCAATGCGCATAGCTGGTCCATATTTTGGTGCCGTTGACCACGTAGTGGTCACCATCCAGGACTGCGCTGGTTTTCAGCGAAGCCAGGTCCGATCCGCTGCCCGGCTCCGAATAGCCCTGACACCAAATTTCCTCGCTGGTCAGGATTTTCGGTAGGTAGCGGGTTTTTTGTTCGCGCGTGCCGTACCGCAGCAATACCGGCCCCACCATGCGGGTGCCGAAATGGACCGTCCGGGGCGCGTTGCCCATGAACAGCTCTTCTTCGAAGATGTATTTCTCCGCAAGCGAGAAGCCGGGGCCGCCGTCCTTGGCATCCCAGTTCGGCGCAATCCACCCTTCGCCGGATAGAATTTTCATCCACCGTTGGAAGTCGTCACGGGTCAGCTCAATGCCCCGATCAACTTTGGCGCGGATGTCGGATGGCAGGTTTGCGGCGGTCCAGTCGCGGATGCGCTGGCGGAAGGCTTGCTC
>JAYPXD010000218.1:0-6798 GCA_038135395.1 Alphaproteobacteria bacterium | reverse complement strand
ACCCCATAACCCCCCCCGCTACATGTTTGTGGGCGGCCCGCACCTCGGTCTCGAACGCAATGTCCCGCTTCAGGTCGAACCGGTCGGCGACATGGTTGGCATAGGCCATGATGTCCGGTTGCGCCGAAAACTTCTCGGGCCAATGCCACTCCTGCTGCAGGCCTTCATCGAAACCAAAGGAATACTGCATGCTTTCCACGTCGCAACGCGCGCCGGGATAGCGGTTCCAGTACCAGGTGCCGCCGACGCCATCGCCCCGTTCGAAACACCGGGCGACAACGCCCTGCCGCCGAAAGCGATGCAGGAGGTAAAGGCCAGAAAAGCCTGCTCCAACGATGACGACATCGACACTCGATGCTGTGGATTGCGCTGCGGACATCGGCAAATTCCCAATCTGTGCTGGCCGGTTACGGCTGGTTGGAGAAACTATAGATCGACCCTATTCATTCGCCAACTACCGACCCGCGCCGCGCTTCAGTTGCCGCGCAATTGCGTCGGCTTCAGGCTGACGACGCCCTTCGCCAGCAACGCTTCAAATTCTGATGATGAAAGACCGGCGACATCGGTCAGCACCTGCCGACTGTCACCGCCCAGGAATGGCGCAACACCCCGCATCGGATAGCGTTGGCCATTACGGCGGAACGGCAGGGCGGCATGGTGTTGCCGGCCGATATGCCGCCGCTCGACGTCATAGAAGAAGTCCCGCGCCTGCAGATGAAAGTTGGTATCGACCTCATGCAGGTGCAGCACCGGCCCGGCGCTGACGCCCGCCTCCTGTAGCGCCGCCGCGATCATGTCGCGTGGTTGGTGGATGGCCCAAGCCGAAATGCCGGCCTCGATCTCGTCGGCGCGCGCGCGCCGGCCTTCAACTGAGGCCAAGCCCTGATCCGCCAGCCAATCGCGCCGGCCCATCAGCTTGCAAAGCCCTAACCCGGCCGCATCGTTTGGCACGGCAAGCGCCACCCAGCGGTCCTCGCCCATCGTTGCAAACACGCCATGCGGCGCAAATGCCGAATGCCGGTTGCCGAGCCGCCTTGGCTCGCGGCCGGTCGCCTGCCGGATCAGAATGCTGTGCGCGGTGAAGGGCAGCATCGCTTCGATCTGGGTATTGTTGATCCACTGCCCGCGCCCCATTCGCCGCTGGCGATAGATCGCCGTCAGCAGCGAGGCGCCGCCGTAAATGCCGCCGATCGGATCGCCATAGGCCAGGTGCCCCATCACCGGTGGATCGCCCTCGCGTCCACAAAAACTTGGCAGGCCGGACCCCTGTTCCAGCACCGAGCCATAGGCGCGCGTGTCGGACCAGGCATTGCCGGAGCCATAGGCGGACATGGAAAGGTAAATCAGGTCGTCGCGGCCCGTGCTCATCTGTTCCCAACCAAGCCCCAGGCGCGGCATGACGCCCGCCGCCTGGTTCTCCACGACGATATTCGAGTGGGCGACCAGCATTTTCGCCAACGCCAGCCCGTCTGCCTGCGTCAGGTCGAGGCTGACGCTTTTCTTGCCGCGGTTGATCATGGCGAAATGGCGGCTTTCCTCGTACTGACCGCGGGCGATGGCCTCGGGCGTCCAGTCAACCGCGCGCCACCAGTCGGGATAGCGCCCGGCTTCGACCTTGATCACCTCCGCGCCAAAGTCGGCCAGCATCCGCGTCGCCAGCGGCCCAGCCCAGCCCATGGAAAAGTCCATGACCCGGATGCCAGCGAGCGGCGCGACCGGGTCGTCAGCGGCCGGCAAAGGCTCAGCGTGTGGCGCATCGACCGGGGCTGCATTCAGGTCGCGGCGCGGCGGATTCGCCTGCAGGCAAAACGGAGTACGCGGCACCTTGTAGGCGTGTCCATCGACCCGCAATTCCGCCAGCGCGCCACGGGCGTTGAAGATAGGGTGGTCGACAATGCCCTGTGCATCAGGGACCCAGGCCATCGGAACTTTGTGCTCACGACCCAGCGCGGCCCATTCCAGGGCGGTCTTTTCCGGAAATTTGGCATCGAACGCCGCCTCGATCCGGTCCACGTGGGGATATCGGGTGCGGGATGGAACCAATTCGGGATCATCGCGCAGATCCGGCAGGCCCAGCATGTCGCAAAAGCTCTGCCACTGCGCTGGCGTCAACGGCGTGATGCCGATCCAGCCTTCCTTGCACTTGTGGATCGACAAGGGGCAGGTCGGAATATAGCGGTTGATGCCGACGCGCGGCAGCGGCATGTCGAGCGTCAGCGTATGGCACATCTGCATCTCGGACATGATGATGACCGACTCGAGCACGCTGATGTCAAAGACTTGCGGCTCGGGCGGTTTGCCGCCGATCAGCGCCGCCACGCCGGCGGAATAGGCCGCGACGCCGGCAACCAGCGTCGCCTGGTGCTCCCCCAAAAAATACGGCGGCCCTTCCGCCGGGCCGACGGGATGGACCATGCCGGCGATGGCCTGCACCGCCAGGTCGGAGCCCTGCCATTTGGCATACGGCCCCTGGCGCCCGAACCAGGTGATGTCCAGCGTGGCGATGCGCGGCGCTGGCAGGCCGTCGTGCGGGGCAGCGTCCTCACCTAGGATCAGAATGTCATAGCGGCCCGACGGAGCGTCGCGATGTTTGCCGGCATTCAGATAATGCCAATATAGCCCTTCGGTCGCCGGCTCGTCCGCATCCAGGCGACGGCTGCGGAGCAGGTCGCCGCCATCGGGCTCGAGCCGGGTCACATGCGAGCCCATGTCGGCAAAAAGTTTGGCTGCATAGGCGCCGGCCACACCGCCGCCAAGTTCGAGCACACGGACGCCGGAAAGGGCGGAGGCGGTCATTTATTACTCCGCCGCCATCGCGCTGGGCATCATGCGACCGCCATGGCGCAACAACTGGCCCGAGTGAGCCCCCGTCTGCTGGTCGTCCCGGATCGTCACCTCGCCATTGACCAACACATAGCGGTAGCCGCTGGCCTTTTGCACCCGGCGCCACTCGCCGCCCGGTAGGTCGTGCGCGATCTCGCCCGGCAGCACGCGCAGGTTCTCATAGTCATAGCAGACGATGTCCGCCGGTGCGCCGACCTGCAGCACGCCGCGGCCATGGAAGCCCGCGAATTGCGCCGGCAACGCGGCCAAGCGCCAGTGCGCCTCCTCCAGGCTGATCATGCCGTGCTCGCGCACGATCTTGCAGAGCGTCTCAGTCGGGTAGCGGCCTGCGGTCAGGAACTTGGTGTGGGCGCCGCCGTCGGAAACGCCGAACAGCACATAGGGATCGTCCACGATCTCCTTCAAATGCTCGATCTTGCCGTTGGGCGGGGCGGCGAAAAACACGGTCTTGAGGTCTTCCTCCACCGCCATGTCGAGCATGACATCAACCGGATGCTTGCCCATCTTCTCCGCCGCCAGGCCGAGCGTGTGGTCCTCCCACTGCTTGTTCTTCTCAAGCTGCGGCCCGAGAATGACGATATCGTTGAACGGGCCCACCGCAGTGCGCGGAATGTTGTCCCGCAGCGCCTGCCGCCTGGCCGGATCGGCGAGCTTGGCCTTGCGCTCCTCCGGCGTGCCGAGGGTGGCGTCCAGCCATGCCTTCTGGTCGTCGAACAGGTTCCAGTCGATGAAATCAAAGGTGAAGCCCGCATCCGTGGTGAGCCCCTGACCCACGACGCGGATGCCGCGCTCGCGGCAGGATTTCAGCCATTCCAGCGTGCGGCGGTGGATTTGCGGGCGGTCGTCAAAGGCCTGGACCACGTTCATGATGATCGGACGGCCGCTGATTTCCGCCAGTTCCTCGAAGAACAGCCGGTCGCGGGTATTGTCGCCGGAGACGAACAGCATCTGCATGAAGCCGTCATTGCGGGCGCGCAGCACGCGGGCCAGCTCGCGGCAGGTCTCGTCATGCATCACGTCGGTCGGCATGGGCGAGCCGTCGAAGTCCCGCTGCACCGCCGCTGGCCCATCCGGCACCATGCGCTGAGCCGACCAGCCGCAGGCGCCGGCGTCCATCGCCTCATGCACCAGGCGGCAGATTTCAGCGTGCTCGGCTGCGGTCGGCATTTCGCCAGCCTTTGCCCTCTCGAACCCCATAACCCAGATCAGCATCGGGCTGATTGGCACATAGGGCAGAATATTCATGGCTTTCGGCGTGCGCTCGACCGAATCGAGGAATTCCGGGAAGGTCACCCAGTCCCACGGCATGCCCGCCTGCATGGAGGCTAGCGGAATGGCTTCGACCCGCACCATGGACTGCATGGCCTGGTCCCGCGCCTCCGGGTGGACCGGCGCAAAGCCGAAGCCGCAATTGCCGATGACGACGGAGGTAATGCCGTGCCAGCTGGAAATCGTGCAATACGGATCCCAGAAGAGTTGCGCGTCGTAGTGGGTGTGCAGGTCGATGAAGCCTGGAGCGACGTGCAGGCCCTTGGCGTCGATCACCTGGGAGGCACCGCTTTCGTCGATATGGCCAATTTCGGCAATTACGCCATTCCGGATTCCAATATCGCCCCGGTAACGTGGCTGGCGGGTACCGTCGAAGATCATGCCGCCTTTGATGACGGTATCGAAGCGTGCCATGGCTGATTCCTCCGCAGATTGGGGCCTGGACCCCGTGCCTGGGAGGAAATCAAAGGCCAGAACGCTCGCGAGGGCAAGCTGGTATTAAATGCCGGCCGAAGCCAGTCGGCTTGCCCAATCGTATCTAGCTATCGGCAGCGCAGGCGTAGGGTCAACAGGCCAACCAATGGTATCAGCATTGCCAAAGTGTTCGGCGTAGGAGCCGCAGTCGGGATAACCGGGTCACCAATGGTGATCAGGTCGATTTCGGCATCCAACGCCGTTGGGCCGGCCAACCGCAACTGGATGGCCCCGACATCGGTAAAGTCCGCACTGCCGATGAAATCAGCATAGAGGAAAGAATCCGTCACCTGAGTTGTGATCGTATCATAGGATTTTGTCAGCGAGCTGGTGACCCCAGCCGTGTCAAAAATGGTAAAGGTCAGTTCCAACCCGGGCAGGTCCGCGCTGTTGATATTCACGAAGATGCCGGTTGCCGATCCCGCCGTGATATCGAATCCGCCTAATCCCGTTGTCGTTACCGTCGTCGGATCGTCGTCCCCGTCCCAGGTCACATAACCGGTCGATTGCACCCCAGTTGCGTTCGAAAATCGCAGCACGCCTGCGGTCGCCGCCAAACGCGATTCGAGGGGGAGTGTGGCGTTACTATCGATTTCCAGGTCACGGAACCCTCCCAAAATATCAGCCCCGAAAATCTGGCTGGCACTGGCGATGCCTCCGATTTCGGTTGCGCCGACCTGTTGAGGCGTATCGAAACCCTCGATCGCCAAAGGCCCGGCAATCGCATCTGCGGCAATTGTCATACACAAGGTCGCTCCGACGACCGAAGATACCTGGATCAATCTACTTATCGTCATCTGCTGTCCCTCCGCATTGATCAAGCCATCGGGGGATAAATTCCAACTTCGGTGACGCAATACTTGAGCGCAGACACCCTTACTTGAAAAATATTTCACCCGAATTTTCAGATATCGTTCTACAAAATATTTCCAAAACTCCCAATATTTTTGAACTAAAATTCGATCTATTTATGAATAAAATTTAGTTTAATTCGATATTTTTGCGCAAATTATTTGATAATTTAGAATTATACATCAAACTAAAGACTATTATACTTATTATCTATACCCCGCAGGTTGGCCATATTTGACCGGACGGAGGACATCGTCGAAGACATCAGGGCCATCCGAACTTGGGTCGCCTGGACCCCGCGCTAGAACAGATCCCGATCCGATTGGATCGGGTGAATCCGCTCTAAATCTAATTATTAGAGCGTCCATCCGCAGCATTGGTATTGGTCCATGGCCAGCTTACCTATGCCGGCAACGTCATTATCCTTGGAACATTGCCATGCCCGCCAAAGAACCAAAGTGGATCGGCCCTGCGACCGATTACGGCCCCTTGGCCTTGTTTTTTGCCGCCTATATGGTTTGGGGCTTAATGCCTGCGACCGGCGCGCTCATGGCCGCGACGCTGGTGGCGTTAGTGGCTTCCTGGTTTGTGCGGCGGTCCATTCCAATGATGGCGGTTGTGACCGCTATCGTGGTGGGCGTCTTCGGTGGGCTAACCCTTTGGCTGCACGATGAAACCTTCATCAAAATTAAGCCGACCATCGTACAGGCCCTGTTTGCCGTTATCCTCCTGGGCGGATTGCTGTTCGACAAGCCCATGCTCAAATACGTGCTTGGCAAGGTCTGGCCGATCGACGATACCGGCTTCCGCAAGCTGAGCTTCCGCTTTGGCCTGTTCTTCGCAGCGATGGCGCTGCTGAACGAAGCGGTGTGGCGGACGCAAAGCACCGATACTTGGGTCATGTTCAAGGTTTGGGGCCTGATGGGGCTGACGTTTGTCTTTGCGATGACCCAGATCAAAGTGTTCGAGACCCATCGCCTGCCCGATCCGGAGCCGGAAACGCGGCAAGCCGGAGACCAATAACCCGATGGCTGCCATCGCCGCCCCGCCCAAGGACCAAGTTCTGCAGGGCATCCTCCTGATGTGCCTGGCTGTTGTCTGTTTTTCGAGCCTGAACGCATCGGCGAAGCTGTTGTCGACCTTCGGGTTCGATATGGGGCAAGTCGTTTGGGCCCGATACATGGGCTCGTTGGTGGTAATGGTTCTGATTTTTTTCCCGCGCCACCGGCTGCGGCTGTTCCGACCTCGCCACATGGGGATCCAGATCATCCGCGGGCTGATGCTGTTCGGCTCGTCCGCCCTGTATTTCCAGGGACTGGCGCATGCAGACCTGTCTCTGGCCGCCACGATCAGCCTGAC
>JAYPXD010000217.1:2789-6798 GCA_038135395.1 Alphaproteobacteria bacterium | reverse complement strand
GCAAAGAGCCAAGCAGAGACCTCGCCCAATGTCCGACCCGACCCAATTGACCGCACTCGCAGCCGCGCGCGAAATCGCACTCGGCCGTCTGACCTCGGAAGCGCTCGTCAGCGCCTTACTCGAACGCATCGACGAACGCGATGATACGGTGCGCGCATGGACCTATCTCGATCGCAATCAGGCGTTGACGGAGGCCCGGCTTCGCGATTCCGAACGGCCGCGTTCGCCCCTCCATGGCGTGCCGGTCGGCGTCAAGGACATCCTCGACACCCACGACATGCCGACCGGCCACGGGTCGCCGATCTACCAGGGCAACCACCCCTCGCAGGATGCAAGCTGCGTCGCACTGCTGAGGGACGCCGGCATGGTGGTCATGGGCAAAACCGTCACGACCGAGTTCGCCCTCCGCAATCCCGGCGCCACGCGGAACCCGCACGACCCGGCCCGCACGCCTGGCGGCTCGTCGAGCGGTTCGGCTGCCGGCGTCGCTGACTTTCAGATCCCCTTGGGCATCGGCACGCAAACATCCGGGTCGATTATCCGCCCCGCCAGCTTTTGCGGTGTGGTCGGCTACAAGCCAACCCATGGCCGCATCATGCGGAACGGAATGAAAATATTAGCAGAAAGCCTTGATACTATTGGATGTATGGCGCGTTCAGTAAACGATGCCAATGCCTTTGCCTCGATCATGGAGGCATCGCCAATCCAGCGACTTTCCGATGTCGGACCGTCTCCCAGCTTCGCCTTGGTTAAATCGCCCGCCTGGCCGGAGGCCGAACCCGGCACACGCTCTGCCGTCAAAGAGGCCGTTGACCGCGTGCAGCAGGCCGGCGGGTCCGTCGTCGAAATCGAACTGCCGCCTCTGTTTAAGGATGCGCTGGAGGCACAGGATGTCATCATGACCTACGAGGCATGGCGGGCATTGGCCTATGAACGGTATTTCCATCTGGACAAGCTGTCGGTCGCCCTGAAACAGGCCGTCGCCGCCGGCGGCGACCATACGCGGGAGCGCTACGACTGGGCCCGCAATGTGCAGGCCACCTGCAAAGCCATGTTCTGGCAGGTCTTTCAGAGATTTGGCGCAGTGTTGACGCCGGCTGCCGCGGGCGAAGCGCCGAAGAACCTTGCCTACACCGGGTCACCCAACTTTAACCGGCTTTGGACGATGCTGGGCGTACCCTGCGTCACGGTGCCGGGTCTTGTGGGTCCAGCCGGAATGCCCGTCGGCATTCAATGCGTTGGCGCCGCCGGACGTGCGCACGGGACTTTGGCCCATGCCGCATGGTTGGAAGGCGCTTTGCAGGGTCGCGCGCAGGATCAAATTTAAGGTAATTGATTTGCTTATCTTCATAAGAAACTGATATTTCTATCTTTAATATCAGCCGGAATCCTCGAAATCGCACGCCCGCATCCCTAAAATCCACCGGTCAGCGGTCGCCCTTCGGGCGCCAAACGCCGGTTCGGGGATCCTGTTCCATCTCGACCGCCTTGTCGTCCTCATCCGGTCGTGGGTTTTGCGGGACGGCTGGCGTTTGCGCGCCACGCCGCTCTATCCATCGGAACAACTGCCAGGCTCCATAAATCGCCAGGCCCAACACCAGGATCTTGGTAAAACTCAGTCCGAACACGCCCTATCCTCCATACCGCTGCCGCGCCATCCGTTCTTCGATACGATGCTCCACTGCCGCCACCAGGGTCTCCGACTGAAACCCGCCACCGCTGAGGCGCTTCAGCAGCGGCTGCTTCGCTTTAATCGGCACGATACTCACTTTTTCGCCAAACCGCGCCCGCAATACCGGATCATAGTGGCCGATTCCATCGATCAGGCCACGCGCCAATGCTTTGCGTCCGGTCCAAAAGGCGCCGGAAAACAGGTCGGGATCCGCGGACGCCAACTTGGAGCCGCGTCGGCTTTCGACCTGAGCGCGGAATACCTGGTGGAGTTCGGACAGGATGGCATCGAGACGGGCAATATCGGCAGGATTCTCCGGCTTAAACGGGTCCAGACTGCCCTTGTTTTCGCCTGCAGCATAAACGCGGCGTTCGATTCCCAACTTGGCTATTGCCTCCGTGAAGCCAAAGCCCGCCGAAATCACCCCGATCGAGCCGACGATGCTGGCCTCGTCAGCGTATATCTCGTCTGCCGCGGTCGCCAGCCAATATCCTCCCGATGCGGCGACATCCTCTACGAATGCCAGCACCGGCAGCGACTTTTTCGCCGCCAGCGCGCGAATGCGCGCGGCAATCAGCGCGGATTGCACCGGCGATCCTCCGGGCGAGTTAATCGCCAATGCCACAGCCTTGGCCCGCGGCATGTCGAAGGCCTGTTGCAGCAGCGGCGCAACGGACTCCAAGTTCAGGGAGCGCCGCAGCCCGCCGCTTCCCGCCGCTATGACCCCATTGAGGCGGACCAAGGGGACCCGCGGCGCGCGTTTCCAAAATTTCACAGGCGACTCCTGGTCGTTCCGTTCGGGCAGACATGTCCGCATGTAGACCGGTTGCCGCGTCACGCCAACCCCACGGTCCCGCGCCCGGGCGAGTGGGCCGCAGTTGACCCGCACCCGGGCTTAGGCTACGGCCTAGGTCTGCCAGCCGCCCGGAGCCATTGACAAGCCCTTGCTGCCGCCCTTCTCGATCATCATCCCCGCCTACAACGAAGCCGAAAACGTCGGTCCGTTGGCGCGGGAGATTCTGAACGTCCTGCCGGACGACGCGGTCTTTGAAGTCATCTTCATCGACGACGCCAGCACGGACAGCACAGCAAACGCCGTGTTGGAAATGCACGCTGAAGACTCGCGGATCCGGCTGGTCCGGCATCGCCGCAACGCCGGCCAGTCCGCGGCCATCAAGAATGGCGCAAAGGTCGCTCGTTACGACTGGCTGGTGACCATGGATGGCGACGGCCAGAACGACCCGGCCGACATTCCCAAACTGTTCGCCTTGCTGGACAATGCGCCGGCGGAACCGCCGCTCGGATTGCTTGGGGGATTGCGCCTGAAGCGGCAGGACGTCTTTGCCAGGCGTCTGGTGTCCAGGACAGCCAACGCCATCCGGCAGGCCGTATTGCACGACAACTGCCGCGACACTGGATGTTCGCTGAAAGCGATCCGCCGCGAATTGCTGATCGACCTCCCGAATTTCCGGGGGCTCCACCGCTACCTGCCGGCGTTGGCTCCGGCCTATGGGTACGCAACGCGCTTCGTCGACGTCAACCATCGCGCTAGGGCCGCCGGCACGTCAAAATATACCAACTGGGGCCGGGCGCTGGTGGCGGTCCGCGACCTGTTGGGAGTGCTATGGCTGCGCTCCCGCGCCTCTGCCCCGTTCCCATACGAAGCGAGCGAGGACTGATGTTACACGATACGCTCGCCGCGTTGACCGCGTGGTACGACGGGCTTTCGGGAACCGACCTGTTTTGGATTGTGTTGGGCTTTTGCGCACAGTTCCTCTTCATGATGCGGTTCGTCATGCAGTGGATCTATTCCGAGCGCGCGCGTCGTTCGGTCGTGCCAGAGGTTTTCTGGTACTTCAGCGTGCTTGGCGGCGTGACCCTGCTGGCCTACGCCATTCACCGGGCCGACCCCGTATTCATCGCCGGCCAGGCCCTGGGACTGATCATCTACGCACGCAACATCTACTTTATCTGGGCGGAAAAGCGGAATGCCAGAGGCCCCGCGCGCTAGCCCGCCTGAAACGACGCCGCCGGCGCGCTGGCTGCCCTCCTGGGCAATCTGGCTGGGCGAACGACCGGCGCTGTTCTATCCGGTTTTGGCGCTCCTGGCGCTGCTGCTCTATTTTCCGGGCCAGATGGAAGTCCCACCGCTGGACCGGGACGAACCCCGGTTTGCCCAAGCCTCCAAGCAGATGGTCGAGACGGGCAACTACATCGAGATCGCGTTTCAAGACGAACCGCGGTTGAAGAAGCCCATCGGCATCTACTGGCTGCAAAGCGCCGCTGTCGGATTGTTCGCGCCAGAGTCGCCGACCGCTCTTTGGGCCTATCGATTGC
>JAYPXD010000217.1:0-2779 GCA_038135395.1 Alphaproteobacteria bacterium | reverse complement strand
TGCCGTCCTATCTGGCGATCGCGCTGGGCGTATTGCTCACGGCCGGCATTGGCAGGACCTTGTTCAAAGGGCCGGTTGGCGCCGTTGGGGCTGCCCTGTTCGCCGTTGCAATTCTGCCTGGCGTAGAGGCTCATCTGGCCAAGACCGATGCGGTGTTGTTAACTTTGATTCTGGCCGGGCAGTGGGCAATCGCAAAGGCTTGGATGTCCGCCCACCCGGATACCGCCCGCGGCCAAGTGCGGACCGGACCTTGGACCGCATCGGCATTCTGGCTGGCAATTGGCGCCGGCGTCCTGGTCAAAGGCCCGGTCATCCTGATGATATGCGGCCTGACCGCGGTCGCGCTCGCTATCTGGCGCCGCAGCGGTCGGTGGCTGCTCGCGCTCCGGCCCGCATGGGGCGTTCCGTTGGCGCTGGCCGTCATCATTCCCTGGTTCGTTGCGATTCACATCGCGACCGATGGCGCTTTCTGGCAGGAGGCCGTGGGCCGCGATTTCCTGGCCAAAATCGACGCCGGCCAGGAACGCCATGGCGGACCTCCAGGCTACTACCTTCTCGCGGTCTGGGTGACATTCTGGCCGGCAGCCGCCCTGCTGGGATTTGCAGCCCTCGGCGCGTGGCGCGGCAGAGCAGCGCCAGCGGTTCAATTCTGCCTGGCATGGATCGTACCCAGTTGGCTGATATTTGAAGCCGTTGCGACCAAGCTGCCCCACTATGTCATGCCAGCCTACCCTGCGCTGGCCTTGTTGGCGGCGTATATGCTGGTTCGCGCCGGACAGCGCCCCAAGCGGCCTTGGGTGGCGCATTTGGTTCGGCTGCCGGTCTGGGTCGCAGTCGTGGTCGCTGCCGCGTTGGCGGTTGGCATGATCGCCGGCCCGCCATTCCTCAGCCAGGACTTCATCGTCGGATCACTGGCCGCCGCCGCAGCGTTTGCGGCAATGGCTTATGCCCTCTTTCGCTTTGGCCAAGGAGCCTATGCGGCGCCTTTCCCGTTGGGCGTGGCCGTCGTTGCCGCCGGCCTTGCCTATTGGCCGTCCTATTCGCAAGTGATTCCCGGACTGAGCCACCTGTGGGTTTCGTCGCGCCTCGCCCAGGCGGTGGCGACGCACACGCCGGCGCAATGCCATCAGGCGGCCCGCCTGGTATCAGCGGGATTTGCCGAGCCCAGCCTCGTGTTCCTGGCGGGGACCAACACTGCGACCGTCGGCGCGGACGGCATTCGGCCCTTGCTGCAGGCCGATCCCGCCTGCACCTTGGCCGCAATCGAAGCCCGCCAGTGGCCGAAATTCGAGGCCTCCCTGGCCGGACAGCCCGTCGATGTGTTGGACACGATCGATGGGCTTAATTACTCCAAGGGGCAGAAAGTTTCGATCAAACTGGTGCGCCTTGCCGGTTGACGCGGCGGCCACACCCGCCGCGTTCACACCTCAACTAAATTATCAAAATCTATTTTTATAATATTGGCCCCAATGATTTTTCGAATTTGGCGAACGGCCTTTACAGGGCCGTCCGCTCAAGGTCTCTAAGCCAAGCGATGCATGGCTTTGAAGCCTTGCTCCAGGTCCGCTATCAGGTCGAGCGGGCTTTCCAGCCCAATATGCAAACGGATCAACGGACCGGCAGGCGCCCACTTTGTCGCCGTCCGGTTGTCGCTGGGATCGGCCGGGATGGCGAGACTTTCATAACCACCCCAGCTTGACCCCATCCCGAACAGCTCAAGGCTGTCGAAGAAAGCCTCCAACTGGGCTTCGGTCGCCGGTTGCAGAACCACGCCAAACAGGCCACTGGCTCCGGTAAAATCACGTTTCCAAATCGCATGGCCGGGATCGCTGGGCAGCGCCGGATACAGGACCTGCGCGACTTCCGGACGGCCCATCAACCAGGTTGCGACTTCGGTCGCATTTTTCTGATGCTGCTCAAGGCGGACCTGCATGGTGCGGACGCCGCGCGTACCGAGATAGACATCGTCCGGCGCAGCGGCGACGCCCAACAACCCCCACATCTCGCGAATGGGCTCATAGGTCGCCTGGGTGCAGGTGATCGCGCCCAACATTGCATCCGAATGGCCGACGATGTACTTGGTGGCCGCATGAACCGATACATCACATCCATGCTCAAACGGCTTGAAAAATAAGCCCGTTGCCCATGTATTGTCGGTCATCACAATGCAATTCCGCGCGTGTGCGGCAGCGGCAATCGACGGAATATCCTGCATCTCGAAGGTTTGTGAACCCGGCGCCTCCAAATACACGACCTTGGTGTTGTCTTGAATCAACGCATCGATACCGGCGCCGACCGCCGGGTCAAAGAAGGTCGTCTCAACGCCATACCGGTTGATCAGCTTGCTGGCAAAGTTCCGGGCGGGACCGTAGACGCAATCGGCCATTAGCAGATGGTCGCCCTGGCGCAGGAATGCCATGAGCGCGGTCGTGATCGCGCTCAAGCCTGATGGACACAGAACCGCTGCGTCGGCTCCTTCGATTTCAGCCAGTACGTCTTCAAGGGTAAACGTGGTTGGGGTACCGCGCCGGCCATATCGCGGCTCGCGCTCTCCCTTTGGCCGTTTGCGGTCGGCATAGCTGGCGGAGAGGATCGTCGATGCCCGGTAAACCGGCGTATTGACCGCGCCGAAATTGGCCTGCGGGTCGCGGCCCGCATGAGTCAGCACGGTTTCGGGGCGCTTGCCCTTCAGATCTTTGGTCACGCTGTTGTCTCCACCGGGGTATCCTGACGGCTGCCCCATTCGCTCCACGACCCATCATAGACGGCCGTCTCCGTC
>JAYPXD010000216.1:0-6817 GCA_038135395.1 Alphaproteobacteria bacterium | reverse complement strand
GTGCGGGTCAGCCAGGTGATCATGGTCGCCACCATCGCCATGATCCTCACGGCCAGCCAAGGGGGCACGCTGGCGACGCTGGCGCTGTCTGCCGTGTTGCTGGGCTGCGGCTACGGCGCGACAGCGCCGACCAGCAGCCACTTGCTGATGAAGCGCACGCCGCCCGATATCCGCAACCTGGTGTTCTCGATCCGCCAGATCGGCGTACCGCTGGGTGGCGTTCTCGGCGGGTTGATCGTGCCGCCGCTGGTGCTGGCTTTCGACTGGAAGACCGCGCTGTTCGTCCAGATCGTGCCGGCAGCGATCATGCTGACCCTGCTGCAGGCGATGCGCCGCGAATACGACGCCGACAAGGACCCCGGCCATGCCATCCGCGCCAAGGGCCTGATCGGGCCGTTGATGTTGTTGAAGACCATGCCGGAGCTGCGGGTGCTGACGCTCGCCGCCTTTTTCTATGCCGGCACGCAGCTTTGCTTCGTCGCCTATACCAGCGTGCACCTGACCAGCCAGGCCGGCTTTGGCCTGGTCGCGGCCGGCCAGATGCTGGCGACGTACCAGCTATCCGGTGTGATCTCGCGGCCGATTTGGGGAGTCATCGCCGACCGCTGGGTCCCGGCCCGCACCATGCTGATCGTCATGGGCTTCGTCATGGCGGCGATGGCCGTACTGGCCGGCAGCTTTTCGCCGGAATGGCCATGGCTTGGGATTTTCGCCGTTTCCATTGTCGCCGGCGCGACCGCCAGCGGCTATACCGGCCTCGCCTTTGCCGAATACGCCCGGATGGGCGGGCCGGAACGCGCTGCCGAAACCACTGGACTTGGCGCCGCCTCACAATTTTTTGGGGTGATGTTGCTACCGTCCAGCTTTAGCTTTGTGGTAGCCGCAGGCGGCTATGATTTGGCTTATGAGGTGATCGCCGCGCTCGCGGCCCTGTCTGGAGGTGCGCTATGGTTATTTGGCGGAGAGCGGCGGCAGCGGTCCTGACGGCGGCGCTCTCCGCCTGTGCCGGCGCCGGCGCCGAGCGCAATCCCGAGATGGAATACCTAGGGGCCGGGGTCTTGATGGTGCCGGTCAACCGCGACGAGACCGGTTGTGTGCGATACCGCATGCTATCCGGGTTGCAACCGGATGATTTCACCGTGTACTGGCGCATCGAACCGGGCCATTTCACCAATAACCGGATCAATGCCGCGTGTCCGCCCCTTCCCGAACACAAGCCGAGGCCAAGCCGTGTCTAGTTCGTTCGTTACGGTCGAGCGCCCGTCGCCGGGCGTCGCCGTCGTCGCCTTCGACCGGGGCGATGGCCTGAACGCCATGTCGATGCAATTGGCGCGCGAACTCACCGCCGCCGCGAACCACCTCTACGATGACCTGGACACCTATGCCATTGTCCTGGTCGGCCGCGGCAAAGGCTTTTGTGCCGGCCGCGACCTGCGCGATGTAGAGATCGCCGAACGCTCTCAAGCCGGCATGCTGCGTCGCCGGCATCTGGGCGGCGACGGCTGGCGATTGTGTCGGGCGTGGGAGCGGTTGGAGCAATTCACCATTGCTGCCGTTGAACGCTTCGCAGTTGGCGGCGGCCTTGCCTTTGCCTTGGCAACGGATTGGCGAGTGATGGGCAGCAGCGCCCATTTCCGCGCGCCGGAAGTGGCCCTGGGCCTGTCGATGAGTTGGGGCTCAATCCCCCGGCTGGTCAACCTGGTCGGCCCGGCCCGCGCCAAGCAGATTTTGCTGATGGCGAATGACCGGATCGACGCCCGACAATCGCTTGCCTGGGGCCTGGCCCAGGATGTCGTGCCCGACCGCGAAGCGGAGGCGGCAGCCGTCCTGTGGGCGGAGAAAGTGGCTGCCGTTCCCCCGTTGCCCGCTCGCATGACAAAAAAGACGATTAACGCCTACGCCAATGCTCTTAGCGATCTGGCCGTCCATATGGATACCGACGAGGTCATTCTGACCGAGCACACCAGCGATCATGCGGAAGCGGTCGACGCCTTTCTCAGCCGCCGCGCGCCGGTTTTCAAAGGCGCATAGGCGCAGCCGACAAAAAGAAACCCCGGCGCAAGGCCGGGGCAATTATCAATTCGTCGCCACGAAATGTCCGGGCTCGATCTCTTTCATCGCCACCGGCGGCGGCTCATAGCCCGGCGGCTTCACCGGCGATGGGATCTCATCGGTGTTCAGCGCCCGGTTGGTCCGACGCAACCGCGGATCCGCAACAGGCACAGCGTTCAACAACTTTTTGGTGTAGGCATGGGTTGGGTTTTCGAACACCTGACGGCGCGAGCCCAACTCGACGATCCGGCCCAGATACATCACCGCAACCCGATGGCTGATACGCTCAACCACCGCCATGTCGTGGCTGATGAACAAGAAGGCGATGCCGAATTCTTCCTGCAGGTCCATCATCAGGTTGATCACCTGCGCCTTGATCGTCACGTCAAGCGCACTGACCGCCTCGTCCGCCACAATCAGCTTCGGCTCCAGCCCCAACGCCCGGGCAATGCAGACGCGCTGGCGCTGTCCGCCGGAGAACTCGTGCGGATAACGGCTGGCGTGCTCGGGCAATAGGCCGACGCGGGTCAGCAGGCTCGCCACTTTATCGCGCAAGGCAGAGCCACTTTCCAAGCCATGCACACGCATCGGCTCGGCGATTGCCTCGCCCGCTGTCATGCGAGGATTGAGCGAGGCGAACGGATCCTGAAAGATCATCTGCATCTCGCGGCGCAGGGGCCGCATGGCCTTGGCGCTGAGATGGGTAATGTCCTGGCCTTCGAAATTGATCTTGCCGCTGGTGATGGGCACCAGCTTCAGCAGCGACCGGCCAGTGGTCGACTTACCGCAACCGCTCTCTCCCACGACTGCGAGCGTCTCGCTGGGATCGATGTGAAAGGTGATATCGTCGACGGCGTGCACTCTTCCCGTCAGGCCGCCAAACAGCCCGCGGCGAATATCGAACCGGGTAACGAGGTTCTCGACCTGAAGCAGTGGCTTCTTGGCGTGTCCGTTGGCGCTCATGATATTAGGCGGCTCCCGCGGCAAAATCTTCTGGTTTGAACGTATCGCTCTGGCTGACATCCGGGAACTTTTCCGGCGCATCCTTGCCGTTCATCGATCCCAAACGCGGCACCGCGTTAATCAGGGCCCGCGTGTAAGGATGCTGCGGATTGTGGAAGATCGTTTCAGCATCGCCCTGTTCGACGATCTTGCCTTTGAACATCACCACGACCCGGTCGGCAACCTCCGCCACCACGCCCATGTCGTGTGTAATGAACAAAACCGCCATGCCGATTTCGTCCTGCAATGTCCGGATCAGATCCAGGATCTGCGCCTGAATCGTCACGTCCAACGCCGTCGTCGGCTCGTCTGCGATCAACAACTGCGGCCGGCACGACAGCGCCATGGCGATCATGACGCGCTGCCGCATGCCGCCCGAGAGGTGGTGCGGATATTGCTTTAACTGTTTCGCCGGCTCTGGAATACGGACCAGAGTCAACATTTCCAGCGCCCGCTGCTCCGCCTGCTTCTCGTCCAGCCCCTGGTGCAGCATGATCGCTTCAGCGATCTGAAAACCGATGGTGTAGACCGGATTGAGACTGGTCATCGGCTCCTGAAAGATCATAGAGATGGCGTTGCCGCGTATCTGCCGCAACTCATCGTCCGGCAGTTTGACCACGTCCACAACGCGATCATTCGGCAAGCGAAGATCGATGCGCCCGGTCGGCATTTTACCGCCGCTCGCATCGTTCAGCCGCATCATGGCCATTGCCGTGACCGACTTGCCGGAACCCGACTCGCCAACGACAGCTACGGTCTCCCCCTTATTGATATGAAAGGAGATCCCGTCGACTGCCTTAACAGTCGTATCCTCTAGTGGGAAGTAGACGCGCAGGTCCTGCACATCAACGACGCAATTTGCATCCATAACCCTGTTCTACCGTCTTTGAGTTTGCAGGCTCGTCGCCCTTCGTTGGATAATACTGTTACGCGGCTTCTGCTGTAGACGTCAAGGCGAACGCGTCGGCCAACAACCGGTACGATCGGCAACGAGCTGCGAAATCATGCGTTATCGTGACGATCACCATCTCATCGACGCCATAATCCCTCGCCAAATTTTCGATTTCACGCTTGCAATGTTGCGGATCGCCAATGATCTGCTGGCTTCGTGCCTGCCGGATTCTTTGCCGTTCCCAATCCCCGATATTGGCCAGGATTGCGTCCGCCTCATCCGGCGTCGGGAACGGCGCGAAAATGCCCTGATCGATCCGCAGACGCCAGACGTCACGGCCACGGGCCAACCGGTCGGCTTCTTCCATTGTGTCGGCACAGATCACATGCGCGGCGACACTGGCAGTTGGCGATGGATAGTCCGGTGACGGACGGTAGTGGCCGCGAAATGCCTCCATCACCTTCGCGCCCACTGAGCCCGCGATAAAATGTGCAAAACAGAACGGCAGGCCCAGCACAGCCGATACCGTGGCGGAATAGTCCGACGAGCCCAACAGCCACATTTGCGGGATATGCTGCGGCGTCGGCACCGCATGGACGCGGGCGAACGGATGGCCTTCCGGCATCTCGTCCTTCAGATAGGCCTCGACTTCCTGCACCTGGCGGGGGAAATTATCGACTGAACGGACGCCGCCATCGGGCGCCAATGCCGCCGCCGTCAGCTGATCCGAGCCGGGAGCACGGCCGATGCCCAGGTCGATGCGACCGGGATACAGCGTCTCCAGCAGCGCGAACTGCTCGGCCACCTTGTAGGAGGCATAGTGCGGCAGCATTACCCCGCCGGACCCGACGCGGATGCGCTTGGTCTCACCCGCCACACGCGCGATCATGATCTCGGGCGCGGAACAGGCCAGCCCCTGGCTGTTGTGATGTTCGGCGAACCAATAGCGGTGGAACCCCATGGCGTCGGCCTGTTTGGCCAACTCCAGGCTCTCGTTCAGCGCGTCGGCGTGGCTACGACCGGAGGCGATGGGCGATTGATCTAGGACAGACAGAATCATCCGCCTATTAGGCCGTCAATCGCCGCATTTGTCGATGGCGATTGCGACGGCCGCCAAAAAAACCTTGCGGGCGGTTGGTTAAAACGTGAACAAATTATTTTATAACTATCTAAATAAAAATCATATTATCTAAATTGGACATTCCGGCTCAGTACGCAACCGGGCAACTGACAACCAACTAGAGCGACAAATAATACAAAAAATTTAACACAATATTGCGTTACCGTTTGAAAAAAATATAATTTTCAATACCTTGAATATTAAATTAAAGCCATAATAATGGCGCCAAATTCATCCGACACTCGATTGACATAGTATTTTACAAAATATGACACAATTAGAATTATTAAATTTTTGAACTCCATCTTAAGTTTTCACTGATCATATTTATATGCTTCCCGCCATTTCTGGCACGATTTTTGCACACATATTGATGCGCCATGTGCGCGAACCAGGAATTGTGGAAGGAGCATCGAATGAATTTCCGAATACCCGTGTTGGCCGCAATTCTGCTGGTCACATCAGCTGCATCGGCTCTCGGCCAAGCAACGATCCAATACCCAAGCGGCCGCACGTTCCTCTACGTCAACAACGAAGGGCATTTGAACGGCTTCGTCGGCGACTTGGACGGCAGCTACCCTAACTCATTGCCTGTCATCTCCAGCCCTAGCGGGATGGGCCTGTTCTACGACGGGGTCGGCGACGCCACTGTCGATGGCTGTCTGTGCGAAGGCTGGGGCGCGTCTGCTGTATTCGACACCTCGGGCTTTACCAGCGCCGGCGCCAGCGTCGATAACGGCGGCGTCAGCGGGTTGAGCGGCGTTGGGCTATTCGGCGCTACCGCCTCTACCGCTACGTCTCAGGTCACCACCCTGAACGGCTTGCTGTCGATCACGCACCAATACGGACTTCGTCGACAGCGGCCCGAACGACCATGGCGCTGGCTTCGACTTTGCCTTTGGCGATCTCGCCCCGGGCGAAAGCCGGATGTTTAACATCTTTTACGGCGCAGCCCCCAACCAGGCTGCAGCAGAGGCCGCCATCAACACCTTGGGCGCTAACGTTTGGTCCTTCGGTCAATCGAACGTTTTGGGCCTTCCGTTCGACGGCGGCCCCTGCGGCAGCGATACGCCGCCGGATGGATGTGGTTCCGGCGGGGAGATCGGCGCGGGGGCAGCAGCAGCGCCAACGCCGTCAGCCGTTCCCGGCGAGGCCAATCCCGTAGGCGAACCGGCGACCTTCCTGTTCGCGTTTGGCGGTGTCGGCGGCGCAGAACCTGGCTCTACTCCGGAAACACCGTTGCTGCCGTTTGCCCCGGCACCCGGTACAACCGTATTCGAGTTCGAAGAACCGACATCCGGACTTTGGTTCGATCCTCCGTCCGTTGATTCCTACTTCTACTCTCTGCTGGGCGACCCAACGGCATTCTTCACGTTCGTCGAGGTGCCACCGGCATCGTTCGGGTTCGCCGATATCACCTTGCTGATCGATGGACTGGAAGTCGCGACGCTCGCTCCGGGCTCTGTCTTCGACTTCTTCGGCAATGGCTATACCGACGTTCAGGACTTCGAACTGTCCGGTATCGATCCACTGATCGAGCTGGCAGATGCAGCGTTCGCCTTCCCGGTCAAGTTGTCTTTCACCGGCGCGCCGCTCGCTCTGCACATCGAGGCGCTGACGGTAACCGGCCCTGGGCCGACGACGACGCCGGAACCGGCGGTAGTAGCGTTGATGAGCGCCGGCTTTATCGGCGTGATTGTGCTGCGCCGGCGCAGGTCGCTGATCGGATCCAAGATTGCGTAACAACCAAA
>JAYPXD010000215.1:1342-6859 GCA_038135395.1 Alphaproteobacteria bacterium | reverse complement strand
CGCACCGGCGGTTTTGCCTTGGTTTGCGCGGACAATGACTTTGCGGCAAAGGTCGGCAACACGGCGTCGCGATGCACGCCCAGCGTGCTTTCCAGCAACGGCCGCGTCAGGGAGTTGCCCTCTTTGCTGGCCCAATTGCAGAGGCCGGGCGCCAGCCGCGCCATACTGGCGTTGCGGTCGGTTTTGGTCAGCTGCTTGGTGCCGAAGTCGGTGCCGCTCTTTTGGAACTCCGCAGCGCGATAGCGCAGCATCAGGTGCGGAAAGTCCAGGTTGAACTCATGCGGCGGCACATACGGGCACTTGGTCATGAAGCACATGTCGCAGAGCGTACAAGCATCGACGACCGGCTTGAAATCCTTGCTATCGACCGTGTCCAGCTCCAGCGAGGGCGCCTCGTCGATCAGGTCGAACAACTTCGGAAAGGAATCGCACAGGTTGAAGCAGCGGCGGCACCCGTGGCAAATATCAAAGACCCGCCGCAATTCCGCATCAATCGCCGCCGGATCGGTAAATTCGGGTTCATTCCAGGCTATTGGGTGACGGATTGGCGCTTCCAAGCTGCCTTCAGCCATAACACTCTCCATCCCGGCGCACAGATGCACACTGAGTCGTAAAGGTGGGATTCAGGAATTTTCGGGAAGGAGCGGGGCGAACCGTATAGGCCACCCCGCGTCCGTCAGCAAACAGCCGTTGCTTAGAGCTCGTCGAGAGCCTTCTGGAAACGGCCGGCATGGCTGCGCTCAGCCTTGGCGAGCGTCTCAAACCAATCGGCGATCTCGTCGAAGCCTTCTTCACGGGCGGTCCGCGCCATCCCCGGATACATATCTGTGTATTCGTGGGTCTCACCGGCGACGGCGGCCTTCAGGTTCTTGTCGGTGGAACCGATCGGCTCCCCAGTGGCCGGATCGCCGACTTCCTCGAGGAATTCCAGATGGCCATGAGCGTGGCCGGTTTCGCCCTCAGCGGTGGAACGGAACACGGCAGCCACGTCGTTGTAGCCCTCAACGTCGGCCTTTTGTGCGAAATACAGATAGCGACGGTTTGCCTGAGATTCGCCGGCGAACGCGGCTTTCAGGTTGTCTTCAGTCTTGGTGCCCTTGAGCGACATGGGTGACCCTCCTTTAGGATGTAGGGGACAGCATCTCGGATGCCGGAGCTACCTCCGCATCCTCGGTTAATGTGGCTGTTCCCATCCCAAAAGTCAAGTTTTTAATTATTCTAAATAATATTACAACTTGTTGATTTACGCCTAGTCGTTGCGAATTCGTACAACGATATCAACGCTGTCGATATGAGTGCCTTCCGGTGGGCGCGGCAAACTTTCAACACTGATCAACTCGGCCGGGATGTCCTGCAACTCACCTCTTTCGACATTGAAAAAATGATGGTGCCGTCCCGTGTTGGTATCGAAGTACGACCGGCCCGGCTCCACCACGACTTCGCGCAGCAAGCCCGCCTCGCAGAACTGGTGCAGGGTGTTGTAAACCGTCGCCAACGACACCGACAGACCGACATGTTCGGCCTCAAAATGCAATTGGTCGGCCGTCACATGTCGCTGTTCGCCAGCGAACAGCAACCGCCCCAGACCAATACGCTGGCGGGTGGGACGCAAATTTGCGCCGCGCAACACCTCGATAATACTCGTGTATGACCTCTTAGCCATGGTAGATCGCGCCTCCGATCTTCTAACCATACGCCCATATGCACTCAGTGTTAATTATACTAACCTAGAAATGGCGCATGCGCAAAAGCAGACAAGAAAAAAAGTGACATTCGTCACGATTTATTTGGAACTAAGCCCCGGTTGCAATGCGTTCAACCAAGTCTTTAACCTTTGGAATGAAGCCGTTAGCATAATACGGATCGCTCGCGAAGCGATAAGCATTATGGCCCGCAAACATAAGTTGTGTATCGGGCTCGCTACCGTGCGCAATATTCTGCAACGTCTTCTGAATACAATATGATCGGGGATCCGGTTTGCGCCCCGTCATTCCGGCTTCGGCTTCCGACCAATTCGAGAATCGGCAAGCAGACAGACACCCCATGCATTCGATCTGATGCGTCAAAATCTGATTGCGGGATTCCATCGTCACGAAAATCAGCGTGGAGTCCGGCGTCCGCATCGCCTCCACATAGCCTTCGGCCAGCCAGCCCTCTGCACGTTGCAGGTCTTCGCTGGTGACATAGACTTTGCGACCGCGTGGCCCCATCGCGAATGGCGTGTCATGCTCGCCGACCGGCTCACTGGAGAAAGCAATCTGGCGGTCGTTGCGTTGACGCAATTCCTCAATGAAGTCATTCCGCACCGCAGATGAATAAAATCCGGTCGGGCTATACCGGTTCAGGAAGACATCGCCTTCCTTCAAGGTCAGCAACCGCCGCTTCCATGCATCCGAAATCGGGCTTTCTTCGGTCAGCAATGGACGCGTGCCAAACTGGAATGCTACCGGTGCAATCTCAGGGTCATCGATCCAATCGGCCCATTCATCAAGGCGCCAGACGCCGCCGGCCATGACCACCGGCACGTCGTGCAACCCAACCTCGTTCATTATCTTGCGCAGGTCCCGCACCCGCGGCTTTGGATCTTCCGGCTTTTCAGGGTCTTCGCTATTGGAAAGGCCATTATGGCCGCCAGCCCGCCAGGGGTCTTCGTATACGACGCCGCCCAGCCATTCGGGGTATTTGTGGTAGGCACGCTTCCACAACGCGCGAAAAGCACGAGCCGAAGACACAATCGGATAATAATAGACGCCGTAAGAGGCAGCGATTTCCGCCACCTTGTATGGCATCCCGGCGCCGCAGGTGACGCCATTGATCAACCCTCGTGCGCCTTGCAGTGTGCCATGCAGCACACGCTCGGCCCCGCCCATTTCCCACAGGACATTCATGTGGATAGGGCCAGCGCCGTTAGCGATCTCATAGGCCGTGCGGGCCTGGTAGATCGCGCCGCGGACGGCGTGGGCGATCAACTCGTCGTGGCGGTCGCGCCGGGTTTTGCCCAGGTAGTCCTGGTAAACCAAATCACCATTGTCGTCGCGGGAGTCCGCGTTGACGCCGGAGAAGGTTCCAGCGCCGCCGGTGGCTGCCCACGCGCCGGAGCTTTCACCATTCGATACCGCAATGCCTTTCCCTCCCTCAATCAGTGGAAGGGCGTCACGGCCGGATATCCGCATCTGGTTCAAGACAAAACCCATGGAGGCGCGACCCTTTCAAGATCAGTTGGCTGGAGCTTGCGCCTGTGCCGAGATGTCTTCGCCAGTTTCCTGATCGACAACTTTCATCGACAGCTTGATCTTGCCGCGGTCATCGATGGCCAGACACTTGACTTTGACCATCTGGCCTTCGCTGACGACATCGCCGACGGTCTTGACCCGCTCGTTCTTCAACTCGCTGATATGGACCAAACCGTCGCGCGGCCCCAGGAAGTTTACGAACGCGCCGAAGTCCATGATCTTGACGACCTTGCCTTCATAAATCACGCCGACCTCAGGCTCCGCAACAATGCCACGGATCCAATCCACGGCGCGCTGCGCGGCGTCGCTGTCGACGCTGGCGATCTTGATGGTGCCGTCATCGTCGATATCGACCTTGGCGCCAGTCTTCTCAACGATCTCGCGGATCACCTTGCCGCCGGTCCCGATGACATCCCGGATCTTGTCCTTCGGCACCTTCATGGTGGTGATGCGCGGCGCGTTCTGGCTGACCTCTGTCCGAGCGTCGCCGATGGCCCGCGCCATCTCGCCCAGAATATGGATGCGGCCGTCGCGCGCCTGTTGCAATGCCACCTGCATAATCTCCTCGGTGATCGAGGTGATTTTGATGTCCATCTGCAACGAGGTGACGCCGGCTTCGGTGCCCGCGACCTTGAAGTCCATATCGCCCAGATGGTCTTCATCGCCAAGGATATCGGACAGAACCGCAAAGCGGTCGCCTTCCTTGATCAGGCCCATGGCAATACCAGCCACCGGACGTTTCAGCGGCACACCGGCGTCCATCAGGGACAAGGAGGTACCGCAAACGGTCGCCATCGACGACGAACCGTTCGATTCGGTGATCTCCGACACCACGCGCATCGTGTAGGGGAAATCCTCTTTTTTCGGCAACAAGGGTCGAACCGCACGCCAGGCCAACTTGCCATGGCCAATTTCACGGCGACCGGGCGAACCCAAGCGTCCTGCCTCGCCGACAGAATACGGCGGGAAGTTGTAGTGCAGCAGGAAGTGCTCGCGATACTCGCCGGCCAGCGCATCCATCAGTTGCTCGTCCTGCGCGGTACCCAAAGTGGCAACGACCAACGCCTGGGTTTCGCCCCGGGTGAACAGGGCCGAACCGTGCGCACGCGGCAGCACACCGACTTCAGGCACAATCGGGCGGATATCCACGGTGGTGCGGCCATCAATGCGCTTACCGGTATCGAGAATACCGCCGCGGACGATGTCGCTCTCCAATTCCTTGAACAGGCCGGCGGCGACTTCTAGATCCGCACCCTCCTCACCAAGGGCCGCCATTGCTGCGCTCTTTGCAGCGGCGACGGCATCCTGCCGCTCGGCCTTGGCGGGGATCTGGTAAGCGTTGCGAACGCCATTACCTGCCAACTCCGCCAGGCGCGCACGGATTGCTGCAACGCCCGCATCTTCTACCGGCGCATCCCATGGCTCTTTCGCCGCCTCTTCCGCCAGATCGATAATGCAATCGATCACCGGCATAAAGCCGCGGTGACCGAACATCACGGCCTCCAGCATCCGGGATTCCGACAGTTCCTGCGCTTCGGATTCAACCATCAGAACGCCGGCGTTCGTACCGGCGACCACGAGGTCGAGCGTCGAATTCTTCATTTGGTCGAGGGTCGGGTTCAAGACCAACTCGCCGTTGACCTCGCCCACGCGCGCGCCGCCAATCGGGCCAAGGAATGGAATTCCAGAAATCGTCAACGCGGCGCTGGTGCCGATCATCGCGACGATATCCGGATCGGTCTCCATATCATGGGCAACGACGGTGCAGATTACCTGTGTCTCGTTGCGGAAGCCTTTTGCGAACAACGGGCGGATCGGACGATCGATCAGACGCGACGTCAGCACCTCTTTTTCGCTGGGCCGAGCTTCCCGCTTGAAGAACCCACCGGGGATCTTGCCGACCGCATAAGTCTTTTCCTGGTAATGAACGCCCAACGGGAAAAAATCTACTCCCGGGCGCTGCTTCTTTTCCGCAACAGCCGTGCACAGCACCGTGGTACCGCCATGGGTCACCAATACTGCGCCGTCCGCCTGGCGGGCGATGCGTCCGGTTTCCATCACCAACGGACGGCCCGCCCACATAATTTCTTTTCTAACGATATCAAACATGCGTTCTATCTTCCTCACAGTCATCGACGCCGGGCCCGGCCCGGCGCCGTTTTTTCAATATAGGCGCAACCCCACACGCAGAATCAAACTCCGATAAACCGCCGCCACCATAAGCCCGACAAAAAACAACAAGATGCGGCGCTGGCCCAACCGGAAGCCGCACGCAGTGCCAGCG
>JAYPXD010000215.1:0-1332 GCA_038135395.1 Alphaproteobacteria bacterium | reverse complement strand
ATCCAACATGCTGCGGCGCTGGCCAACAAGCATCAGCAGGCCTCGTCGCGAGTGCACATCCTTGTGGTGGTCTTTCAGGTGCTCGGTCAGGTTTTTGATGCGCTCCGACAGGATCGCAACCTGAACCTCCGGCGAACCGGTGTCGCCGTCCTGTTTACCGAATTCTTTGATCAATTCTTGCTTGCGCTCAGAGGTGATCGACATCGTCTTTTCCTTCCATAGTGAAATCGGCCGTCGCACTGTCTTGGCGAGGCGGCCGATGGATGATCCGCAGGGGTTTGGCCTGACCTTCCTCGAGACGCACGAGCGCAACGGTAACGCCATCACAGGTTGCGCGGAGGACGTCGCCGTCTTCGTGTGCGTCAACCCGTTCAAGGTCACTTCTGCGGAACAGCGCCACGGGACGGCCATGCCTGAGCCCGACGGCTTCGCTTCCGGAAACGGCCAGCGCCGGGATGTCGGCCAGCGCGGTCTCCACCGGAAGCAATTCTGGTGAATCTTGATCTATATGACCGGTGTCTTGTAATTTTGCTAGTGGGTGGGCCATATCCTCGTGAAAAGGCCCAACGGCTATTCGACGCAGCGCTGTCACATGGCCGACAGTGCCAAGCGCCAGCGCGATATCCCTAGCCAAGCTGCGCATATACGAGCCTTTGCCGCATTCCACCCGAAACACCGCATGGTCGGTATCCGGCATTGCATCCAAGTCCAGTTCATCGATCTGGATCGTCCGCGCTTCCAGCTGAACGTCCTGCTTTTCCCGCGCCAGGTCGTAGGCCCGGACCCCATCCACCTTAATCGCAGAATAGATTGGAGGGACCTGCTGAATTTCGCCGATAAATTGCGGCAATACCGCCTCGATGGCAGCCCGGTCGGGGCGGACCGGGCTGGTCGCGATGACTTCGCCTTCCGCATCGTCCGTATCGCGGGCCTCGCCCCATTGCACCGTAAAGCGATAAGTCTTTTGGCCGTCCATAACATACGGAACGGTCTTGGTTCCCTCCCCCAAGGCGATCGGCAATACACCTGTGGCGAGAGGATCCAGCGTGCCGCCATGACCAGCTTTAGCGCCTTTAGCAAGGCGCTTGACCACATTGCAGACGCCCGTGGAGGTGATCCCCGACGGCTTGTCGACAATCAACCAACCATTGACGTTGGCCTTCTGCTTGCGCCTTCTGGGTGCCATCAACTGCGGCCCTTCGCCAAGAGTCGTTCGATCCGTTCGGCTACGGCGAACGAGGTATCTGCCTTGAAAGACAGGTCAGGCGAAAATTTCGCTTCCAGCTTGGTCGCGATCTGCGCCCGCAGATAGCCCCGCGCGCGCTCCAATGC
>JAYPXD010000214.1:0-6890 GCA_038135395.1 Alphaproteobacteria bacterium | reverse complement strand
GTATAAGCGTAGACAAGCGCCGCCGGGCGTGAAAATTTCGGCGCGTGCGTTCGGGCGCGATCGACGTTACCCGATAACGAACTCTTTTAGGCAATTCATTGCGTCTTGATGCCACTCGGATTTTGTTGGGTAGGATGGTACTAGCTAAAGCTAATGCATTCGCTCAATGGCTAGGGGTGCTGGAACTTTGCCTCGATGTTGCCCAGGAATGCAGAGCGTCAAATCGATGGCTAGAGCGAGGTAGCCAATGCAGCCATGGGCAGCCATTTTCCCCGCTATTGCTAAGGTAATTTGAATGCTTCGGGTTTTGTGCCATTGGGAGGGCCATTGATGAGCCTCGTTTGTCGTTTCGCTCCTAGCCCAACTGGCTATTTGCATGTTGGCAATGCCCGCGTTGCTTTAGTGAACTGGCTTTTGGCGCGGAAGGCTGGCGGCACCTTTATCTTGCGGCTTGATGACACCGACACCGATCGCTCACGAAGCACATATGCTGAAGGAATTAAAGAGGACCTGACATGGCTTGGATTGGATTGGGACAGGTGTTTCCGACAGTTTGATCGCCTTGACCGTTATTCAGAAAGTTTTGAACGGCTAAAGGCGGAAGGAAGACTGTATCCGTGCTATGAGACATCTGAGGAACTGGGACTAAAGCGAAAAAGCCAACTCAACCGGGGACTACCGCCGCGATATGATCGCGCCGCTTTAAAGCTAAGTACGGAACAGAAAGCTAAATATGAAGCGGAGGGGCGGCGACCATATTGGAGGTTCCTGTTAAATGATGGGGCCATTGAGTGGACGGATGCGGTCCGAGGCATTGTGCATTTTGATGCTGTTCACCTCACTGACCCTGTATTAATCCGCGAGGATGGACGCCCGCTTTATACATTTTCTTCGTGTGTCGATGACATCGATGAGGGTGTTACACATGTGGTGAGAGGGGAAGACCATGTTTCGAATACTGCAGTGCAAATTCAATTAATTAATGCATTAGGTGGGAATGCCGAGAAAATTACGTTTGGTCATCTTTCCCTTCTGACTGGTGCGGCCGGCGAAGGGCTATCCAAGCGTGAAGGATCATTATCTTTGCGTGATATGCGGGCTGACGGTATTGAACCTATGGCAATTAATGTTCTCCTGTCGCGGCTTGGCACTCCAGACGCCGTTGAACCCACATCAGATATGCAGACCCTGATTGATGGTTTTGACCTGTCGCGCTTTGGTCGGGCAACGCCTAAGTTTGATCGCGAGGATTTAACACGACTGAATCCTGGCATTCTTGGCTCAATGTCTTTCAAAGACGTGCAATCTCGTCTGCCAAAGGGAGTGTCTGAGGCAGAGTGGTTGGCAGTGTCTGGCAACCTGTCGAAGCTTTCCGATTTCAGTATCTGGCGGACGATTTGGACACAGGACCTAGTCCCGATCATTGAGGATCCTGACTATGTCAAAACTGCGGCTGAAATGTTGCCTCCTGAACCATGGAACGCTGAAACATGGAAGGAGTGGACAACAGCGACGCGTAACCGTACTGGCCGAAAGGGCAAATCCTTATTTCGTCCCCTCCGCCTTGCATTGACGGCCCTTGAGCATGGGCCAGAAATGGCAAGCCTTCTTCCTTTAATTGGGAGAGAGCGTGCATTTACGCGCTTGAACTATCAATAAGGTAGTAACGGAGTCATCCGAGCCGTTAACCAAGCTTTCCAATTTGGATGCAGCCTGCAAGAGATCCGCATATGACCGACCGCCTTTACATCTTTGATACAACACTTCGCGATGGCAATCAGACTCAAGGGGTCGATTTCGGAGTTAGCGATAAGATTGCGATCGCACGTGCGTTGGATCAGTTGGGTATTGACTATGTTGAAGGAGGATGGCCGGGGGCGAATCCGACTGACGATACCTTTTTCGCAAAGCCGCCAGCCCTTAACAAGGCGCGATTGACAGCGTTTGGGATGACGCGCCGGGGCGGCCGTTCGACAAGTAACGACCCGGGTCTCGCCATCACTTTGAGGAGCAAAGTTGATACCATATGCCTGGTGGGCAAGACCCATGATCGGCATGCTCAGACGGCGCTGGGAGTGGATCTCGAAGAAAATCTTGCCATGATTAGTGATTCAATCAGCGAGATCGTCAAGCGAGGCAAACAGGCTCTGTTCGACGCTGAACATTTCTTCGATGGGTATAAAGCCAATCCAACATACGCCTTGCAGGCCTTGAAGGCTGCTTTTGAAGCTGGTGCCCGTTGGATCGTATTGTGTGATACCAACGGCGGCACGTTACCGGATGAAGTTCATAGCATCGTCACCGCTGTCAGTAATTATATCCCAGGGTCCAGAATGGGAATTCATACTCACAACGATACCGAGAATGCGGTGGCGAATACTTTGGCTGCAGTTGAGGCGGGTTGTAGGCAGGTGCAAGGCACAATCAATGGTCTGGGCGAGCGATGCGGTAATGCTAACCTTGTATCTCTCTTGCCGACTTTGATCCTAAAGAAGGGATTTGAGACCGGTGTCTCGCGCGAGGATCTCCCCAAATTGAGGGATCTTAGCCTTATGCTCGAGGAGCGTTTGAATCGGGCGCCCAATCGCCACGCGCCTTACGTTGGGGCGAGCGCATTTGCGCATAAAGCAGGACTTCATGTTTCTGCAGTAGAAAAAGACCCGAGCCTTTATGAACATATTGATCCCAATCTCGTCGGAAATCGGCGACAGATTGTTGTGTCAGACCAGTCTGGGCGCGCCAACATACTCTCCAATTTCCGAGAGATGGGTATTGAGATTGCCAACAATGATCCAAGAGTCATGCGCCTCGTCGAAGAGGTGAAAGAGCGGGAATTTCAGGGTTATGCATTCGATGGCGCCGCTGCGTCGTTTGCCTTGTTGGCGCATCGGCTGGTTGGCGAGGTCCCAGAGTATTTTCAACTCGATAGTTTTCGCGTCATAGACGAGCGGCGCGTGAATGCAAAAGGGGAGTTGATAACGATGTCCGAAGCTACCGTAAAAGTAACGGTCGGGGGTGCGCAAGTGATGACTGTTGCCGAAGGCAATGGTCCGGTTAACGCGTTGGACGCTGCTTTGAGGAAGGCGCTCTTACCGCATTACAAACCATTAAGAGGTATGCGTTTGGTTGATTTTAAGGTGAGGATATTAACACCCACCGAAGGGACCGCAGCTGTAACCCGTGTGCTTATTGAGAGCGCGGATGAAAATGACGAGCGATGGACCACTGTCGGCGTCAGTGGGAACATCATCAATGCGTCATACGAAGCGCTGTTTGATAGCGTGACCTATTACTTGCGTGAACGCGGGGTTGCCGCGCACTGATATTGGTAGTGCAAAACCGTGCAGAGGGTTGAACAAATCGAAAATTAATCAACGTCCCACCGAGATGCCGCCAAGTCGTCACTTTCACGAGCATCAACCCAGTGTGAATTTCCATCTGCAGTTTCTTCACACTTCCAGAACGGTGCTTTTGTTTTCAGCCAATCCATCAAAAACTCGGCGCTCTCAAAAGCCGCATGCCGATGGCTCGCTGCAGTCACGACAAGGACAATTGGCTCCCCAACGGTCATCCGACCAAATCGGTGGATGATTAGTGCGGCTTCCAAATGCCAGCGTTGGTGTGCTTCTGCTTCGATCTGTTCCAGCATACGTTCGGTCATCCCCGGATAGTGCTCTAACGTCATTGCTACGACGCCAGACTCCTTGGAAAAGTCACGAACATATCCAACAAAACTAGTAACACCGCCGATCGCCGTGTTTTGCCCCACGAGCCTTTCGATCTCCATCCCAATGTCGAAGCATTCCTTTTGAATGCGGATCGTCATGACTTCATCCCCCGGTTACGGGCGGGAAAAATGCAACTTCCGCACCAGGGGGGATTTTTGCTTCCAAATCGACAAACTCCTGATTGATTGCGGCACGCACACAGCTTGTATCTGCAAAAGCAGAGGCGTGTCCGGGGCTTTGACACTTGAGCCAAACGATTAAGTCCGCGACAGAAATGACTGAGGTCGGGGGAGTTACGCATTCGGTAGCGAAACCTATCTTAGCCCTCAACCATGCGAAATAGAGTACCTTCATTGGTTCGCATCCTGATTTGTAAGTGCCGCAAGACCGCGACGGGAATAGTCCCATGCACTAACTAGGCTCAGAACTAGCGCTGGCAGTAGCGCCAGATCACAAAAAAATTCCAGCCCAAATTCAAATGCCGAGTTTGCAAAAATTACGAGCAGGCCTAAGAATTGGAGTACAGTCTTCCATTTTGCGACGTTAGTCGCGCTTAATAGGCTTGAACTCTGACCTAATCCTTCGCGTAAGCCTCCAATCCAAATCTCTCTTAAGATCAAGAGGATTGCGATTGTTATTCCAATGGGACCTAAAAGCCCATAAGAAACCGACAGCATGATTAGGCTCGCCAAGATCATTTTGTCTGCAATCGAGTCCAGAACTTGGCCCAAACGAGATGTTACGTTCCATTTTCGGGCCAATTTCCCGTCAAGGAAATCTGTAATTGCAGCAATTGCTAAAACAAATATTGCGACCGAAGAAGCGTCCTCTGCCGAAAAGCTTAGGGTAAAAATTGGGGCAAATGCAGCAATTATGCGGAGCCAAGTCAGAGCATTGGGTAGTTTATTTTGCAAACTGTACCTCTGATAAATCTCAAGTATTAGTATCAAAAAACGCTAACACTTTCTCGGAAAGTGAGTGAAACGCTGTTTAGCAACTTCATGGAAGAGAAGGCGCGTAAAGTAATTCAGCGAGAAGATTTTTTCAAATACTCATGCAAATATACTTGGTTTCCAGGTAGTCTTCGATACCATATTTTGAACCTTCGCGACCCAAGCCACTTTCTTTGACGCCGCCGAATGGAGCTACAGTGGTGGAAATCAACCCGGTGTTGACTCCGACAATTCCGTATTCCAATGCCTCAGAAACTCTCCAAATTCTAGCCATGTCTTTCGAGTAAAAATAACTGGCAAGCCCAAATTCCGTATCGTTTGCCATTTGGATTGCATCTGCTTCCTCTTCGAACTTAAAAACAGGAGCGAGCGGTCCAAAGGTCTCATCTTTGGAAACCATCATGTTTTGCGTGACATCCGCAACTACAGTGGGTTCAAAGAAGGTGCCTCCAAGCACATGTCGCTTGCCACCTTGCACAATTCTTGCGCCTTTGCTAACCGCGTCAGAGATGTGCTCCTCCATTTTTGCTACCGCGTCTGCATTGATCAACGGCCCAATCAGAACTCCTGGCTTCATTCCATCACCAACCGGCAAGGCACGCACTGCTGCGGTCAATTTCGTCAAGAATGCGTCATAGACGCCCGATTGTACGTAAAGTCGGTTTGTGCAAACGCAGGTTTGACCCGCATTCCGGTATTTTGAAGCAATTGCGCCTTCCACAGCAGCGTCTAAATCGGCGTCATTGAAGACGATAAAGGGCGCATTCCCTCCCAACTCCATTGAAACTTTTTTAACCGTATCGGCTGTCTGCTTCATCAGGGTCTTTCCTACTGGCGTAGACCCGGTAAACGTGACTTTGCGCACGATCGGGTTGGTGCACATCTCAGTGCCAACCTTGCCGGAATTACGACCGGCACAGGTAACGACACTAAACACACCAGCGGGAATACCGGCCCGTTCACCCAATTCTGCAATGGCCAGTGCGCTGAAGGGGGTTGCCGATGCAGGCTTAACGACCATCGGGCAGCCGGCAGCCAAAGCAGGTCCCGCTTTTCTCGTAATCATGGCATTGGGAAAATTCCAAGGCGTAATTGCGCAACAGACGCCGATTGGCTCCTTGAGAACAACAATTCGCTTGTCGGCCATATGAGGTGGGATGACATTCAATGAAACTTGCGCCGTAGGCAATCTCGCCCTTCGCCTCCAGGAACGGTTTCCCCTGTTCCAAGGTCATGATTTTTGCAAGGTCGTCGGCATGAGCCAACATCAAATCGTACCACCGCCTCAGGATATCCGAGCGCTCTTTGGCTGTTTTGGCCCGCCAAGCCGGCCACGCAGCATTAGCCGCTTCAATTGCGCGGCGCGTTTCAGTAGGTCCACAGTTCGGTATTGTCCCGAGAACCTTGCCATCGGAAGGGTTGCTAACCGTCGCTGTCTCTCCGCCGTCAGCATCTACCCACTGCCCATTGATATAGGACTGCTGACGGAACAGCTTGGGATCTTTTAGTTCCATTGCGGGAGGATATCCTTATCAGCCGTATAGGGAGATGACCTGCGTCAGACTATAACCTGATTTGCATCCCAACACCACCGATGCGTCAGGTTAAGCGTGTTGCAATAGTTTCATGGCCGTCACCGCAGCTTCGCCCGGGTTGGTGCCGGTTAAGCCGTAAACAGGCTGAACTATTCGAGGAGAATGTGGGCGTTCACGGACCAGGCCCCTCACTAATGCGTCGTGTACCGATCGCTTTGGAAGATAGGCGCTGGCAGGTGTCATCAATAAATAGCCTAGCGTTATACTGCCGATATTCAGGATCAGTTCAGGCGGCGAATGGTCAGGCCAAGCGCGGGCATGTTCTGCCTGGAATGCGGGCCCCCAGTCGACGTATATATAGGTTGAGGCATCTTCGGGGGCTAGAGTGCTCGTGACCAGTACTAGTTCATCATCGAACAAATGCGTAACAGATAATCCAGCTACTGTCTCAGGTCTATAGTGCAGAGCTAAGTCTAAGGTTCCTGAAATAATCCTGCTCGAAATATCTACCGGATTTGCGAGCTCCCCGCGAATAGCGTAGTCTGGTAGCGCGCTCCTGATCTTAGTCAAGGCCGGCAATAGTACCCCGTCCCATAAGGTGACCGGCGCCGCGACTGTCAACGTGGAGACCTCCGGAAACCTATCGCGGGGGCGAATTTTGTGACTCGATAGAG
>JAYPXD010000213.1:6424-6893 GCA_038135395.1 Alphaproteobacteria bacterium | reverse complement strand
AACCCGGATCGCCCTGGGAGAACGGCTACAACGAGAGCTTCAACGGCAAGCTGCGCGACGAGCTGCTCAACGGCGAGATCTTCTACACGCTACAGGAGGCAAAGGTGCTCATCGAACGATGGCGACAGCACTACAACACCATCAGGCCGCACAGCTCACTGGGCTATCGACCGCCAGCGCCCGCCACGATCTTGCCGCCAGCGATCAGATCAACGTACCCTCAAACCATCCGGACCCTCTCATAGAGGCTGGACCACTGATCCGGGGCAGGCCACTGGCAAAAACGGCCCTATCATCGTCAGCAGTGACGAGCCCGCTGTATTGGCGATCCTGGCTGTGGGCATGTTGGCCCTGGGGTACGCCCGGCGCAATCGCTGAGCCCATCTGTTTGGCTTCCGCTAAGCCCCCCGCCTTGCAGGCGAGGGGCTTTTTGTTATGGTGCTGGCGTGCATCGATCCGTTCCACTGAA
>JAYPXD010000213.1:5200-6414 GCA_038135395.1 Alphaproteobacteria bacterium | reverse complement strand
GCCCTGCACCGCACCACCAAGCGGTATGGCGCGGTTGTTGCCAATGCCGACATTTCGCTATCGCTCAAGGCTGGTGAGGTCCACGCCCTATTGGGCGAAAATGGCGCTGGCAAAAGCACCGTGGTAAAAACGATTTGCGGATTGGTCGAACCCGATAGCGGGTTTTTGTCGTGGCGGGGCGAACGTGTCACCCTGACCGGTCCTGCCGACGCCAGAGCCAAGGGCATTGCCGTTGTATTCCAACATTTTTCCCTGTTCGATGCCCTGACCGTCGCGGAAAACATAGCGCTGGGGCTAGACGATGGGCGCGCCGACAGCACACTGGACGGCAAAATCCGCGATCTGGCCCAGCACTATGGGTTGGCAATTGATCCTTCAGCCGTGGTCGGAAACTTGTCCGTTGGGGAAATGCAGCGGGTCGAGATCGTCCGTGCATTGATGCAGGACCCGCAGCTGCTGGTCCTGGATGAGCCAACCTCGGTGCTAACCCCCGCCGAAATCGAGGCACTGATCCGAACGCTGCGCCTGCTTGCCGACGAAGGCCGCAGTATCCTCTATATTTCCCATAAGCTAGGCGAAATTCGCCAGCTTTGCGACCGTGTCACCGTGCTGCGGTCCGGCAAAGTTGTCGGTGAGACCGACCCGAAGGCCAGCACTCCGGACCAGCTGGCGGAAATGATGATCGGCCAGCGGCTAACTGCCCCCTCCGGCAAGCCACCGGTAAATTCCGACGCCCGCGTCCTGCTGGAAGTTGAACACCTGAACGCGCCAGCCGGCCCATTGGGCCTATCCGGACTGCACGATCTCACGTTCACGGTGCGCACCGGTGAAATTTTCGGCATCGCCGGTGTCGCGGGCCATGGGCAGAAGGCTTTGCTGGCAGCGCTTTCCGGCGAATTCCCCGTGATCAGAGACAACATGGTTCGCCTGAACGGCGTCGCCATCGGCCGGATGCCGCCGCAGGCGCGACGCAGCCGCGGCCTGGCCTATGTTCCGCCGGACCGCCTGGGCACCGGCGCGGTACCCGACTTGGATTTGTCGGAGAATGCGCTGCTCAGCGCCTATCGCCGGCTCGCGATGGCGGCGCGCGGACTGCTGCATCCGGGCAAGGCGTCGCATTTCGCCCAACAGATCATCCGCCAGTTTGATGTCCGTTCCGCCGGCCTATCCGCCCGCGCCGGCAGCCTGTCCGGTGGAAATTTGCAGAAATTTGT
>JAYPXD010000213.1:644-5190 GCA_038135395.1 Alphaproteobacteria bacterium | reverse complement strand
GCCGGGAAATGCTACAGGCCCCAAACCTGCTGCTGGCAGCCCATCCGACCTGGGGAGTCGATGCGGGTGCGGCGGCTGCGATCCACCAGGCGTTGCTCGATCTGGCCGCCAGCGGCGCCGGAGCCCTTTTGATATCGGAGGACCTGGACGAGTTGCTGGCGCTGGCCGACCGGATTGCCGTGATCTGCGACGGCCGGCTTTCGCCGCCGATGGCGGTCGCCGACGCCGACCCCACGACATTGGGCCTGCTGATGGCCGGAGAGGCCGTTGATGCTGCGCATTGAGCCCCGCCCGACACCATCGCGCGCGATGACCTTGGCGGCGCCGCTTTTGGCTCTGGCCCTGACCGTAGCCACCGGCGCGACTCTGTTCTCCGCCCTGGGCCATGACCCAGGCGCCGCCCTGTATCATTTTTTTGTCGGCCCGATCAGTGACCGATACGGCCTGGCGGAAATGGGCGTGAAGGCTGCACCGCTGGTTATGATAGCGCTTGGTCTATCCCTCGGATTTCGTGCCGGAATCTGGAATATCGGCGCAGAAGGGCAACTGATCTTTGGCGCGATTTGCGGTGGCAGCGTCGCCCTGGCCCTTTATCCCTACGACGGGGCCTGGGTATTGCCGCTGATGCTGGTCGCCGGAGTTGCCGGCGGCATGGCCTGGGCGGCCCTACCGGCGCTGCTGCGCACCTGGCGCAACACCAGCGAAATTTTGACCAGCCTTATGATGGTCTATATTGCTGTCCTGGTGTTGCGCCTATTGATGAACGACCTCTTGCGCGATCCCGATGGTTTTAGCTTTCCGGAAAGCCGCCTGCTCACGAACGGCGCCCTGCTGCCGATCATTCTGTCCGAAACCCGCCTGCATCTGGGCGCAGCCTTCGCGGTTTTGGCTGCGCTGTTGGTCTGGATACTGACACGCCACACCCTGATCGGGTTTCAGATCAAAGTGGCGGGGCTTGCGCCGAATGCGGCCCGATATGCCGGCTTCGATCACAATCGGCTCATATGGCTGACGTTTATGATCAGCGGCGGCCTGGCGGGCCTGGCGGGCGTCGGCGAAGTGGCAGGACCCATCGGCCAGCTGGTGCCGGTCGTATCGCCGGGCTATGGCTTTACCGCAATCATCGTTGCATTTCTCGGTCGCTTGCACCCGGTTGGCATAGTGCTGGCCGCACTGGTCATAGCGCTGTCCTACCTTGGCGGCGAGAATGCCCAGATCAATGCCGGCTTGCCGCTGGCGGTTACGGGAGTTTTCCAGGGGCTTCTGCTGTTTTTCCTGCTGGCTTGCGACGTGCTGATCCAGTACCGGATCCGCTGGAGGCGTGCGCCATGACTGATTTCCTGATCCTCGGCAGCATTGCCATGGCCGCGACGCCGCTGGTTTTCGCCGCCTTAGGCGAATTGGTGACGGAACGTGCTGGCGTATTGAATCTGGGCGTCGAAGGCATGATGCTGATGGGCGCTGTCTGTGGGTTCATCGCAGTCGCCAGCGGCGCGCATTGGGCCGTTGGCGCGGCCGCGGGCGCGCTGGCTGGTGCATGCCTCGCCAGCCTGTTTGCCGCATTGGTGCTGGGCTTCGCCGCGAACCAGGTGGCCAGCGGTCTGGCTCTGACGATCTTCGGCACGGGCTTATCCGCACTGGTCGGAAGCAATTATGTCGGCACGCCAGTGGACAAAATACCAGCCGTCCTCTGGGGGTTGGACCCGATGGTGTTTGCAGCTCTCGCCATGAGCGCGGGTATGGCGTTCTGGCTATACCGGACCCGTCAAGGCCTGATTCTGCGGGCGGTAGGAGAGAACGCGGAGGCAGCGCACGCCCATGGCCACGCCGTGCTGAGAGTACGCTTGTTGGCGATCCTGTTCGGCGGCGCCATGAGCGGGCTGGGCGGAGCCTACCTGTCGTTGGCCTACACACCGTTATGGGCGGAAGGTATGACTGCGGGCCGCGGGTGGATCGCGCTTGCGCTTGTTGTGTTCGGGGCCTGGCGGCCTGGCAGGGTGCTGATCGGCGCATATCTGTTCGGCAGCGTTGGCGTGTTGCAGCTGCACGCCCAGAGCAGCGGACTGCTGGCGGTACCGTCCGAAATCCTAAGCATGCTGCCCTATATCGCAACAATAGCAGTCCTCGCCCTGCTTACGACACGGCGGCAACAATCGCGCGCTCCGGCTGCACTGGGCCAGCCATTTCACCGGCTGCGCTAATCTGCTTCCATTCGCCATCCGTGCCGCGGTACTGTACCGTGAAAATTCCAGATTTGGAGAAGGTCACTGACATGACGTTGCAACAAGCCGCAGAAGCCCAAGACACCAAGCATTGGCCGTTTGCAGTCACCCGCATTTCGGATGTCGCCGGCGCCAGGATTACCGGCCTGGACCTGTCGCAACCGATTAGCCGCGAAATTGCCGACGCGATCATTCGGGCAATGGAAACCTATCATATTCTGGTCTTTCCAAACCAAGACCTCACCAAAGAGCAGCAATACCAATTCACCCTGAATTTCGGCGAAATCGAAGGGCATGTCGGCCTACTCGCCAATGGAGAGAAGTATCCGATCGTCCACACCGTCACCAATCTCGACGAGAAGACGGGAAAGCCGACCGAACGCCCCACTACCGACGGCAACTATTTTTGGCACACCGACAAGTCGTACCATGATGTCCCGTCGCTGCTGACGATGTTGCACGCCATCCAGGTGCCGCCCAAGGGCGGGGACACGCTGTTCGCAAACATGGTCATGGCGTATGAGGACCTGCCGGACGCAGAGCAGCAATCGCTGGCCGGGCTTCGCGCGATCCACTCCTGGGAGGCCAGCCGGCGCAATACCGGGAACATGCCAGCGACAGAGGCCCAAAAAAAGGAACGACCTCCCGTTAGCCACCCGCTGGTGCGGACGCACAGCAATGGCAGTAAATCGCTATATCTGGGAATTCACATCAGCCACATCGAAGGCATGGACTACGACCAGGGCCGCGCCTTGTTGGCCGATCTGCTGACGCGCGCCACGGCTGAACCCTATGTCTATCGCCATCAGTGGCACAAAGGCGATCTCACGCTGTGGGATAACCGGGTTCTGTTGCACCGCGCCGACCGGAATTTCGATATGTCGGCGCTTCCGCGCGTCCTGCACCGCACCGTTGTCCGAGGCACCGTCCCCGTATAGGGCCCGGACGCCGCGATGCCTCCTCAGCCGGCTCTGGCTCAATCGTCCGAGCTGGCGCCGCCGCCCATGCGGCCGAACAGTTCGGCAATGGTTGGGGTGGCATTGACCGATTTTTCTTCTTCAGCAGGCTGATGCTCGCGCTGCTCAATCGCTTCGCGCTCTGCTGGCGACAGTTTGGCCCGTGCGGCCTCAACGGCGGCGTTCAATTCAAGGTACGTGCAAAGCCCCAAATCCACAGGATGCCGGGCCTTGATGTTCGACATGTTCCAATGCGAGCGATCCCGTACCGCGGCGATCGTCGTCTTGGTCGTGCCGAGCAGCTTGCCGATCTGGGCGTCGGCCAGTTCCGGATGATTGCGGACCAGCCACGCGATGCCATCGGGTTTGTCCTGGCGTTTGGCCATCGCCGTGTATCGCGGCCCTTTGGTCCGCTCCGCCGCGCGCGGCACCGTGATCTTGGCCATTTTCAGGCGGGCCGCCGGATCGGCCTCACACCGCTCCAACTCGGCCTGGGTCAACTCCCCGGCCGCAACCGGGTTCCGCCCGATAATGCCGATGGCCACCTCACCATCCGCAACGGCCTGCACTTCCAACGCATGCATCGAGCAAAAAGCGCCGATTTGCTCGAACGTCAGGCCGGTATTGTCGATCAGCCAGACGCAGGTCGCTTTCGGCATCAAAGGTTGGGACATGGGACTTCCTTAAAATATCGCGCATTCGATTAGCCTGATGACCGTTGGCAGGGCAGTGTGGTCGATCTAGGCGCCGTCTCTGTTTAATTCGTATGTCTCGCGGACGTCTGCAAGCGGAATCCATCGCAGCGGAAAATTGTGCGCCACCGGCTCCATCGGGAGGTTTCGCTACGGGTTCGGGCCGCGGGAATCAGCATCAGCTTCCCTGCTCCTTGCGATAGTCACTTGCGATGTCAGGAGGATTGTACAATTTCTAATGCCATGAACGAAATTGATCAAGACACCGACGCCGATTTCAACGCCATTGCGGAAGAATGGCGGCGTCTTGAAATCGAACGCCGCGCGCTTGAAACCCGCTTCGATGTTTGGCGGCGCCAATTGCTGGAGACGGCGGACCGCATGGGATTGGGCGAGGCCATCCGCCGACGCAACCGCCCGCCCCCCAGCGCTTAGCCGAAGCCTATTCAGGCGCAACCTGAACGATCAACTTTCCTTGATTTTCACCCCGAAACAGCATCCCAAGCCCATTGGGGGCGCTGGTCAGGCCATCCAGGATATGCAGCCGCTGCTGCAGTCGGCCTGCCCGGAGCTGCTGGGCGATCCAGGCTCTAGCCTCAGGATACCGCGCATTGAAGTCGAACACGATAAAGCCCTGAATACGCGCGCGCTTGCCAATCAGCAATCCCAGGTTCTT
>JAYPXD010000213.1:0-634 GCA_038135395.1 Alphaproteobacteria bacterium | reverse complement strand
AAAGGGTTGGGGAGGCCGTTTGCGAGATGCGGCCGCAGATCGCGACCCGCCCCTTCTCGCGCAGGTGCGACAACGCCAGGTCCAGTTGTTCGCCGCCGACATTGTCGAAAAATACGTCGCAACCCTGGGGCAACGCCGCGGCATAGGCATCTGCCAGGCCGCCGGCCTTGTAGTCAATCACCGCGTCCAGGCCCAGCGAATCGCGCAGATAGGCACATTTCTCCGGCCCGCCGGCGATGCCCACGACCCGGCAACCTTTGATTTTTGCCATTTGCGCCGCCATCTGGCCAACGCCGCCCGCTGCCGCCGACACCAAAACAGTCTCGCCGGGCTGGGCGCCTCCGACATCAAACAATCCGAAGTATGCGGTCAAAGCCGTGGTGCCCAATGGGCCGATCCAGTCCTTCAGCGAACCGATGCCCAGGTCGAGCTTTTGGCTGTCGGCCGCGCGTACGGTCGGGTGGGATTGCCAGCCAAGCCTGGCATTGACGAAGTCTCCCGGCTGGAAATCGGGATGGCCGGACGCCAGCACCCGGCCTATGCCGCCAGCGCGCATCGGTGTGCCCAGTTCAACCGGCGGCACATAGCCTGGATTTTCCGATACCCATACCCGCATCGCCGGGTCAATCGAGAT
>JAYPXD010000212.1:1477-6894 GCA_038135395.1 Alphaproteobacteria bacterium | reverse complement strand
CTGTAGATCAGACAGCTTCTCCACATCAACCTTTGCTGGATACTTTGGATTGGGTTGGTCTTCTGCTGCTACCAGGATCCTATCCCATTCGGGGGACTGTAAATGCTGTAGGGCTAGTTCCATCTGGGCTAGCTGCGGTATACTATCGTAATACTCCTCTCTCAGATCCTCTCTTCGCTTCTCTGGAAGGGAACAATACGCCATGGGCAGGTAGAACTCAGGATTGCGGGCTAAGTCTTCAGGGTCGATTATCAGATTGACATAGGGGGCTATCTCCTCAGCTAGTGAAGGAGGCTTACGAGAAAATGCAGCATCAAACTCTGCGTAGATAGATGAGGCTATCGAATGCAGCCTACGCTTGGCATGAGCGAGGTCTGACGTTCCAGTGCTGCGTCTAAGCTGCTTCTGGCCATTGAACCGAGGCCTGAGCTCAAGGGGGATGGTGCAGCTAACATAGTACTTCTTTTTGACAACGACCAGATTGGCTGCCGGGTAGTCTTTTGTTGACATCAAGGCCATGCAATCATACCTTCCATAACGTCCATGTAATGTCCATGTAATGTCCATGTAATGTCCAATATATGGCCTAATCTCCTAAATCACAAGGATAATTGAGGAAATGACAGAGCGCTATCATCTGATCAGCTCCGTCACTTGACCCTGGGTTCAGCGCGCCGTGATCGTAATGCGTGCCAAAGGGGTTGAGTTCGACGTGACCTATATCAACCTCCGGGACCGGCCAGACTGGTTCATGGAGATCTCGCCGCACGGCAAGGTGCCCGTGCTGAAAGTCGGCGGCACGCCGCTGTTCGAATCCAACGCGATCGCCGAGTTTATCGAGGAAACGGTGGAACCGCGCCTGCACCCGGCCGACCCGATCAAGCGCGCCCGCAACCGCGCCTGGACCGACTTCGTACCGGAGTTCGCCAGCGCCCTGTCGTCGTGCTACTACGCCACGACGCCAGAGGATCAGGCTGCCGGCTTTGAGGAAGCGAAGGAAGCGCTGGAGACGATGGAACTGGCCATCGGCAGCGAACGCAGCAATGACGGGCCGTACTTCAACGGGCCGGAACTTTCCCTGGTCGATGCCGCCTATGCACCGTTTTTCCAGCGGTTCCTGGCGGTGGAAGCCAAGTTGCAAAGCGGCCTGTTGAACGGCTATCCGTTGGTTAAGGCATGGGCCGAAACGCTGATGGCGACCGAAACGGTCGTCGGTTCGGTGCATGAGACCTTCCCGCAGGAGTTTGCGGCCAACTTGCACCGGCGCGAAACCGTCGTCGCGCCACTGTTCCCGCTGGCGGCCTAGGCCACGGCGCATATTGAAGGCCCGCCGGCAGATGGCTCTGCCTGCGGGCCTTTTCATTTCAGTGCATACCGCGTCGCAAGAGAGGATCACCATGGTTGCCGTGTATTGCCAGTCCTGGGGCAAACCATCGTCATTGACGCTTGGCGAACCGCCCGCGGCAGCGCCCGGGCCCGGCGAGATCGCCATCGACGCAAAAGCCGCGGCGCTGAATTTCGCCGACACCCTGATGATCGCCGGCAAATATCAGGTCAAGCCGCCGTTTCCCTTCTCTCCCGGGTTCGAAGCCGCTGGCGCAGTCGCCGCTGTCGGTCCGGGCGTCGAGGACGTCAGCATCGGCGACCAGGTCTTCTGCGCCCTGCAATACGGCGGCCTTTCCAGCCGGATTATCGCACCGTGGCAGCGGGTGTTTCCCCTGCCGACCGGCATGGACTTTGCCACCGCGGCGGCCTGGCCGGTCATCTATGGCACCTCCCATATCGCTTTGGTGCACCGCGGCAACCTGCGGGCGGGAGAGACGCTGCTGGTGCTGGGCGCAACCTCGGGCGTCGGCCTCGCCGCCATCGAGATCGGCAAGGCCCTGGGCGCCCGCGTTATTGCCCAGGTGCGCGGCAACGCAAAGGGCGAAGCCGCCCTCAAGGCGGGGGCGGACGCGACGGTCGACACGGAAACCGAAAACCTGCGCGACGCCGTCAAAGCGCTGACCGATGGCAAGGGCGCGGATGTCGTCTACGATCCTGTCGGCGGCGACCTGTTCGACCAGGCGCTGCGATGCGTCAATTGGGGCGCGCGCCTGCTGATCGTCGGCTTTGCCGCCGGCCGCATCCAGGACATCCCCGCCAACCTGCTGCTGGTCAAAGGCGTCGCCGCGGTCGGCGTGTTCTGGAACGCCCACTTCATCCATACGCCGGACCTGCTGCGCGCCTCGTTCGCCGACCTGTCGCGCATGCATGCCGCCGGCGCGCTGAAGCCGCTGATCCGCGCCACCCTGCCCGCCACCGCATTTGCCGAGGCCTATGCCATGCTGCTGGACCGGGCGGAACCGGGAAAGATCGTGTTGGACCTGACGGCCTGACCGGCGCGAAGGCCACCGAAGCATGCGTCTAGCCCTCTATCAACCGGACATCCCGCAAAACGCCGGCACCCTATTGCGCCTAGCGGCGTGCATGGGCGTCGGCGCCGACGTGATCGAGCCGTGCGGCTTCATCTGGGACGACAAACGCCTGCGCCGCGCCGGCATGGACTATCTAGACCAGGTTGATCTGGTCCGCCACCGCTCATGGCGGCAGTTCCAAGCCGACCGACAGCCCGGCCGCCTGGTCTTGCTGACCACGCAAGCGGCAATCCGCTATACCGACGCCAGTTTCCAGCCGACCGACACGCTGCTGCTGGGCCGCGAGTCCGCCGGCGTGCCGCTTGACGTACATCAAAGCGCCGACCTGCGTGTGCGCATACCGCTGGTTCATGGTATGCGTTCTCTCAACGTGGCGCTTGCAGCGGCGCTGGTGTTGGGGGAAGCCTTGCGCCAGAACGACCTCTTACCCAAGGACCCGACCTCGCAATGACCTCACCCGACGCTCAGAAACAACGCGCCAGCGACTGGTTCGAAGACCTGCGCACGCGCATTTGCGCCGAATTCGAGCGGATCGAGGACGAACTTGCCGACGGGCCGCACCGGGACCTGCCGCCCGGCCGGTTCGAGCGCAAACCCTGGACCCGCACCGCCGTCAACGATGACCCGGACTCAGGCCCGGGCGGTGGCGGCATTATGGCCGTGATGCGCGGCCGGGTGTTCGAGAAGGTCGGCGTCAACGTCTCCACCGTCTATGGCCGGTTTTCCGAGAAATTCGCCGCCGAAATCCCAGGCGGCGCGGAAAACCCGAATTTCTGGGCCAGCGGCGTCTCCCTCGTCGCGCACATGCGCTCACCCAAGGTTCCGGCGGTGCACATGAACACCCGGCACATCCACACCGCCAAATCCTGGTTCGGCGGCGGCGCCGACCTGACGCCGATGGTGCCGGACGACCAAGATACGGCCGACTTTCACGCCGCCTTGAAGCATTGCTGCGACCGGTTCGACCCGGCCTACTACCCAAAACACAAAAAATGGGCGGACGAGTATTTCTTCCTGCCGCACCGGGGCGAGCCGCGCGGCGTCGGCGGCATTTTTTATGATTACCTCAATACCGGCGACTGGCAGTCGGACTTTGCCTATACCCAGGCGGTCGGCGAGGCCTTCCTGGACATCTACCCGCAGCTGGTGCGCCGCCACATGCACGACCCCTGGACCGCGGCCGACCGCGAGCACCAGTTGGTGCGCCGCGGCCGGTATGTCGAGTTTAACCTGATCCACGACCGCGGCACCGCCTTTGGCCTGAAAACCGGCGGCAATACCGAGGCGATCCTCATGTCGATGCCGCCAGAAGCAAAATGGCCGTAACTCCGCCCAGCCAATAGGCATTTGCGCCTCTGGCGACGCATTGCCACCCGCCAAGCAACAGAAATTCGCCAAGCTTCCCTGCAAAAGCATGTATTGCTATTTACAGTATATGCTGCGCGCATCGGGAGCTCCAAACTCATGCCACAAATCATGCAAAGACTGGAAGCTGCGTTCGAGCTGGGCGGCTCGGGCCGGCTGCTTCCCATGGAAGGCGTGCGCGGCATCGCTGTTGGCTTGGTCTTCCTGCAGCACTACGGCATGCAATTCGTCTCGACGTCCGATGTTTCCGGCATCACATGGCACATCGCCAAGTTCTTCTCTGGCGCGGGCAATCGCGGCGTCGAGTTGTTTTTCGTTCTGAGCGGCTATTTGATTTACAAAATACTGCTGACGCGCGACCCGAAGTTTTCGTCCTTCGTCGGGCGGCGCGCGCAACGCCTGTACCCGGCTTTCCTGGTCGCGCTCCTGATCGGCATCGCGCTGGATCCGTTTCGTTCGACGCCGGCTATCCCGTCCGATTTTACCGGAGCAGCGGTTTACCTGGCTGCCAACGTCGCCTTCCTTCCGGGACTGTTTCCCATCGAAGCGTTGTTCGCCGTCAACTGGAGCCTGAGCTATGAATGGTGGTTTTACATATCGGCTATCCTAATCGTCGGGTACATGGGGTTTAAGTCCCTTCCAGCGACAACGCGCATTGTCTGCGTCTTTGCAACCGCGGCGGCCCTGGTCGCCCTCTCGGCATTGGGTTTTGAAGGCGCGCCGGTCCGCGGGCTATGCCTGTTCGCTGGGATATTGCTGGTCGAGTTCGAGCGCCTACCGATAAAAGCGCCCGGACAGATCATCGGCATTGCAGCGCCCGTCCTTGCCCTGTTGGTCAGCGAAGGGCTCCATCTGCCATCCTGGGCAACCGCGGCGGTTCTGTTGTTCGGTTTTCTGGCATTTGTTTGGGCCGCCTTGGCCGGCGGACGCGCTACCGACGCAATCCTTTGCAATCTTTGGTTGCGCTGGTTCGGGAATATATCTTATTCCTATTACCTTGTGCACGCCTTCGCCGTGGTTATCGCCTGCCACGTCGTGCTGCCGCGCCTGCCGGAGGGCTGGGCCAATTTCGCATTCTGGATCGGCCTGACGCCAGTGTTTTTGATTTCCGTCATTGCGGGCGCCGTTTTGTTTCTGTTCGTCGAAAAGCCGATCTCGCTGCAGAGCAAGTTCTCGTTCCGGCTCAAACGCGCGACCTGACCGGCAAGCCGCGCGCTTCTCAACAGGAATTAGTGGCCGCCGAACGCCGACGGGATGCGCTGGATATCCTGCAACAGGTCGGGTGGCATGTCGCTGCCCATCTCGGCAGAGGCGCTGGCGTTGATGGTGTCGCTGATGCCGCCAAAGCGCTCCGCAATCTTGCCGGCGATTTCGTCATGGCGGCCGATGGCGGCGCAGAGATGCAGCAGGTCGTCCGAGATTTCACCGGCGATCTTGTCCCACTGGCCCTGCTTGGTCATGCGGTTGAGCTTTGGCCCCAGGTCGCCCAGGCCATGCGCTTCCAACACCGGATAATAGGCCGGGGTGGAGCCATAGAAGGCGATGCGGTAGCCCGCGCACGCGGAACACTTGGCAACGCTCTCGACGGACCGTCAGGTCGCGTCTCAACCGCGTAGTGAAATCTCGAACGTGTAG
>JAYPXD010000212.1:0-1467 GCA_038135395.1 Alphaproteobacteria bacterium | reverse complement strand
ATGCAGACGGACGCCGTCCGCCTCCTCCGCCGCCACGCGCATCATCACCGGCCCCACCGCCGCCATGGTGACCTTCGGCATGCCGGGTATGGTGTTCTCGGGCACAAAGTTCGGGGTCATCAGGGTGAAGGTGTAGTGCTCTCCCTGGTAGTCCAGCTTCTCGCCGGTTTCCCAGCAGCGCCAGATGGCTTTCAGCGACTGGAGGTATTCGCGCATGCGCGGCGCCGGCGGCGTCCACGGCACGGAGAAGCGCTTTTCGTTGTGCGCCCGGATCTGGGTGCCCAGCCCCAGTACGAACCGCCCTCCCGACGCCTCATACAGGTCCCAGGTGACATTGGCCGCGCTCATCGGCGAGCGGTTGAAGGAGATGGCGATGCCGGTGGCCAGCTCCACCCGTTGCGTCGCCAAGGCGGCGACCGCAGCCGGCAGAAACGGATCGTGCTTGTTTTCCAGGGTGACGATTGCATCGAAACCGGCGGCCTCGATGGCGCGGGCCGCATCGGGCACCTTGCGCAGATTGTCTTGCGGAATGGTTGTCGCAACGCGCATCGGCGGCGTTTCCTTCAGGTTGGGAGCTAACGCGGGCTGGAAGTTATGCCCGTTTCCCCTCATATTGCCCCGGAAACACGTCCGCTGCCAACCGAGAGCCGCGCCATGCCCCCTTCCGAAGCCGATACTCCGCTAATCCCGAAAGTCTGGCACGCCCCCGACGGCTCGGCGCTGTCGTGCCGCGAGAAAATCAAAGTGCTGAACGAAAATCTGGAAGAGCTGCAGCAGATGGCCCAGGACGCTCTGGAAGACGCCATCATCATGGGCGCCGACGAGGCGCAAATCCGCGACGTGCTGCGCCGGATGGTCGAGGGGCTGGAGAACCCCTATTGAGCAGCGATCGCAAGAGGCAGCGGCTCCGGCATGCTGCTTGGTATCGTCAACGCCATCCCCAAAGGGCGACCGCCTCAGTCGAATACAACGGCGGCGCCAGTCATATTCGCCGGGCCGGCCGGCGGCAAAGTTATGTCAACGAACAGAATTGCTTAGATTCGATGCATATTCGGCGCGAGCGGGGCGTCACCCGGCTGCCTGTTTCTGGGTATTGGCTTTGGAAGAGCCGTTATCAGCTGCTTCAGGGCTAACCAAATTAGCCACCCACACCACTAATAGCGAAATGACGCCACTCAGGACAAAGAACAGCAATATCGTCAACGCCGAATGCGGCATAAACGGCGACAAGCTCCATGAAGCAAAACCGCTTGCACCATAGCCGAACAACACTGACACAAGCAGAAGTCTGAACGATTTCATCGCTGTCACCTTTCAAAAAACTAAGTCTGCTGGCTCCCGCCAATTCGTCATCACAAGCCGACCGAGCCTGCTAGTCGATGAGGACTTGCGCGACGCCCGTGCTGCATTGGAACCATCTGGAGACCTCCGGAAACCTATCGCGGGGGCGAATTTTGTGACTCGATA
>JAYPXD010000211.1:5790-6907 GCA_038135395.1 Alphaproteobacteria bacterium | reverse complement strand
GGGCAACGTCCAGGTGATCGAGCGCAACGGCCAACAGTTCGGCATGGCCGCACCGCTGAAGGATTGAGGCCGCCGGTTCCCCGGACGGTGCGGAGCGCCGATCCGGGGCCGGCACCATCCTTCGAACACCATCTCCGCCCATACTCCTGCCGTTATCGCGAAACGCCAAAGGCGACGTGGCGATCCAGCAGGCTCCGAACCATCTGGATTGCCACGCCCGCTTCGTGGTCTCGCAATGACGAAGGAATTTCGCCGGCTTAGTGCGAATGGCGCGGGATCTTGTTTTTCACCTGCCGGTACTTGACCGCACTCTCCAGCACGCCGCCGGACTCGAGTTGACCCACATCGTTGCGGTAGATCTCCTGCCACGGCGTGTGATTGTCGAACACCGGCGGCACATAATCGGCCCGCCGCCGCGCCATTTCCTCGTCTGAAATCAGCATATCGACCCGGCCTTTGTTCAGATCGATGCGCACCGGATCGCCATTCTGCAGCAGAGCCAGGTTGCCGCCCGCCGCGCTTTCCGGCGATGCGTTCAAAATCGACGGTGACCCGCTGGTGCCGCTCTGCCGGCCATCGCCGATGCAGGGCAGGCTCTTGATGCCGGCCCGGATCAGGGCATCCGGCGGCTGCATGTTCACCACTTCCGCCGAACCCGGGTAGCCCAACGGACCGGTGCCACGAATGAACAGGATCGTGCGCTCGTCAATGCCCAGCGCCGGGTCGTTCAGGTTGTGGTGATAATCCTCCGGCCCATCGAAGACGACAGCCTTGCCGGTGAACACGTTCTCGCTGCCCGGTTCGGAAAGGAAGCGCTTGCGGAAATCCGCGTCGATGACGCTGGTCTTCATAATCGCCGAGTCAAAGATGTTGCCGCGCATGACCAGAAAGCCGGCCTTTTGCTTCATCGGAGCGTCATAAGCCTTGATGACGTCGCGGTTCAGCGCCACCTGCCCCCGGCAGTTTTCGCCCATCGTCTTGCCATTGATGGTCAGGGCGGATTCGATGATCTTGCCTGCTCCCATCAACTCGTTGACCACAGCAGGCACGCCGCCTGCCCGGTGGAAGCCTTCGCCCAGATACTCGCCGGCGGGCTGCAGGTTGACCAGCAGTGGCA
>JAYPXD010000211.1:0-5780 GCA_038135395.1 Alphaproteobacteria bacterium | reverse complement strand
GTGGTCTGCCAGTCATCCAGGCTAAGCTCGACCCCCGCGTGGCGGGCAATGGCGGCCAGATGGATCGGTGCGTTGGTGGAGCCACCGATCGCTGTATTCACCGCAATGGCGTTCAGGAAAGCCTCGCGTGTCAGGATCTTGGATGGGGTCAGATCTTCCCACACGATCTCCACTGCCCGCTTGCCGGTCAGGTAGGCGCACTGGCCACGCTCGCGGTAGGGCGCTGGGATGATGCCCGAGCCTGGCAGCGACATGCCCAGCGCTTCCGCCAGGGAGTTCATGGTCGAAGCGGTGCCCATGGTATTGCAATGGCCCATGCTGGGCGCGGACGAGGCCACCGTCTCGATAAACTCTTCATAGCCGATGCGGCCGGCTGCGTACTCGACCCGCGCCTCCCACAGCACGGTGCCGGAGCCCACGCGGCGGCCTTTGTAATTGCCGTCCAGCATCGGCCCGCCCGAGAGCACAATGGCCGGAATATCAACCGTAGCCGCCGCCATGATCAGGGCCGGCGTGGTCTTGTCGCAACCGGTCATCAACACGACGCCGTCCAGCGGGTAGCCGTGCAGCACCTCCACCAGGCTCAGATAGGCCAGATTTCGGTCCAATGCCGCTGTCGGGCGCTTGCCGGTTTCCTGGATCGGATGGGTCGGAAATTCCAGCGCGATGCCGCCGGCCTCACGAATGCCCTCCCGCACCCGGATCGCCAGGTCCAAGTGAATGCGATTGCAGGGCGAGAGGTCGCTGCCGGACTGGGCTATGCCGATGATCGGCTTCCCGGACTGGAGTTCTTCTCGCGTCAGGCCGAAATTCATATACCGCTCGATGTACATTGCAGTAGCGCTAACATCGCTTGGATCGTTGAACCATTCAGCGCTGCGAAGGCGGCGTTTCGGCTCTGGCATCTCGTTTCTCCATCGTCGGAATTCGTTTCGGTTCACAGTCTGTACAGCACTGCAGCACTTTTACCAGTACCTTGTTCCGAATCGCCAAATTATCTTTATTTTTCTGTATATTAAATCCGATCCAGGGGTGCGTCAGAAGATTCCACACCCAAAGCACTCGCGGCATCTCGTTTTTTTCTACAGCACAGCTATATACCGCTTCGCACGACAGCCATGGTGGCTGAAAATGCGCTAGTAACACTGAGACCAAACCTATGACCAAGCTCGTCATTGCCCTCACCGCCGCCAGCCTGCTCGCTTCGGCTTCTGCTTTCGCCGCCGGCCCGACCCTCGCCGCCGCCGACACCGACAAGAACGGCTCTGTTTCCGCCGCCGAAGCCAAAGCCGCCGGCATCACCGACGCCCAGTTCAAAGCCGCTGACAAAGACGGCAATGGCTCGCTGTCCGCTGAAGAGTTTGCTTCGATCAAGTAAGCAACCTTTGGTTTGCTAGATACCTAGACCCCGGCTACCCAACGGTGCCGGGGACATTCATTTTGAGGGATACAGGTTTAAGGGATACAAGCTCCTAGGCGACGCCTGGAACGTCAATGATCGCGTTTACCCTTAAGTATCCGCTACCGAATGCATGGCTTCTGGCCTGGTCATTGATGTTTGGCGGGACCCTGTAGTCGGACCTTGGCATGCGCAATACAGGACTGCTAGAACGGCGCACGTTTCTCCTGATCCTGAGCACAATTCGAAATGACAACTTACGCCATCCAGCCCGCCGCGCCCGTTACCCTGCCGATCGAGGGGACTGATGAGGTTTTCCCCGTTGCCCGGGTCTTTTGCATTGGCCGCAACTATGCCGAGCATGCCCGTGAGATGGGGCATGATCCCGACCGGGAGCCACCGTTCTTCTTCATGAAGCCGGCCAACGCCATCACCACGACCGGCCAGTTTCCCTACCCACCGGGCACATCGGACGTTCACCACGAAATGGAAATGATCGTCGCCCTGGCCAAAGGTGGCCGCGACATTCCCGAGGACAAAGCGCTGGACTGCGTCTATGGGTATGGCGTCGGCCTCGACATGACCCGCCGCGACCTGCAAGGCGAAGCCAAGAAGCTGGGCCGCCCCTGGGAGATCGGCAAGGCCTTCGACTTCGCCGCGCCCTGCTCCGGACTGAAACGCGCCGCGGACATCGGCCATCCGGTCGATAACCGCATCACCCTGGACGTGAACGGCAAGCGCCGCCAGGACAGCACGCTCAACAAAATGATCTGGAGCGTGCCGGAGACGATCGCCTACATCAGCCGCTACTTCGAACTGCTGCCCGGCGACATCATCATGTCGGGTACGCCCGAGGGCGTCGCCGCCGTGGTCAAGGGCGACACGCTGGTCGGCGAAGTCGAAGGCGTCGGTCGCTTGGAAGTCGCCGTCGTCTGAGCGGAAGTTTCCGGGCCGCAACGTGGCTTACGCAACCACAAACCCGGTTTCCGCAACCCTGCAAATACAGGTATGAGTGAAGGCAAAGGAGCCTCCTCATGCAACCTGTCGATCCCACCACCGACGCCCGCAGTTTTCAGGCCTATATCGAGATGCGCGACGGTGCGCGTCTCAATACGCTGGTCTATCTGCCTGCGGGCGCTGGGCCCTTCCCTGTTATCGTCGCCCGCACCCCTTACGGCATCACCCAGCCGCAGGGGCAGCACACCACCGACCCGGCGCATGGGTGGCTGCCGGCTGCCAATCAGCCCTTGCGAGGCTCGATCCTGCGCGGCTGGAAGGCGATCACGGCGCACGGTTACGCTTGCGTCTATCAGGATACCCGCGGACGCTACGCATCCGAGGGCGAGGACCGGGTCTATTTCGACGACGCCGAAGATGGCTATGACACCATCGACTGGATTGCGGCGCAACCGTGGTGCAATGGCCGCATCGGCATTGCCGGCTCGTCAGCCGGCGCGACCACCGCGCTGGCCGCCGCCAGCACCAACCACCCGGCACTAAAAGCCTTCTGGGCTCAGGTCGGCGGCTCGAGCATCTATAACGACGTTGTGTGCGAGGGCCAGTCCATCGAGATGGAGCGGCTTTGGTTGTGGGTGGCGAAAAATATTCCCGGCCTGTCGGAGAGCCATAAGCGGCGCGCTATGCGCCTGTCCGGACTGGATGACGCCGGCATGGCCGAGGCGCACCGCCGCGCCGGCGACACCTACAACCGCCTGGAGGCCGCCAGCCGCGCCGCAGTCCCGTTTGTCGAAAACGCGGATTGGATGCGATTGCCGCTGACCGATTACCCGGATTTTTCGACTTGGCAGCCCTTCCTCAACGACTTGATTTCCCAGCCAGCGCCGAATGCTTTCCGCATCGCCCACGATTTCCGCCGGTCCATCGCCATTCCCGGCTTCCACGCCACAAGTTGGTATGACATCTTCCTGACCAGCGTCCTGGCGGCATTTCAGCAGATTCAGGCCCGCACCGGCACGCAAAAGCTGTGGATCGGCCCGAACGACCACTACTTTATCTATGAGACCCAGTTCTGGACCCGCGACCCGTTCTTTGAATGGTTCGGGCATTACCTGAAGGATGAGCCCGCGCCACTGATGGACGAGCCGGCGGTCCATTTCTCGCCCCGGGCCTTCGTCGCCGACCGCGCCGGTTACAAGCCGGACGACTGGCAGCATTCGGCGACATGGCCGCCGGCTGGCGTTGCGGCCAAGCGGCTGTATCTGACCGGCGCCAAGGGGCTTGGCGATTCGCCGGGCGGGCAGCCGCTGTCCTACACCTATGATCCTCGCCAGCCGAATCCGACGCTGGGCGGACGTAACATGCTGATCGGCAACGGCAGCATCGACCAGCGCCCAGCACAACAGCGCCCAGGCTATGGCCTGGTCTATACAGGCGAGCCACTGGAGTCGCCCCTCACCCTCTCCGGCCCGGTGCGCGTTACCCTACACGCAGGTTCCGACTGCCCGGATACCGACTTCATCGCCAAGCTGAACGCCGTCGCACCGGATGGCGCCGCGATGTTGCTGATGGATGGCGTCACCCGCGCCATGTTCCGCGCGACGGTCCCGGACCCGGCCAAGGCGCGGCCGCAGCGGCTGGAGCCCGGGCAGGTTTATGAGATTGCCATCTCATTGGGCGATATCCGTACGACAGTGCCGGCAGGCCACCGCCTGCAAGTCGACATCGTTTCCAGCAACTTTCCGCGTCGCGCCCGCAACACCAACAGCGGCAACGTCCTGCTGGCCGCCGATACCGAGGCCGATATCCGCGTCGCACGGAACACCGTGCTTCACGCCGCCCCGACGGCATCCCATATCGACCTGACCGTACTGACAGCATAAGGACCGCACAGCCAATGCAGGGGAGCATCCTCTCCGACGTCACCGTCATCGACATGACCGAAGGCGTCGCCGGCCCGTATGCCGCGATGGTGCTCTCCGATATGGGCGCCAACGTCATCAAGATCGAGCGGCCGGCCGGCGACTGGTCGCGCCCAGCCGACCACAACACCGTCGCAGGCGCAGAGAACGGCCAATTCATCGCGCTGAACCGCAACAAACGCAATATCGGCCTGGACGCGGCCTCGCCTGGCGGCAAGCGCATTCTGGAGCGGATGATCGGACGCGCCGATGTGCTGATCTCGAACTACCGGCCGGGCGTCATGGCCCGGCTGGGGCTGGGTTATGACGAGTGCCGGGCGCTGAACGAAGCGCTGATCTATTGCACTGTCTCAGGCTTTGGACAGCAGGGCGCGTACGCCGAATCGCCGGCCAGCGACACCATCATCCAGGCCATGAGCGGCGTGATGAGCGTCATCGGCGAAAAGGATGGCCCGCCGATGCGCGTCGGCTTTCCGCTGATCGATATGGCGGCAGCGAATTCGGCAGTGCAAGCGATCCTACTGTCGTTGTATGGCCGGCTGAAGGGTCGCCAGGGTGCCAATATCGACATCAGCCTGATGGCCGCAGCTTTGGCGATGATGAGCGGCGTCTTTACCCGCTTTCTCGCCTCTGGAACCGTGCCGCAGCGGCAGGGCAACCAGAACCCGACCCTGGCCCCCGCCGGCGCGTTCCTGGCCAGCGATGGCCGCTATATCAGCATTGCCGTTCTGCGCGACTCGCACTGGCAGAAGTTCTGCAGCGCCATGGAACTGGAGCATCTGGCCGACGATCCTCGCTTTCGTATCAATGCCCGCCGGGTCGAGAACCGCAAGATCCTGGACGAAATCGTCGTCAAGATGATCGCGCAGCAGCCATCGGCCTATTGGCTGGAGCGCTTGGGCGCCGCCGATATCCTCTGCGGACCGATCAATTCGTTCGCCGATGTGGTTGCCGATCCGGCGCTCAGCAGCCAATTGCCATTCATTGACCCGCTGATTCCGTCCGTGCCGCAGGCCGTAGGCGGGCCGATCCGCATGAACGGCACGTACAACAAGACGTACCGCCCGCCGCCGGCGAAGGGCCAGCACACGCGCGAAATTTTGTCAGAATTCGGCTTCGACGATGGAGAAATCCTAGAATACCTGGATGCTGCGGCAGTGTTTGAACGGCCGGAGCCCTAACGCGGTCCGGCAAGGTAGGTCCTCAGGAACCGGTCGACCCGCTCCTTTGCATCAGCCCAGGCTTTCGGATCGCCGCCCGTCGTCGCGCCGTAGCCGCCAGGCGCATTGACGTTGCGGCGCTGGCCTCGGTAGACCACCGGCCGGTCGCTGTCGAACGAATGATGAGCGCCGGGGTAAACCACAATTTCTACCGGATACCCCTTGGCCTGAGAGCGCGTCGCCAACGCATGACAATAGGCGGCCGGCGTCCAGTCATCGGCTTCGCCAATCAGGATCAGCAAGGGCGCAAGGACCGTTGCGACGACGGCATACCACTCCATT
>JAYPXD010000210.1:0-6911 GCA_038135395.1 Alphaproteobacteria bacterium | reverse complement strand
GTAAGGCGTTTTCCCCCGCCCCGGGAATTTCCAGGGCCGCCAACTGGCTGTCCAGCAACGAGGGCGGCATGAAATGCCCTTCCCGCAGCGTCATGTTGTTCTCCAGGAGTTCCCTTGAGTGCGGCGGAAGGACAAGCAGCAGGTCAGGCGCGTATGTTCTCAAGATGTCACGGTAGGATTTCTTCAATGCAGAACAGGTAGCGACCACGCCTGTTTTTTCAAATCCGGCAATCGCACTACCTACATTATGCAAAAATGGATCGCGATCTGAATCATCCAGGGGGATGCCGGCCGACATTTTTTCGATATTCGCCGGTGGATGCAGGTCGTCGCCTTCCAAGAAAGTCCAATCCAGCTTTTTTGCCAGTGCCTTGCCCAGGGTTGTTTTTCCACAACCGCTGGGCCCCATGATCACGATTGCCGGCATCAAGCTTTGTTGATTTCTAGGTGCAGTTTGACCACTTTTGAACGATCACCTGCAAGCTCGAAGGCCGAGTTTGCTTCCGCCAATGCGTATGTACCCGACAGAATGGGAGAAACGTCGATTGCTCCCGACACGATCATGTCAACTGCGAGGCGAAATTCATCATGCGCCCTGAACGAGCCAACCAGCTCGATCTCGCAGGTCTGGAGGACATTCACGGGGACAGGTGCCGTTCCCGGAGGCAACATACCGAGCTGGACAATGCGCCCGCCACGCTTGACCACGTCGAACAGCGAATTCAGGGCCGCAGCCGAACCGGAGGCTTCCATGGCGACGTCAAAGTAACCTGCAAAGGGTTTCATTCCATCCGGTGAACTGGCGATATTGACAGTACCGTGGGCGCCGATTTTGTCTCGCGCCACTTTCAACGGTGCATCCTCTATATCAGTGCAGATGACTTCAGTGGCACCCGCCAGCAAAGCGGATTTTGCAGTCAATAACCCGATAGGCCCCGAGCCGGTGACGATCACTTTTTTACCCAGTAGGTTGCCCGCCCTTTTGACCGCGTGCAGTCCCACGGACAAGGGTTCGGCCACGGACAGTTTCAACAAGTCCGTGTCCACGGGAACCGGAATAGCCTGATCCTTGCGCAGCACGAGGTGCTGGGAAAAACCGCCCTGGACATGCGGGAAGCGCCCGGCACTTCCCAGGAAAAACATGTTGTTGCACAGGTTGCTGCGCCCGCTTTTGCAATGCTCGCACGCCAGGCAGGGTTTGCTGGGGTCCAGGGCAGCCTTTGCCCCCGTCTTCAAACCGGAAACACCGCTGCCAAGCTCCACGATCCGTCCTGATATTTCATGTCCCAGTGCCATCGGTTCACGAATGGCGAAATCACCAACCGCTCCCCGGTGGAAATAATGCATATCGGATCCGCAGATGCCGCCGTAGGCAACCGCTACACGCACTTCATCGGGAGCCAGAGGGTGATCTTCCCGCTCCTCGATGCGCAAGTCCTTTTTTCCATAACACACTGCAGCCAACATGGTCGTTCCCCGTATACATCAAGGCGGAAAAGTATGCGCGGAATGCCGGGGACAGTAAAGTCGCGTATCATGGCACTTTTCCCGGAAAGCATTGCATGCATAATCACTCAGCCATTGGCCTCGTAGGTCTCGGTGTCATGGGCAGCAACCTGGCGCAGAACTTTGCCGATCATGACATTACCGTTCATGCCTGGGATCGGTCGGCATCGGTAAGGAACAGTCTGACCGCTATCGGCTCTCCCTGTATCTGGATTCAGGACAGCCTGGAAGCACTGGTAGACGCACTCGCTCAACCACGCATCATCCTGCTCATGGTCAATGCCGGGGAAGCGGTCGACCAGGTCATCGCGCAGCTCGAACCGATTCTTGTTCCGGGTGACATAGTGATCGACGGCGGCAACAGCCACTTTGCCGATACTACGCGCCGGGCTGAAACCTTGGCGAAGAAATCAATTCACTTCGTGGGCGCAGGAATCTCCGGGGGCGAGTCAGGTGCCAGGCACGGCCCCGCGATCATGCCCGGCGGTGAGCAGGTAGCTTGGCCTGTCATCAAACCCCTGCTTCAGGCAATTGCAGCCAGCGCTGACGGGGAGCCCTGCTGTTCCTGGATCGGACCAGCCGGGTCAGGGCATTTCGTCAAGATGGTACACAACGGCATCGAATACGCCGACATGCAGTTGATTGCCGAAACCTACCACATCATGCACCAGGGCCTGGGCATCAACCATGACGGGATACGGGACGTGTTTACGCAATGGAACCAGGGCGAGTTGGCCAGCTACCTGGTGGAAATTACCGCAGACATCATGGGCGCGAGTGAAAGCGGCAAGCCACTGGTCGACAACATTCTCGACAGCGCAGGCCAGAAAGGCACCGGTGCTTGGACGGCAGTTTCCGGGTTATCCATGGGCGTGCCAATATCGATGATCAGCGAGGCGGTATTTGCGCGCAGCCTGTCAGCACGCAAAGACCTGCGGACCGAAGCGGCGAAATTTTTCCAGGGACCCGACACGGCTTTTACGACTGACCAGCAAACCACCCTGGTGGCGCTTGCCGATGCTTTCCTAGCGGCGCGGATAGTCGCCTATGCCCAGGGCTTCTCCCTGTTGCAGCAGGCATCCCGGGAATTCAACTGGAAGCTTGATTTCGCAGCCATAGCAAGTCTCTGGCGCGGCGGCTGCATCATACGATCAGCTCTGCTCGACCCGATCAGTGCCGCATTCACTACCAACCCTGATCTTGCCGACCTGCTGCTGGCGGATCATTTTAGCCAGCGTCTCCGTCAACACCAGGGGCCATGGCGGCAGGTCGTGTCGCAAGCTGTGAATCACGGTATTCCGGTTCCCTGCCTCTCAGCGGCGCTGAATTATTACGACGGCTTCCGGTCGGCAATCCTGCCCGCCAATTTGCTGCAGGCACAGCGACATTTCTTCGGGGCACACCCGGTGGTGCGCCTGGGGTAGAACTGAGCTCCAGTTCCGGATACTTGTTAACCGGCACTCAGCCCCTGCCGATATAGGGCATGTTGGTGGCCATCACTGTCATGAACAATACGTTGGCGTCGAGCGGCAGGCTATCCATGTAGACCACGGCCTCCCCGACATGCTCAACCGCCATGATCGGCTCTTCCCTGATCGATCCGTCCGCCTGTGACGCACCGGTTGATACACGTGCGCCCATCTCGGTGGCTGCATTACCGATATCGATCTGGCCGCATGCGATATTGTACTGGCGGCCATCCAGTGACGCGGTTTTGGTCATACCTGTCACGGCATGCTTGCTGGCCGTGTAGGCAATGGAATTGGGCCTAGGCCTGTCAGCGGAGATGGAACCGTTGTTGATGATGCGACCGCCCTGCGGCACCTGCTCTTTCATCATCCTAAAAGCGCTCTGCAGGCACCAGAAAGCTCCATTCAGGTTGGTATTGATGACCGCCAGCCAATCTTCAGCAGCCAGGTCCTCAAGTGGAGCCCCTATGCCAATGCCGGCATTGTTGAATAGCAGGTCCAGCCGGCCAAATTGTGCCTTGATCCTGTCAAACATGCCATCCACTGACGCCTTGTCGGTGACATCGCTGGTGAGGCACAGAAAGTTGGGTTTATCGAGACCGCTGAGTTTGGCCGTCTCGTCCAGCGTGTCCGCCTTGCGCCCAGACAATACCAGGCGATAGCCTTTTCCAGCCAATGCCAGCGCCACGCTGCGGCCTATGCCGGAACCGGCGCCGGTAATCAGGGCTATTTTTCCGCTCATTCGATATCCCTCAGTGCAGTGGGTGCTTTTTTACCGGCCATGACGGCATCTAAGTTCGCAATGACGCAATCTGCCATCTCTTTGCGCGTTTCCTCGGTGGCACTGGCGATATGCGGTGTCAATACGACTTTCCCGGATTCAACCAGGGCCTGCGGCACCCTGGGCTCGTCAGCATAGACATCCAGGGCTGCACCGGCGATGACTTCGTTTTCCAATGCCGTTATCAACGCTGTCTCATCCACTACCACTCCCCGTGAAATATTCACCAGCCAGCCATCACTTCCGAGAGCGGCCAATACATCCTTGTCGACCAATTTGAACGTATCGGCATTGGCGGCACACGCCACGATCAACACATCACAGGCTTGTGCAAGATTTCTTACATTGTCGTGGTAGTGATAGGTAACTGGCTTTTTCTCCCGCCCGCAGTAATGCACTTCACCGAAAGGCGACAGGCGTGCTGCAATGGCTCTGCCAATTGCACCCAGACCCAGGACACCGAAAGTCCGGCCACTGACCTTGCGTGCCAGGGGCATTTCTCCCTGCGACCAGCGACCATCGCGAACAAAGTTGTCGGCCTCGGGTATGCGACGCAGCAAGGCGATGACCAACCCCACTGCAAGATCGGCAACATCCTCGCTGAGCAGGCCTGGCGTGGTACTGACATACACACCACGGCTGGCGGCGAGGGGAACATCCACCTTGTCGAAACCAACGCCATTGGTAGCAATGATCTTCAGGTTGGGCAGGGCATTTAGCAAGTCTGTAGGGCAGCCAATATGGCCAGCCGTTGCTGCCGCGACTACAGTATCCGCCCTGTCGGCCAGCCAGTCTGACCGCTCTTCATCCGTCATTCCGAACCAGGACACGACGTCAAAGCGTTTTACCAATTCCCCTTCCAGGTATTCCGAGAAGGGAAACAACTGCAATAAAGTATTCATGCTTGTCCTAAATTACCGATGTAATGCCGCCATCTACAAAAAGTGTTTGGCCATTGACAAAATCTGAGGCAGAAGATGCTAGGAAGACCGCTGCACCGTGCAGGTCCTCCAGATTTCCCCAGCGACCTGCGGGCGTGCGATTTCTCAGCCATGTATCGAATTCCGCGTCTTCCACCAGCGCCTTGTTCAGGGGCGTTGCAAAATAACCCGGCGCAATGGCATTGACCTGGAGGCCATGTTTCGCCCAGTCGGCACACATGCCCCGGGTGAGGTTTCGAACGGCACCTTTTGACGCGGTATAGGGCGCTATGGTGGGCCGCGCCAATTCACACATGACGCTGCCGATGTTGATGATCTTGCCGGCATTGCGATCAATCATGCGCCTGGCCACGGCCTTGCTGACATAGAACATGCTGTCCAGGTTGGCAGCCATCAGGTCACGCCAGTCCTTGTCTTCGAATTGTTCCAGGGGCGCCCTGCGCTGGATCCCGGCATTGTTGACCAGGATATCTATGGGGGAAATTTCCTCTTCAACCTGGTCGATGGCGGCATACACCTGTTCCGGCTGCGTTACATCAAAAACTGAAATATCCGTCTCGACATCTATGGCCCTCAGCGCATCGGCCGCTGCGGCAAGTGTGCCTTGATCACGACCATTCATGATGATCCTGGCCCCTGCCTGGCCAAGTGCAGTGGCAATGGCATAGCCGATTCCCCGTGACGAACCGGTGACCAGGGCAGTTTTTCCTTCAAGGCTAAACAACGACATATGAACCCCGTGACTTCAAAGGCAATGAAACTAAAAGAATCAACCAAAAACAACAACCCATGGACAGGTTAATTTAGGTATCATGGAAAGAATAATAAAAAGCACCAGCCCAGGTGCCGTAAGAATAATAATTCACTTTGGGAAACTCCATCATGTCCTCACCTGTTTATAAAGACCAAGCATGGCCTTCACCGAGACGCGGCTGGATACTGGCCGGCCTGCTGGCCCTCGCCTCCATCATGTCGCAGTTCGACCGCACCGTCATAAACCTGACGGTAGAGCCGTTAAAGGCACAGTTCGATCTCAATGACACCCAGTTCGGCATGCTGCAGAGCGTGGCCTTCGGTATTTTCTATACGCTCGCCTGTTTCCCGGTCGGCCGCCTGGTCGACCGTTTCGCGCGCCGTACCGTGCTGGGTATATGCCTGTTGTTCTTCAGCCTGTTCTCCATGGCTTCCGGCCTGACACGAAGCTATGTGCAGTTGTTCCTGACCCGGGTCGGTGTCGGCATCGGCGAGGCCAGCGTCACCCCGGCGGGTTTTTCCATGCTGTCGGATTCTTTTTCCCCGGAACGGCTCGGCAAACCCATGGGATTCTTCATGATGAGTGCACCGGTGGGCCAGGGCCTCGCCTATATCTGGGGCGGCGTGCTGTTGCAGTGGCTGACCGACTCGCCGGTACTAGCATCAAACGGGCTGCTGTCCGGTTTCGAGCCCTGGCAGGCAGCCTTCATCATCATCGGCGCGCCCGGCTTGCTGCTTGTGCCCTGTTTCCTTATGTACGGAGAACCCGAACGGCGCGGCACTGACGCCGAAGCCCCTATGACCTTGCGTGCCGTCGTCGCGGTGCTGAATGAAAGGCGTCGCGCCCTGGTACCGATGTTCATTGGTTTTTCCATGGTCACCCTGGTGTCCTATACCCTGTTCGTGTGGGTTCCAGCCTTCATGCAACGCACCTACGACTGGAACACCGTCCAGGTCGGCCTCGGTTTCGGTCTCACAGTGCTGACTTTCGGCACCGCGGGCGCCTTCTTCGGCGGCTGGATGACCGACCGACTTTCCGCACGCGGTGTGCTCGAGGCGCCACTCAAGGTGGCAGCGTTCGGTTTCGTCGGCTGCGGCATCTTTGGCGTACTTGCCACGCAGATGCCCAACGGCATGATGGCCATGACATTACTGGTGCCGACGGTGTTCCTGAGCAACACGCCATATGCATGCGCGGGGACGGCCATCCAGATGATCATACCTAACCGGGCGCGCGGCCAGGTGACCGCCATCTACATCACCATCCTGACCCTGATAGGGCTGGTCGTCGGACCGACTGTGGTTGGCCTAATGACCGATTACGTGTTCCAGGATCCCAACCAGATCCGTTATTCATTAGCCATCGTTGTGGGCGCGCCGGCACCGATCATGTTCCTTTTGCTGCGCAGTGCCTTCCCACACTATGCCGGCTTGCGCCGCGACCTCGAAAACAGTTAACCG
>JAYPXD010000209.1:4179-6943 GCA_038135395.1 Alphaproteobacteria bacterium | reverse complement strand
GCGCCGACCTGATGACGGCCTACCTGGTGGGCGTCGAAACCGGCGCGCGCATCGGCATGGCGGCAAACGGCGGCTTCCACGTGCGCGGCCACCATCCGACCGGATTGGTCGGCACATTCGGCGCGACGCTCACTGCAGCAAAGCTGGCTGGACTGCCGGCGCGCAAGATGGTCGATGCACAAGGCATTGCGCTCTCGATGGCGGCAGGGTCACTCGAGTTCCTCAGCGATGGCGCCTGGACCAAGCGGATGCACCCGGGATGGGCCGGCGTTTCCGGCATTACTGCAACGGCAATGGCCGCAGAAGGGTTCCAGGGACCAAGCGCCGCCTACGAAGGGCGGTACGGCCTGTTCAATTTGCATCTAGGCGCAGACAATGACGCGGATCTCAGCCTGTGCACCGCTGGCCTGGGCCAGGTCTGGCAGTTGGAGCAGGTGGGCTTCAAGCCCTATCCTGCCTGCCACTTCAATCATTCCTTCGCCGATGCAGCGTTGGCAATGCGGACCGATGGCATAACCGCGGACAGGATCGAGCGCATCACAGCGCTGATCCATCCGACACAGGCACAAGTAGTGTGTGAGCCGCAGGACCAAAAGCGGCGGCCGGCCAACGCGTACGAGGCGCAATTCTCCATCCCTTATATTGTTGCGCAAAGCCTGCTGCGCGGCCGGTTTACATTGGATGAGCTGGACCCCGCCGCGTTCAGCGAGGCGGCAGCGCTCGACCTGGCAGCCAAGGTCGATTGGGCCGAGGACCCGAACACCCGCTTCCCACATTACTATTCCGGCGAGATCGTGGTGCAAACCCGGGATGGGCAGACGCGCCGCTATCGGGAAGACGTCAACCGCGGGTCCGACGCCAACCCGCTGTCCAGCGCCGACATCGAATCCAAGTTTTGGGCGAACGCGACACGGGCGATCAGCCAAGTCCGGGCGGAGCGGGTGCACGCCGCCGTCATGCAACTGGATCAGGCCGCCGACGCCTGGCCGCTGATGGAGGCGCTCGCCTCAACCTAGTTTTTAAGGGGTGGAGCAATGCCGCATCTTCCGGAACAAGGCCGCGGCTGGAACGATCTGGCTGCGGATTTGGACCGCCGCCGAGACAAAGACGCGGACTGGCGGCGCGGTCGCACGGCGCTGTTCGTCTTCAATGCCGGGGAAACAGTGCGTCAGGTGGGCGAACAGGCCTATCTGGCCTAAATGGCAGAGGACGCGCTGGGGCTTCGCGCCTTTCCCAGCCTTGCGACGATGGAAGCGGACATCATCGCCATTGCGCACGAATTGACCAACGCCCCTGACGATGCCGGCGGCTATTTCACCACCGGCGGTACGGACAGTATCACCATGGCGGTCAAGGCCTGCCGCGATTGGGCCGTCGGCAACGGACAGAATCCGGTCGGCGCCGAAATCGTGGCGCCATCGACCGCCCACCCCGCTTTCAACAAAGCCGCGCACCTGATGAATTTGAAGGTCATCCGTGTGCCGGTCGGAGATGACTACACGGCAAACCCGGTGGCCATGGAAGCCGCGATATCCGACCGGACGATTATGCTCGTCGGGTCTGCCCCCTGCTTCCCTTATGGCCTTGTCGATCCGATTCCCGAGATAGCATCCCTTGCCGCCGCCAATGGCCTCTGGTGCCATGTCGATGCCTGCGTCGGAGGTTATTTCCTGCCCTTCGCCGAGCAGATCGGGGTGGAGTTGCCCGCCTAGGATTTTCGGCTGCCGGGCGTATGCTCCATATCGGCCGACCTGCACAAGTACGGCTATGCCCCCAAGGGCGCCTCCACCGTGCTGTATCGGTCAAAGGCGTTGGCGGCATTCCAACCGTTCAGCTTCGATGTTTGGCCGAACGGCGTCATGACCACGCCGACTTTGCATGGCACGCGCCCAGGCGGTGCGATTGCCGGGGCCTGGGCCGTGCTGAATCATTTGGGATATGAAGGATTTCGGCAGTGCGTGCGCGATGTGCTGGCAGCGCGCGCAACCATCGAAACCGGCGCCGCCAAACTTGGCTTTCAGCCCGTCGGACACTCGAAACTAGGGCTGGTTGCTCTCTCAAACCCAGCAAAAGATGTCATGGCTATCGCCGACGCCATGGCATCAAAGGGGTGGGTGTCTTCACGCACCGCCACACCTCCAGGCATTCACCTGATGCTGTCCCCTGCCCACACAGTCGCAGCGCATGACTATTTGGCCGATCTGGCGGACGCGACTCAAAACGCGCCGGCCGGCAGGGGTGCGGCCGGGGTGGGAAGCTACACTTAGCAACGCGCGCGCCGAACCGCAGACACGAGAAAGCGCCTATCCGCTTTCTCGCTCTGTTGCGGAGCTAAAGCAGTTCGACGTTCGAGGCGACCATGCCCTTTTGGCCCTGGCGCGCAGAAACCCGAACCCGTTGGTTGGTGTCCAGGGATGCAACGCCGGTGCGCTCCAGAACACGACCGGAGACGAACACATCAGGGCTGCCGTCATCTGGCGCGATAAAGCCATAGCCTTTTTCAGCGTTGTAGAACTTTACGGTTCCATCAACCACCGTCGCCGGCCCTTGGTCACGATCGCCATAACCGCCACGCTCGCCACGCGGCGGGCCATAAGCGCTGCGGCCACCGCCACCGAAACCGCCACGATCACCACGATCGCCGCCCCCAAAGCCGCCGCGGTCACCACCGTAACCGCCACGGTCGCCACCGCCGAAGCCGCCGCGATCCCGACCACCGCCGAAACCACCGCGGTCGCCGCCGCCGAAGCCGCCACGATCACCG
>JAYPXD010000209.1:0-4079 GCA_038135395.1 Alphaproteobacteria bacterium | reverse complement strand
CCGCCGCCGAAGCCGCCACGATCACCGAAGTCACGGCGTGGCGGACGGGACTGGCGGGCGCCGCCCTCAGCCAACGTCACTTCGTGCACAGCCGCGACTTGCTGGCCCTTGGCGCCATCGGAAATGTCACAGACCAGCGTGCTGCCGTCCGTCAGTTCGTCATGGCCGGTTGGGACCAGGACGGATGCATGTAAAAATGCGTCGGTTCCGTCGTCCAACTGAACGAACCCGAACCCCTTGGTAGCGTTGAACCACTTGACTGTTACGGTCACGCTTTCGGCCTTAATTGGCGGCCGGCGGAAATCTGACATGATCTAAGAACCACTCCATGGCAGGCGACTTCAATGTTGGCCTGCAAACGTGCTGAGCTTTTTTGGTCGGGGAGACGGAAACACAGGTAAGAGCGGCACAAGATGGCGGTAAGATTGGTGCCCTACCGCCGGTCCGCCGTCGACCATGGAACTCAACTGTTTCGACTGCTTGCTATTTTACGCACCTTATCATGAGGCCACCATCGAAAAATCTGTTTCGGGCGAACCTCCGTTCACTTACCTATGGGCAGACTCTACGTGTCCCGCTTATTGCAATCAACGAAAACTCTGTAACAGGATTGCGACATTACGGTTACATCGCGGGCCCGCTACGTATTGCGGTTGCGATCGTTACTCAAATCGCCCAGCGCCCGCCATCATTCCGCCATCGACAATCAGGGTTTGCCCGCAAATCCACTGCCCTGCCCGACTGGCCAGCATGACCGCAATGCCGGCGATATCGTCCGGATCGCCTAACCGTTTGAGAGGATAGGTCATTAGCGCTGTTTCGTGGCGCACAGGGTTCTCCCACAGGGCGCGGGCAAAGTCGGTTTTGACCAGTGCCGGCGCGACACAATTCGCCCGGATGTTGGCGCTGCCCCATTCCACTGTCATGTTGCGGACCAGTTGCATATCCGCCGCCTTCGACAGACAATAGGCGCCGATTTTCGGATCGCCGTAGCCTCCGCCGATAGACGAAATCACGATAAAGTTACCACCGCCGCGCGCCGCCATCTGCGGGCAGACAAGGCCCGAGAACCAGATCGGGCTTTGCACGTTGGTGCTCATGATTTTGGCAAACGCCTCTTCGGGAATCTCATGCAGCGGACCATAGTAAGGATTGATAGCGGCATTTGCGACAAACGTGTCGATCTGGCCCCATTTGTCCATTGCTGCGGCAACCAGGGCCTCACACTCCGGCCGGCGGCCGATATTGGCCGGCACGCCGATCGCCTCGCCGCCGTTCGCCGCGAAATCGCGGTTGATTTCGGCCGTGACCGCCTCGACGACATCGGCCTTGCGCGACGAGACCACCACCTTGGCGCCGTGTTGCGCCATGCGCGCAGCGATAGCTTTACCGATCCCTTTGGTCGATCCGGTAACGACTGCGACCTGACCGGACAGGTCGAACATTTCAGGCGTCTTGCTTGAATCGGTCATGTCCTCACCCTCCTTCCCGGCCGGAGCCGGCCATCATGCCGCCATCAATCGTAATGGTCTGGCCGCTCATCCAGGCCCCGGCCGGACCGGCCAGCGCCACAACGACGCCGGAGACGTCCTCAACCGTGCCGATACGGCCCATTGGGTAGACCCAGTCCACCGGCGTGCCATCACTCAATTTGCCGTCGTTGGCACCTTGTCCGTCCTTCGCAATTGCAGCCGGAGCGATACAGTTGGCACGGATATTCATTGGGCCCCATTCGACCGCCAGATTTCGGGCGAGCTGCACGCTAGCTGCTTTTGTGATGCCATAGAGGCCAGTTTCCGGGGTACCGCGCAGGCCATCGGCCGAGCCAATGACAATGACCGCGCCATCGCGGCGGCTGGCCATATCCGGGCAGGCACGCGCTGTCAGCCAAAGCACGCCGCGGATATTGGTATCGAAAGTCCGGGCGACATCTGTTTCCGATGCCCGGTCGACCGGACCGACGTCGCCGCCGGCATCCGCATTGCAAACCAGGATATCGACCCGCCCCCAAACACTCAGCGCCTTGTCGACCAGGGCATGGCACTGGTCCCGGTCCGCGAAATCGCAGGCCGCCCCGATGGCGTCGCCCGCGGCCGGCGCCGGATTCGCTTTGATCTCGGCAGCGACCGCTGCGGCGGCGTCTGCATCGTGCGCAGCGGCGACGACCTTGGCGCCATGCCGGGCCAGTTGTTGCGCAATCGACCGGCCGACGCCGCTTGCAGCGCCGGTAACGATCGCGACCTTGCCGGTCAAGTCAAACAGCGGCGGTAGAGGCATTGAACCCACCTTCTGGCAATACTGAGAAATTGACAGCTGGAAGCATGCCATCCCGACCGCTCGTTGTCACGGGCGCGGGCAATGCCGTGCTTCAGCTGCGGATTTGCTTCCAGTAGCTGTCTTTGTAGGCAATTTTGCCATCGCGGACCTCATAGAGGTCGCAACCACGCCAGTCCGCCGGCTGATCGTCCTGGGTCTTACCGGAAATACGGAAAGTGCCAACCACCTGGCTGCCGTTGATCGTCACCTTGGTATCGGAAAAGCGCAGGTTCGCCATAGTCACGTCGCGTTCGGCCAGAGCCCGGCGCAAATCTTCCTTGCCCTGGACAATCCGGCCCCACGGTGCATCCGGCCCCACGGCCTGCCGCCATTCGAAATCATCGGTCACGCAGGCCACGATGCCTTCTACGTCACCCTGCATGAACGCCCGGCCGAACTCGGCCATCAATTTGGCGGTTGCTGCATCGCTCATCGGTATGCCTCCTATTATTCGGATGCTGTTTGGTCAGTCCCGAGCCGGTAGGCTGCCAGTTTCTCGTATAGCGGCATAGCCCTGTCCGCCATTTTCTCCAGGTCAGCGCTCAACACGACCGCATGACGCTTGGGCGGCGCGAAGCCCGTGGAGCGCAAAACCGCATCGTACCAATGCGACGCCCAAACACCATCGCTCTCTCTTGGCCCGGCCGGCCATGACAGCATTTCGGCGCAGAAGGAAACGCCCAAGGCGCGGCAGAGCGCACGCAGCACCGCTTCCGGCGAAGCTTGCAGGTCATCGGCGTCGATGACCGGAGGCGCGCCGCCAGTGCGGTCCGACAAGCGCCCGAACAGTTCCGCCTGCTGGGCGATGCCGATGTCCGCCAGCGTCGGCGCAGGGCGCTTTTGATCGTACGACGCCAGCACCCGGCGAGGGTTACGGATCAGGAAGGCGTTGCTGAGAGCGTCGATCCAGGCGCGGGGCATGCCCGGCAACAAGTGCTGGCTCATGTGTTTTTGATAGACGATGGCCGCGCCGCGGATGCCTGTCATCGCTGCGGCAACAACGCCGGCGTCTTGCGGCTGCGAGGCTAACACCTGGTCGCGCATCGGGTGATCCAGACCGGTGGCGGCCAGGTAGGCGGCATAGAGCGGCTCATCCACTACCCGGCAATCGGGACGGTTCTCCCAGGCCCGCATCAATGCGGTGGATAGCGCCCGCGGACCCGACCACATGGCAATGCGAACGACGCCCTCGGTCATTTTACAGCGACGGAGGCCTCGCCCAGGCCTTGCACCCGGCAGGTGACCGTCTGGCCAGCTGCAGGAAATTGCGTGCGCACAAAGCTGCCGCACATCACGACGTCGCCGGCTTTCAACATTCTGCCGCGGGCATTCAAACTGTTCGCCAGCCAGATTACCGCATTCAACGGGTGGCCCAAAATATCCGCGCCGGTGCCCTCAGCGACGACAACCCCATCGATCAGCATCGCGCCTTTAACCCTGCCCAAATCCAAGGCACGCCAGTCCTTGACTTCGGGACCAACAACGATTCCGGCATTCAGCGAGTTGTTGGCGACCAGACGAATGGCGGTGATCGCGGCATAGTCAGCGTTCTGATCGTCTACCAGCTCGATCGCCGCGCGGGCCGCGGAAACACAGGCCGCGGCGCTGTCGGCGGTATAGGCGCCATTTGCGCCGGTCATATCCTGGCCAATAGTCAGCGCAATTTCCGCCTCAACACCCAGCCGCCCGAGCTTGGCGGTGTCGCAAACCGCCGGACTGAGGTGCACTCGGTCACGCAGCACTGCGCCCTCGCAGGGATGATC
>JAYPXD010000208.1:0-6967 GCA_038135395.1 Alphaproteobacteria bacterium | reverse complement strand
GTGATGCTCATGATGCCGCCCATCGCCTGCACCACCATGTCATAGGCCGGTCGCTTGGAATGCGGGCCGGTATGGCCAAAACCGGAACACGCCGCATAGATCAGGTTCGGATATTGGGCATGGATATCCTCCCAGCCATAGCCGAGCTTTTCCATCGTGCCGGGGCGGAAGTTCTCGACCACCACGTCGGCCTTGGACAGCATGGCTTCAAAGATCGCCCGGTCGTCATCGTCCTTCAGGTTCAGGCCGATGCTTTCCTTGCCGCGGTTGACGCTGATGAAATAGGCGGACTTGCCGGACTTGAACGGTCCATAGGCACGGGCATCGTCACCCGTGCCGGGCGTTTCCACCTTGATCACGCGCGCGCCCAGTTCCGACAGCAGCATGGTGGAAAACGGCCCGGCGAGCACGCGGGTCAGATCGATAACGGTAATGCCGGAAAGTGGGCCAGCAGGCATAGGACAATTCCTCTGAAAAGTGGTCAGGGTCGAATTGCCGGCGAAATTAGGCAACTGCAGCCAGTCCGTCACGGACTTTGTTTACACCCGCCCGAATGGCCCCAAGCGCGGGCAAGCAACAAGCTGGCTGCGGATATGCCGCTCGCGCCGCCGCCACCGGCGATGGCCGAAAGCAGAGTAAGCGCGCCGATGCCCGATACCGCCGCCCCTCCTCCATCGGCGGACGGCGCGAGCGCCAGAAACCGGCGCAACAGCTTATCGGCGTTCTCCGGCTTGGCGAAAGCAGCGGGCGACCCTGTGCCGCCGAACAAGGCTCGGCTACGGTCGGCCAGAAGATCGCGCTGCCGGTCGATATCCAGCAAAGCAAACGAGCTGGGCAAGCCGAACGCGCCTTCAACCACCCGGCGCAGGGGCAATTCGCCCATGATCTGAAACCATCCCGCGTTCTCGACCGATGGCCCGGCAGCGATAGTTTCGATCCGCCGCCGGAAGTTCAGGGCCAGTCGCAGGTTGTTGTCGGATGCGCCGACCGCCTCCTCCAGCGTCTGGCGCAGGTAGCCAGCCTCGACCTCGTTCTGGAATTTGGTAAGCAAGGTGCGCTTGCCGCCGATATTGCCATAGCCCAGCCCCTTGGCAAATGCCTGGAAGCGCGGCTCACGCAACCGGTTCGCAAACGAATTCGGATCGTCAGTGCCATCGCTGAGGATACGTTTCAGGAACGCAGTCTTACCAATCTCGTCTTGCAGGCCGTAAGCAGTCAGCACGACTTTGGTCAGGCGGTAATCTCTTAACAGCGCTTCAGGCGTCGCCGCATCGCGGATATGCTGCCGGAAATAGTCCAATTCGCGCGTAACCTGGGGCGCCTGGCCGATCAGCTTCAAGTTGTCATCCATGCGCTTCTGCAACAAGGAAAACCCCGCCACGCCGCCGAACGGCACCGAGATCGGAACGCCGATCATGCCGGTACACCAGCGGCAGCCGTCCTCTGTTGGAACAACATCTCTTCATAAGGCAACAGCTTGCGGATGTTTTGCAGCGCCTTGTAGAAATTTCCCTCTGCCGCGAAATCCAGCGCTTCAGACATCAGGTCAATGGACGGCGCAGAGGTGAATACCTGCTGCAGCGCCCCGACGCCCCGCCGGAATTCGTTGAGCGCCTCGAGCTGGCGCACTTCGCCTGCAACGGCCAATTGTGCGATATAGCAAACGCGCTTGGTCGGCGTGTCGACCTGATCCGGGTGGATGGCATCGCGCAATCGCAGGATGTTAGTATTGGGCGTCTTTATCCGCAGCTCAATTTTGGTTTGGCCGTTCTGGACGACTGCGCCGTTGATCAGCACTTGCTCATTTGGCCCCAATTTCAGGCGCAATCCCGTCATCGTTCTTCGTCTCCAGGTACGGAGGCAGTGGACGGCACGGCGATCGGTTGCGGAGCAATGCCGCAAAGGCCGTTCATGACCGCCTGGTTGATATCAACTATTGGCTGCACACTTGCTTGGCAGCGCAGCACTTTAGCGGCGTGCCGACGCACGAACCCGGCAAGTGACAGCAGCTGAGCCCGCAATTTGGGGCTCAGCTGGTTGCCATCGTCGATCAGGTCAACGGTCAGGGCGTCCCACAGGCGGCGGTTGTCATGCAACGCACCTACCAAGTCATTGAAGCCGGCCTTCCCCCGCCGCTCTGCGGCAAGCAGCGAGGCCGTTGTTCTGGCAAAAACCTGGTACTCGATACCCCTATCTGTCGTGGCGCCTTTTTGGGCATGACCATACGCAGAAATCGCCTGGGTGGACGCATCCATGAATTAGAGCCCTCAGACATTAACATTGGTGAGGAAGCGCCTACCGCCCCTTCCGGGTGGAGGCGGCCCTGCCGCCGGCCGGTAGTGCCTTATCGGAACAGCGCCAGGATGTTCTGCGGCGCCTGGTTGGCGATGGAGAACGCCTGGATGCCCAACTGCTGCTGCACCTGCAACGACTGCAGACGCGCCGAGGCTTCCTCAAGGTCAGCATCGACCAGCGAACCGATGCCGTTTTTGAGAGTGTCGATCAGCGTCGAGACAAAGTCGTTCTGGATGCTGAGCCGGTTTTTGCCCTGTCCGAACGTCGTCGCAGCGCTGACCGCGGTGCCAATGAGCGACTCGATCTCGGTCAGCGCGTCTTCGGCTCCGGCTTCAGTCGAAACGTCGATGGCGGCCAGCGCCTCGAGGCCACCCCCCGCCGTGCCGCCCGACGTGCCGATTTCGGCCAGCAGCGAGACGGCATTGGTCGCATGGTTGTTGGTGAAGGTGATGGTCGCCGTATCGGCAGTCACATCATCCGCTTCCGCGACCGAGAAGTCGAACTCGGCAATGCCAAGCCCATCCAATTCCGATTGCAGCGCATGGGCGACGGAGTTGATGTCATCGCCGTCCCGGGCGACATACGAGACCGAATAGGCGGTGGCGGCATAGGTGAAATTCACCTGGAAACCGTCGCCTTCGTCCACTGCCGATACGCTGCCGTCAAGATCGATCGTCTGCGTGCCACCCGCAGCCGCCACGGCTGCGCCGCCAACCGAGCTGATCGTGTGGTCGGCACCGCCACCGATCACTTTCTCGGTCTGCTGCAAATCCTGCTTAGCGATGGAGATATCGCTGGCGGTGACAGTGCCGTCCGAAGCACGATTGAGGGAAGCGAGGACATCGACGGAACCGCCGTCTTTCAGGAAATTCAGGCCGTTGAACTGCGCTGCGTTCACGACAGATTCGACCTGGCCGCGCAGGTCGGCAATATCGTTCTGCAGCACGCTGCGGTCGACGTTTTCTTCCTGAGCCTTGACGATCTTACCTTTGATTTCGACCAGCAGATCGGTCACCGATTCCGCAGCGCTGCGGGCTACGGACACGGTGGACGACCCCAGCGACAGGGTTTCGCTGATGCCGCGGAAGCCAGCGACATCCGCCTTCATCACGGTGGTGATGGAAAATACAGCGGCGTCGTCGGAGGCGTTCGCCACTTTCTTGCCGGTGGAAATCTGGTCCTGCACCGTGCCGAGCCCCTTGTTGATATTCCTGAGGGTCTGCAACGCAGTCGTCGCGCCAGTGTTGGTCAGAATGCTAGCCATAATTGCGTACTTCCTTTGCAAGTCGGTGGGAATTCCCGCGCGTTGATCCGGCGGGAGGCTGGCAAAGGTGGCCGTATCGAACGTTACGGCCGCGGCCTTTGCACGCCGGCTGTTGGGGCGGACCCCGCCAGCCGCGCGCGCCTTCTGGCGCTGGCGTCTCGAACCGGTTATGGGCGGTTCGGACAATTCGGACTGTACAGGCTGGAGCCTAACAACCGATGAAAACCAGAGGACGAATATGCCGGGCAAAGCGGGTCGGCCAGAGTTCATCCGAGGGAGTCGCGGTCAGGCAAGACGATCCACCTGATGGCTCAATTGAGCCGGCAGGTCGGGGCGACGTTGCGGCTCGCCGGCGGCGTACCCGGCAAAGCATTCTTGCAATGCCGATGCGATTACACGCGCGCCACGCAGGGCGCCACGCAACACCGCTTCATTGCGGGCCGCCGCCTGCAGCATCCGTTCGAACCCATCGCGCAACTGGCGACGTCCATCCGGATCGCAAGCGTAGGCTATGTGGCCGGCCTCCGGCGCAACCTGCATTAGCTGCGCCACCAACGCGAATTTGCGCTCCGCGTCCACGGCGGTCACCGCAGCGCCGGCCAAAATCGTTTCGGTCTCGCGCGTGAGGATCGATTCCGTCTCCGCCAACTGCCGCAGGAGATAGGCCAGACTAGACATGCGCCGCCGCCCGGGCGCTCAAAGCGCGCGCGATCGCCTCCGACAAGCCAAAGCGGCCGGATGCGGCGATGCTGTCGGCATACGCCCTGGTCAAAAACGAGGAGAACGCTGCTTCGCCCTCGCCGCCGCCAAAGGCCCCCGAATTTGCGCCAAGCCCGGCCTGGCTCAACATTTCGGCGACGAACAATCCCTCGAACGCCCGCGCCGCTGCTCCGATACTGGCGGCGGCATCCGATGGCGCGTTTGGCGGCACAGCGGAGTGGCGGCGCACCGTAGGGTGCAGGCCAAAGGTAACGGCGGCGCGGTCCAGCGGCATCGCATGCTCCTATCACGAGGATCCGGGATCGCAACCAAAGCCATAACTTCGTAAGAATTCGGTTAAGCAGGACTGACGCGAATATTGACGAATTATCAACCTTGTCCTGGTTCAATCCGATCCGATCAGATCTTACCCTCGCAAATCCGAATGTTTGATGCGTCGGCAACGGTCGCGGCAAACCGGAAGACAAGGTGCCTAAACTGTGCAGGGCTTGACGCTATTGGACCGGACTTCGGGAAAGTTGCCCGCGCCGGAAACACCTGCCATCCAGTCGGATAACCGGTTCGCGGCAGCTTCTAAGCCGCCGACAGGTCAGCACGGTCCGGAAGTGGCGGACGGCCTTTTTACCCATGTCCTGGCGGCAGCCTCTGCACGCGCAAGCGCTGCTCCCCAGCCGATGGCTCATGCTGACGCGGGCGCCCTGCCGGACCCAGGCCTCGTGGCGGCAGCGGCGGGCGGGCACTTGGTAACACCCGCCTCTGCCGCCATCGCCGATGACGGCTTCGACACAGATGACGACCTCCCAGCAGAAAGCATCGCTCCGCCCGGTCAGGCGGTCGAACCTTTCCACGCCTTAAATCATGATATGCTTTGGGAAATCGCGTTCGGGAGAGATGACCCGATTTCCGGATTGCGGAATGAACTCGGAGACCAGATTGCCGATGAGAGCGTGACGCCGGAGGAAGTCGCGACAGGCGGCCAGTTGCGCATCGGCGCCATCCCGATCCCCACCGGCGACCAGACAGCGACCGTTCATGCGGCCGGCCCAACCCCAGCACCGCCGCACCCGCCCGTCGGCGGAAGCCATAGCACGCAAACTCACCGCCCCGAGAGTCCGGAAATTCTGAAACCCGGGCAGCAAACGCCAACCGACGCCAGCCGACTAGCCGCACGACCGTCGGACGAGGCCATTGCGCCGGCGCTTGCGGACGACCGGCCGCTAGCCGCGACAGCGACCGTCACGATGCCTCCGGCGCCCGCAGCCGGCGCGCGCCTTATATCGGCCGTACCATCCGCCGCCCCGCCAGAGCGTCCGGCCTCACCGGCGCTCGACCCACGAACGAGCCCGCCGAGCCGAACCGAAGGCGTCCGCGTTCACGCAATGACCCCGCCGAACCAGGTCATCCTGGATCAATCCCTGCGCGACGGGATTCAACCGGACGCTTCTGTCACTCTGCCGTTGATGGCCCGCCTCACGACAGCCGCGCCGACTGAGGCGACCGCAAAGACAGCCGAGCCGGCGTCGCCGCAAGCTTCCCCGTCGGCAGTGTCCGCTCCGGCGGCTCTCGCCATAGCTGTTGGGGCGCACCAGTCCAGCCCAACCTCCGGCAACGCGATCGCCGGGCCGGGCGACCTAGCCCAACCGTCGGCCCTGAGGTCGCGCAGCGAAACGTCAACACCTCTGCCGGAACAAGCCGCAGCTTTGCCTCCGCAAGCGCTCGAGCAGCAGCTTCCGGCCCTCCGCGCCACATCGCCGTGGCAAGCGATCGACCCCGTCAGGCAGGCTATGGCAAGCGCGCCGGGCCGGGCCGCGGATCCAGCAACACCGCGGCAAGCAAGCCCGCCGCCGCTTACCCCGGCGGATGACAGCGCCCCGGCGCAACACTTAGCCGCCGTGTCCGCCGACGAAGAAAAGCCGGGCCGCCTGGGCCGAGGCGAAAACCATGCCGATACAGCTGCCCCTCGCCCCTCCCCCTCCGCTTCCCGAACGCCCACTACGCCATACGCGACAACGCCACCGTCAGCGGCGGCAGCAATGGCGCCGCCCTCCATTCCAGCGGCTTCCACTCCCGCCGCACGGCCGGTAGCGGTCCGGTTTGCGGAGGCGCTTGCCAGGTCGTGGAAAGCCAGCGAAGGACAGCAGGGCCAAGGGAGCCCGATCGGACGCGCCGAGGCGGGTTCAATCCATCAGGAAGTCCGCGGACAGAGCGTCGACGGACGCCCCCTATCGCCCCAGCAACAGACACCGGCGGAGCTGCGTGAAATACCGGTGCGGATCGTCCGGGCCCTCAACGACGGGGCCGCGCGCCTGACGCTGACGCTGCGGCCCCAGGAACTGGGGCGGCTGAATATGCGCCTGCACTTCGTCGATGGCCAATTGACCGTGGACATCAACGCCGACCGGCCCGAAACCCTGCACCTGTTGCAGCGCGAAGCCGATGGGCTGGAACGCGGCCTGCGCCAGGCCGGATTGGACCTGCGCGAAGGCGGGTTGCAATTCGGCGCACACAGCGACTCCGGGCGGCAGCGAGCCGGCTCGGAACTGGCGTGGCGCGGAGTGGCCCGGCCCGGTGAGCCCGGGTCAGATGGGGACCATGCGCTTCCGCCGCCCCTTCAGCACCCGGCTGCCACGGGCCAGGCCACGGCCAGAACTATCGACGGCGCGCTCGACATTCGCCTGTGAGGCAGCA
>JAYPXD010000207.1:1548-7011 GCA_038135395.1 Alphaproteobacteria bacterium | reverse complement strand
GCGCAAAGCTCGCGGGCATGCCGGAGCCGGACCTCGCCAGCGCGTTCGTCTGCACCAGCGGCCCGGACGCGGCGATCATTCCCCTGGTATGCTTGGTGTTCGTTTCGGGCGTCACGCCCGGCTCTATCCTGTTTGCCCTTGCCTCCGGAGCAGCGCTGGTCGGCGGCATCGTGCTGACCAACATCGCTATCGGAGTCGAGGTGGCCGGCGTCGGCGGCGGATTGGCTGTGCTGACGCTGGCCGTTGCAACAGCCCCTGACCGGCGGCGCGCGTTGCGAGCGATCACGGCGCCGCCGCTGGCCTTGCTGGGACTGCTGGTCGCCGGCGTCGTCGCGCAGAAATTGCTGGTGCCGGTGCTGGCCCAAGCAGGATTCGCGCCGGTCGTCGGCACCAGCCGCGTCGGCTATGCGCTGATGACCTCGCCCGGGATCGCATTGCTGCTGGTCGCGGCTTTCGGCAGCCTGGCCTGGAGCAGGTCTGTGCGTCGCGGTAGCGAACCGCTGCTTTCGCACGTCGCCAAAAGGGCCTGGCGCTCGCTGCTGACCATCGCCGTGTTCCTTTCAATGGCGCGGCTGCTGGTCGAGACCGGCGGAATCGGCGCTTTGGCCGGCTTGTTGACCCAGGCCGGCGAATATGCGGCCGTCGCCATCGTCAGCGGCCTGGCCGGGGTCGGCGCATACGTGACGGGCAGTGCGGTGCCGGCGGCGGCATTGTTAATGCCAAGCGCTGCCGCGACCGGCCAGAGTTTCGGCCATCTGACCCTATTCGCAGCATTGCAGCACAGCGCCGCCGGACATACCGCAATGGCGTCGCTGCCGATCATCTCCATCCTGCTGGCCGGCTTGCCCAACCGCACGTTGGCGGACGAACGGGAAGCCCTGCGCCGCGGCCTGTTGCTGGCGGGCCTGTGGATGAGCATCGTGGTGGCCAGCGGCTGGGTCTGGCTGACGTTCGGCTGAAGGCGGCTCGACAGGCGCGCTGCATCGGGGATAGAGTTTCGTGCGATCATCCTCCCCGCCGAAAGGGCACGACTTATGAAACTCAAACTGCACCGCGCCAGCGACCGCCCCACCAAAGTCGCGCCGGCTGAAAATTTCACCGGCACCGTCATGCAAGACCCAGTGCTGGTCGGCGAGGCGCCGTCGCGGATGCGGGCGACGAATGTACACTTCACGCCCGGCGCGCGCACAGCATGGCATCAGCATCCGGTCGGACAGACCTTGCTGGCGGTGTCCGGCATCGGCCGGGTGCAGATCGAGGGCGAGCCAGTGCAGGAATTGCGGCCGGGCGATACCGCCATTATCCCGCCGAACACCCGGCATTGGCACGGCGCAGCGCCAGACCGGCTGTTTACGCACCTGGCCATGTCAGAAACCGGCGAGGACGGCAGCGGCACCGCCTGGTTCGAGCACGTCAGCGATACCGACTACGGCAAAAAGCCGGCCTGACCCATCGGCTAAACGTGCTGGCCGCCGTTGATGTGCACCTCTGCGCCGTTCACATAGGACGCGGGCGCGGTGCAGAGGAAATAGATGGTGGCCGCCACTTCTTCCGGCTTGCCGAGCCGCTTTAGCGGAATTTCGTTTTCGACGATCTGTTCGGTGCCGGGCGACAAAATCGATGTATCGATCTCGCCCGGCGCAATCGCATTCACACGCACGCCCAGCGGGCCGAACTCCCAGGCCATCTCCCGCGTCAGCGCCGCCAGGGCCGCTTTCGACGTTGCATAGGCAGAGCCAGCAAACGGGTGCACCCGCATGCCGGCAATCGACGTGACATTGATGACGGCGCCCTTGGCCTTGGCCAATTCCCCGATCAGACCGCGGATCAGGAGCGCAGTGGAGAAGAAGTTGACGTTGAACACCTGCTCCCAAACCATCCGGTCGCTGCTAAGGATACCCAGCCGTTTGCCGCCCTCGGCTTTGGGCGAAATCGCGGCGTTGTTGACCATGGCATCGAGCATTCCGTCGCCCAAGCGCGAGCGAATATCGTCGATGGCATTCGGCAGATTGTCCAAATCAGAGAGATCGAGCTGGATGTGGTTGTCCGCACCGCCATCCCAAGGGCAATCCTCACTGAATGCCATGCGGGACACGGTCAGCACGCGCCAGCCGGCGGCGCTGAAGCGCTTGACCGTCGCATGGCCGATGCCACGGCTGGCGCCGGTCAACAGGATGGTTCGTTGGCGATTTTCGGGCATCGGAATTGTGAGCCTTTGCTGTAACTGAACTACCTTAGCATCAAAGCACCGTTAGGTGACGATTCCGAACCACTGTGTCGGTTACGACGCAGGCACAGGTTACCCGGCCGCTGCCGCATCCTTCATCGTCGTTGCAATCAGGTCATAGGTTTCAGCCTAAGCCTGACGCACCTCCGGCGTAAAATCATCGCCCAAGCCCCTGGCCAGGGTATCGAGCAGCGCCTGGCCGATAATATCGTAGTGCGCCGGTTCAACGCCGTACCCGACATGGCGGCGGCCCATGTCCTGGATCGCGGCGGCGATCCGATCGACCTGATGCAGGTTGGTTACCGCCGTTCCCAACATTTGCATCAGTTTCTTTTTCTGGTCGCGCAGGTCGTCCGGAAACATTGGCCGCACCGACGGCGCCAGTTCGAATACGCGGTCGTAGAAGATGTCGGCTGCTACTCCGGCAATCGGAACTACCTTTTTGAAACTGTTCTGCACCAACGCGATTTTCGCTGAATCCACAAGATCGATCTCCTATGGGTTACGAAATGGGGCCAGCCGGTCAACCGGGCCGGCCCCGATTTTCAAAACGGCTATGCAAACGTAGCCTTAACCTTGCCCAGCGGGCCGAAGTCGGCTTCCGCGACGCACGGCGCCGGGCACGGAATGACGCCGGTGGCAGACCCGGTGGTGACGAACTGGCCCTGTTCCAAGGTGATGCCGCGAGCCGACAAATAGTTGGCGAACCAGGTCAGCGCCTCCAGCGGATGCCCCATCATCGCCGAGCCCTTGCCGCGGCCTTTTTCCTCGCCGGAAAACGTCAGCGACACCTCAGTGTCGGCGCAGTCGCGGTTGCGCCAATCGGCAAATTCATGCCCGATGACATAGCGACCGGTGCCGCCGTGGTCGGACAACGACCCCAACGCGCCCAGCGAGTGCTTATCGCCCAGTCGGCGCTCTGGAATCTCGAACCCGATGATCAGCGATCCGACCGCCGCCTCAACCTCCGCCCGGGTGTAGGGCTCTTTGCGCGGCGGCAGGTCGGCAGCCATGCGGAAAGCGTATTCGCTTTCAACAATTGGCCCCAGCATGTCGGCATATCGGTAGGTGACGCCGTTCTGGTCGATCATGTCGGCGGTTAGAAACCCGACGAACGGACCGGACAGCCCCATCGCCTTCTGCGCAGCCGCCGTGGTCGCGCCGATTTTCCAGCCGACAATCGGCTTGGTGTTGCAACTCAAGATGTGCGACCAGATCGCCGCGCCTTCCGCCTCGGTCTTGGGCTTGAGCGCATCCGGCAGGTCGGGCTCGCGGCGCCGGGCGGCGTTGGCGTCCATCAGGAATTGGGCGGCTTGGCGAATCTGGTCAGGTGTCATCGAGGACGTTCTCCGTTAAGCGCTTTCTGCGCGTTGTTTGACGATGTCGTCAGCTTGCCGGCCGGAGAGTTCCTGCAGGTGGTCGAAGCGCCATTCGAAACTGCCGACCCCCATGGTGAGCGACCGCAGTTCAACGATCATGTCGCGGATCTCCGCTTGAGGCATATACGCTTCGACCCGATCCCAGCCGGACCAGCCGTCGCGGGCATCATACCCCAAAATCTGGCCGCGTCTTCCCGAAAGCAGGCGTTGAACCGCCGCAGTGGCGCTATCCGGCGTAAACACGGTGACATGGCAGATCGGCTCCAGCAGCACTGGCTTGCATTCCGGCAAAACCTCCTGCACCGCCATGCGGCCGGCGGTTTTGAACGCCTGCTCGGAACTGTCGACCGCATGGTGCTTGCCATCGGTCAGCGTGACTTTCAGATCGACGACGGGAAAGCCCAGGGGGCCGCGCACGATCGCCTCGCGCATGCCGGACTCAACTGCCGGGATGTATTGCTTGGGCACCGAGCCGCCCACGACCTTTTCAGCGAACACCTCGCCTTCGCCGCGCGCCAGGGGCTCCACCGTAATGTGGACATCGCCGAACTGACCATGCCCGCCGGACTGGCGGCGAAAGCGGGCGTGGTGGCTGGCGCCGGCCTGGATGGTTTCGCGATAGGGCGTCGCGACCGGATTGGTCGTAACGGCGACGCCAAAGCGGTTTTTCAGCCGGTCCAGCGCAATCGCCGTGTGCTGCTCGCCCTGACCGCGCAAGATTAGCTGGTTCAGCTCGGGATCCTGGTCGATGCTGAGCGATGGGTCATCGTCCCGGAGTTTTTGCAGCGCCCCGGACAATTTCACTTCGTCCTGGCGGTTTTCGGCGTGCAGCGAGACGGCATAGGTCGACGATGGCGGCACTGGCCAGTTCGGCACCGCGCGGCGCCCACCGTCCGCCAGCAATGTTTCACCTGCCGCCAAGGTTTCCAGCCGCCCGATGGCGAAGACCTGCCCGGTGTCGGCGGCGGCGCATTTGCTGGTTTTTTCGCCCTGGAGGGTCAATAGCGTCCCCAGTTTTTCACCGCCGAGCGTATCGCCTTCCTTCAACGATCCTGCCAGCACACGGGAGACCGCCAGCTTGCCCGCATGGCCGGCATGATAGGTCTTGAACACCTGGACCGCAGCGGGTCCATCGGCAGCGCAACCAAGCCGTTCCGCCGCAAGCGCCGGACCGGGCGTGTCGTGACGCAGCGCTTTCAACAGCCGGCGCACGCCGTGGTCCTTTTCGCCAGCGCCGATCAGCACGGGCACGACCAGGTCCTGGCCGACATCGGTTTGCAGGTGCGCGTAGATTTCTGCCTTTGGCGGCACGGTGTCTTCGAGCAACTGCTCCAGCAGGGCGTCGTCGAAATCCGCCAGCGCCTCCAGCATTTCCTGGCGCGACTCCTCCTTGCGGTCGATAAATTCCTGCGGGATGGAAATCATCTCGCTCGCCTGCCCTTCCTGGTAGCGATAGGCCCGCTCGGAGATCAGATCGACATAGCCGGTCACCTGCTCTCCCTCACGGATCGGCACCTGCCGCAGCACCAGCGGCCGCGCCGACACGGCCTGATAGGCCTCCAGCACATCGCGCACCCGCATCTGCGACGTGTCCATCTTGTTGATGAACAGCATGTGCGGGATGGCCTGCTCATCGAGGAAATGCAGCAGCGGCGCAATGGTCAGCGCGCGTTCCGGCAATGGCTCACATACGACGACAGCAATATCGGCGGCCATGCACGCGGCTTTGGCTTCCTGCGCCAGCTCGATGGAGCCGGGGCAATCCAGGAATGTCCAGCGGTCGCCGAGAAATTCCGTCTCGGCGACATTCACTTCGGTGCTCATAGATCGGGCGCGCGCCTCGGCGCTGCTGTCACC
>JAYPXD010000207.1:0-1538 GCA_038135395.1 Alphaproteobacteria bacterium | reverse complement strand
GTCACCCACCGTATTGCCGTCTTTCACGCTGCCCTTGCGCGAAATCGCGCCGGCCGCATGCAACAGGCTTTCGAGGAGCGAGGTTTTGCCGGAACGATAAGGCCCAACAAACGCAGCGCAGCGCGCGCCTCTAATGCCGGACGGGGTTCCTGACGCAGTATCGTTTGGCATAAGCAATGGCTCCCGGTGTTTTACGGCGCCGGCGCAATTCCAAACGGACCATTCAAGGCGCTGGACTGCGCCGGTCAGGGCATGGTGCGCCAACCCGCCGCGGAAGCGCAAGGTCTAATGTTCGCGAACCGAGCCCAACCGGGACCGCGCCGCCCGGCGTGCAACCGGGTGTCTGGACTGATGGAACGACGCAGCCGACTTGCGCGGCCGCCTCCGGTCGTGTTTCATTCCAGCCACAATACGGGTTTGTGCGCGACCGGGGGAACTATGCTGATAGCCTGCGATTTGGGTGGAACTAAAAGTCAATGGGCGGCCTTTGACCTGGATTCATTCGAGAACGGCGAAGATACCCCAATGCTGTTCCAACGATATGAGGTCGCCAACACACCGAATTTTTACGATCACCTGTACGAATTCCTAGATCATGTCGAAGATAAGACAGAAAACATAAAGCCCTGCCGCCATCTCACTCTGGCGATATCGGGTCGGGTCGATCATGACCGTGTATCACCAACCAATATCCCGCATTGGGATATTGAATTGCACCGGATCAAAGAGATTCTGGAAAAATATGGCCACAACACGTCCACCAGCATTATCAACGACTTTGAGGTTCTCGGATATTCGCTCCTATACTATCAGGACCGAGGCTTTAATCCCGATGACCTGACCGTTATTAACGGCGTTCTGCCGTCCGAACCGAAAAGGGGACGGCGGCGGCGCGAAGCGGTAACCAGCGGGGACCGGTCCCTGATCTGCGGGCCCGGCACCGGACTGGGAATTTCGTGCGTTATCGATGGCATGGAACGCAATGGCTTTCCCTACATCATATCGTCCGAAGGCGGCCATTTTACGATATCTCCCGAAACCAAAGGCATGCTGGACTTTCTGTCGGCATCCGGAGATATGACGCATACCCCATCGTTCGAGTATTTGTTGTCTGGCCCTGGCTTGGTCAATGCCTACAATTATTTTCGCACCACCCGGAATTTTTTGACCGAAGTCGGCAGGATCAAAGCAAAATCTATCATTGAGAATATGACATCCGATATAGACGCACGCGATGCTGTAGAATTATTTTCGACTGCTCTAGCTGTATTTTGCGGCAATATGGCTAACACTTTTAATTGCAACAAGGCGATTTATCTCTGGGGCAGTGTCGTCCAAAATATCCCGACGCGGTATATTGAAACTCGCTTCGCCAACCACTTCAGCCACCGCAAGCACGGCGAAAAACTACGGGCGCTGCCGGTCGCGATTATCAAGCCTGCTAAATTTCCACTGGTTGGAGGCGCGTTGTATGGCCAGTACGTCCTACAATACGGCAGCGCCCGATACTATCGAAGAGCGCCTAGAGTGTGCCCACG
>JAYPXD010000206.1:6802-7024 GCA_038135395.1 Alphaproteobacteria bacterium | reverse complement strand
GCGCATGAGCTGCAAGACCCCGCAGCCATTGAGGCCCTGACCCAGGCGCTGGCCGCCGCCCGGACGGCGCAGGATACCCGCCGAGCTGCGGAGGCCTCGCCAGTGACGCCGGAGGCTTTGAAGCGCCTGCGGGCGCTCGCCAGCCAAAGGGAGGTCAAGTTCGCTGCCCGTGCAGCCGCCGCGACCCGGCTGCGTTTCGCGCTGACCGGCGAAGGGGTGGAA
>JAYPXD010000206.1:0-6792 GCA_038135395.1 Alphaproteobacteria bacterium | reverse complement strand
GGCGGCGGATGCCTCGCATGACTTGTTGCGGTCCGCACGGCTGTCCCTTGGCGGGTTGGGCTCGGTTGAGATACGGCCGGGCGTGCAAGATGCCGCCGCCCTCGAACGCGACGCGGAGCGGGCTGAACAGGCTCTGGCCTCTGCGTTGGCGGCCTTGGATGCAGCCGACCTCGCCACTGCAGAGACACTGGCTGACCGCCGCACCGATTTGCTGCAGCAGTCTAAAACCGCGGGCGAGCGGGCCCGCCTGCTGGCGCCGGATCATGCCGGGGCCGGCGCCATAGCGGATGCGCTGGCGGAGGTGGAAGCCGATATTGCCGCGATGGCCGATGCCGGCGCCGCCGCCGACTTGCCGGACGAAGACACCGCGCGAGCCGCCGCTATTGCCGCCACCGCCGCCCGCAAGAACGCAGAGGCCGCAGCGGCGGAGGCCAGGCAGGCTGCGGCGCTTGCCAAACAGCGCGGCGAGCAAGCAGCCAAGGCGCTCTCGCTCGCAGAGACCCAGCAGAAGGCTGCTGCAGCCAGGCTCGCCGCCGCTCGAGAGACCGCGCCGGACGCCACCGTCGCCGAGGCTCTGCCCAAGGCAGAAGCTGCGCTGCAACAGGCGCAGGACTCGCTGAAAATTTTGCGCCAACGTCAGGCCGAGCAAGGCGACGCCGCAGCGCTGGAAGCCCGGCTGGAGCGGCTGGAAGTGGCGCGCGACCGCCGCCTGCAGCGGGTCGAGACCCTGAAGCTGACGGTGGCGCGGTTGGAGACCGAAATCCGCAGCCGTTCCGAACAAGGGCCGGATGAGGCCCTGGCGGATGCCCGAGCAACGTTTGACCGTCTGACCCAGGAACGGGCGGCGCTGGAGCGGCGCGTCGCGGCGCTGCAATTACTCGACCGCACGCTGGCCGAGGCCAAGTCCGCCGTGGAGGCGCACTATCTGGCGCCGGTCACCGCCCGGCTGCGGCCCCATCTCGCCACCCTGTTCGGCGAGGCGGCCTTGAGCCTCGACAGCGAATTCGGCCTGCAACACCTGCAGCGCGGCGTGCGGGAGGAGCTGGTGCAGGACCTTTCGCACGGCACGCGCGAGCAACTGGCCATCCTCACCCGATTGGCCTTCGCCGAGGTGCTGGCCGCGCAGGGGCGGCCGGTAGTGTTGGTGTTGGACGACGTCTTGGTGTTCGCCGACGACCGACGGATTGACGATATGTTTGCGGCGCTGGAGCAGGCAGCCCGGCACATGCAGGTGATCGTGCTGTCCTGCCGGCAGCGGTTGTTCGACGGATTGGGCGGCCGGGGGCAGCGGCGGCTTTCGATCGAACCTGCCGATCCGATCAACCTTTGACCGGCTATTCCCGCCGCAGGATCTTGTCGACAATATAGCTGGCGGTGCTGCTGGCTTTGAACGCTGCGGTGAAGGCGTCGCGGTCATAAACCTCGTCGACCCAGCGCAGGAATTGGCTCCGGTCGCCGCCGGTGTCGGCCCAATAGCGCTCCATGAAGAAATCCAGCATGCCGGTGCGGGCATAGCGGACGTGGCCGAAGCGCAGTGATAGTTGCCGCATGGCCACCTCCATCGGCTCGCCCTTGTACAGATGCAGGTAGAGCGTCGCCATCAGCCCGGCACGATCCGCGCCGGACTTGCAATGCATCAGAACCGGGTATTCCAGGTGGTCGAACAGCCCTGCCATGGCGTACACGGTCTCTTTCTCGGGCATGCCGCGCGAACGGATCGGAAAATTGACCAGGCGCAGGCCCAGTTCCTGGCAGGCGTCGCGCTCGGTGAAATAGGTGCCGCAGTCCAGCCGCTCGCCGCGCAGGTTCAGAATGGTGCGGATGCCCTGCCGCTTGGCCCAGGCCAAGGCCCGCCGTCCGGGCTGGGCAGAGCGCCACATCTGCTCGTCCAGCCGGTGCCGGTTGCTGTAGAGCAGGCGCAGGCAGCCGTGATCCACCAACGACATGTTCCGCTCGGCCCAGCGCCGTTTCGCTGGCTCCAGTGGCGGAGCCGGCAGGGCCGTGGTGGGAAGGTCTCGGATCAACAGGCTTACCTTTGGCGTCTGGGCGGCGATGCCGGCGCAAAGCGGTCAGATAGGCGGTTTGCGCCGCGGCGGCAACGCTGCTAGCCGCCGCACGGCGAAGCGGTTACAAAGCGGGCGTTGTTACGTGCCCAGGAATTCTTATGGCCACCCGCGCCCCGCACCCCTTGGTTGACCGAAACTCGTTCCAGCTGTTGAAGCGGCTGTGGGGCGAAACCGTGATGCCCTACCGCAAGCGCCTGATCCTGGCGGCGGTCTGTCTGATCGTCGTCGCCGGCGCGACCGCGCTGACCGCCTGGCTGATGGACCCGGTGATCAACGAACTGTTCGTCAAGCAAGAGCGCGGCATGATCTGGCTGATTGCGTTCGGCGTCCTGATCACCTTTGCCGTGCGCAGCGCCGCCGCTTTCGTGCAGGAGGTGCTGGTGGTCGATACCGGCCTGCGCATCGTCGCCGATATCCAGTCGCGCCTGTTCAGCCATCTGCTGCAACAGGACGTGGCGGAGCTGCAGGGGCATAACTCCGGCACGCTGCTGTCGCGGTTCACCTATGACGTCAATATCATGCGCTATGCGGTCAGCGACGCGGTCGTCGTGCTGGGCAGGGACGTGCTGACGGTCATCTTTCTGGTCGCGCTGATGTTCTATCAGGAATGGCTGCTGGCGACGATCGCCTTCGCCGGCGCGCCGCTGACGGTCTACCCTTTGCAGATGTTGGGCAAGCGTGTGCGCAAGGTCACGCGCGAAACCCAGGAGGAGATGGGTGCGCTGACCAGCCGGCTGGGCCAGAGCTTTCAGGGCATCCGCACGGTCAAAGCCTTTCGCATGGAGCCGCACGAGCAGGGGCATGCCGACTCGCTGATCGAGCGCATCCGCGGCCTCAGCTATCGCGCCGCCATTGCCAAGGCGGCGACGCAGCCGATCACCGACGCGCTGGGCGGCGTCGCCATTGCCGCCATCATCGTCTATGGCGGCCTGCGTGTCATCGACGGGCACACGACCGCCGGCGCGTTTTTCTCGTTCATCGCGGCGATGCTGATGGCGTTCCAGCCGATCCGGGCCCTGGGCAAGCTGAACGCCCGCATTCAGGAGGGGCTGGCGGCGACCGAGCGGGTGTATGCGCTGCTGGACCAGGCGCCGGCTATCGTCGATCCGCCGGATGCGCGCAAGGTGCCGCGGCAGGCCGGGGCGGTGCGGCTGGAGGGCGTGCGCTTCAGCTATAATGGCGAGACCCAGGCGCTGGACGCCGTGACGCTGGAGGCGCCGGCGGGCCGGACCACGGCGCTGGTCGGGCCGTCTGGCGCGGGCAAGTCCAGCATCTTTGCCATGATCCCGCGTTTCTATGACGTGCAGGCCGGACAGGTGACGGTGAACGGCATCGACGTGCGCCAGGCCTCGCTCTCCAGCCTGCGCGACGCCGTGGCGGTCGTCAGCCAAGAGGTGGTGCTGTTCGACGATACTGTCGCCAACAACATCCGCTATGGCCGCTGGGACGCAAGCGAGGCGGAGGTTCAGGCCGCGGCCAGGGCGGCGGCGGCGCACGATTTTATCCGGGCCATGCCGGCCGGCTATGACACGTTGGTCGGCGAGCAGGGCCTGAAGCTTTCCGGCGGCCAGCGCCAGCGCATCGCCATCGCCCGCGCTATCCTGAAAGACGCGCCGATCCTGTTGCTGGACGAGGCGACCAGCGCGCTCGACACGGAGAGCGAGCGGCAGATCCAGGCCGCGCTCGCCCGGCTGATGGTCGGGCGGACGACCATCGTGATCGCGCACCGGCTCTCGACCGTGATCGACGCCGACGTGATCCATGTGATGGAGGCCGGCAAGCTGGTGCAGAGCGGCCGGCACGACGACCTGCTGGCGGCGGGCGGCCTTTACGCCAACCTGCACGCCTTGCAGTTTGCCGAGGGAGCCTGAGCCCGGTCTATGCCTCACCTGATCCAAACCGGTGGGAGCAGCGTTTCAGCCATAACCGAGCGATTGCCGAGGCGCACGTATGCTGAAGAAAACCTTGTTGTTGTTGTCGCCGCTGGTGCTGGCGGGCTGTTCCCTGGTTGGGGACCGCTCAAGCTATGAAGAGCCGTCGTACGAGGTGGTGGATCGCATGGGCGGGCAGGTTGAAGTCCGCCGATATGGGCCGCGGCTCGTAGCCGACGTGACCATGACGGCGGCTGAGAGCGATCAGAGCGGCAATAGCGCCTTTCGCGTGCTGTTCCGCTATATTTCCGGCGAAAATAAGGCCAGAGGCAAGGTATCAATGACCGTGCCGGTGGAAGTCTCTGGCGGCCAGGGCGGGGCCGAGCGGGGCGAGACGGTCAGCATGACCGTGCCGGTAGAGCAGAGCGGGGTAGGCGATGCCACCCGCATGTGGTTCTTCTTCCCTAATTCCTATACCATGGCGACAGCGCCGGAGCCTCTGGACCCGCGCATTACCATTGCCGAGGTGCCGGGGCAGACGGTGATGGTGCGCCGCTATAGCGGGTTCAACGGCCAGGCGGCAAAGGCGGCAGAAACCGCTGTGCTGGACGCCGTCTTGGCAAAGTCCGCTTATGTGCCGGTCGGTCCGCCAGTCTTTCTGTCCTATGACCCGCCCTGGACCTTGCCGCCATTCCGCCGGCACGAGGTAGCCCGCGAAATAGTGCCGCGCTGAGGTCTGCCCGCCGTTCGGCGCGGACAACGGTCGCACGCGGAAGGCGGTTCGGCTAGACTGGAGCCATGCGAAAACTGCGATCTTTGTGGCTTGGCGAACTGCCGCTTGGCGAGGCGTTTTGGACGTGGGCCGTCATGATCGGCCTGCTGGTTAACCTGGCGCGCACCGGCGCTTTCCTGGCGCTGATGGTGCCGGACCGGCCCCTGGCGGCGCTGACCGTGGGCTATGGCCCGTCCGTGCCGTACAACGTGCTGGTGACCGTGGGCGTCTGGCGCTCCGCCGCACGGTATGAGGGCGACCCCCGGCAGGCCAATCTCGCGCGGGTGGTCACGCTGGCGCTGATGCTGGTGCTGACGGCGACGTGAGCGGGCTCGGCATATCGACCTGAACCGAGACCCTGGCGGCGGGCTCCAGCGCCTGGAGCATGCGGATCAGGCGGTCGAGGGTGAAGCGGGCGAGCCGCGCATTGCGGACGCGCGAGAAGTCGGCGGCAGCAAAGCCAGTGGCGGCGGCCTCCCGCACGGTCAGCGCGCGCTCGTCCAGGACGCGGATGATGGCGGCGGCGAGGATGGCCTTGGCCTGCCGCAGATCGGGGTCGGGCAGGGCGAGGTCGCGGTAGAGATTGCCGGAGCCGTGGTCAAGTTCGAGGATTTCCAGTGTCTCGGCGGTCATGGCGACAACTCCTGTCGTAGTCGGCGGACCCGGTCACGGATCAGGTCGATTTCGTGTCTGGGAGTCGTGATGCCGGTCGTGGACTTCGTTTGCAAAGCGTGCACGACCCACAAACTCCCGGCGAGTTCGGTCACGTAGACGGCACGGTAGGCGTCGCCACGGAAAGGTAGAGCGATTTCCATAACGCCGGAGCCCAGACCTTTCATCGGCTTGGCGATGTCGGCCTTGCCGCCCTCTGCCGCGATGGTTAGAGCGTCGGCCATTTCGTCCTGCACATTCAACGGAAACGCATCGAACGCCTTGCGGGCCGCCCGGACCCAGCCGATGGATCTGGTGTTACGGACCATGGCATAATGTAGTCATATTTGACAAATTTGTCAAGACCGTCTCCCGCTTCCGAGCAAATCATCGGCGGGGAGCATAAATCAGACGGGATTGAGGAAATGTTAACGGCGATGCAGTCGATTAAAATTGTGTTCACAGAGCTTAGCGCCCGTGCATTTACAGTCTCGGGTCGAGATGGCCTCAGTCAAATGGCAAATGTCGGTCAAGCCTCGTCGTCGTCAATCGCCGGCAGGCCGAGGGCGCGTTGCGCGGCGTCGAGGGTGGACCGCGCAACCGGCAAACCGGCTTCATGGTCCGACACCACAAAGCGGGCCACTGTCAGCTCCCGACTGTCCGCCGCCAGGCGTTGGAGGGCGGATTGCAGGCGGGCGATTTCCGCACGCAGGCTAGTGACATCGTCCCGGTCCAGGTCTTGTAACGGCATGATGGAGACCGTGGTTCTAATCAATCTGCGCGTAGATATAGAATGTCTAGATCTGCCCCGCATCGCAATAGAATTCTTCTAAAAGCGGCCTGCAATCAGCGTGGCTGATCGCGATTTTCAACAGGGTCAATACTACGACCGAGTTCCATAAAATCGTCTGGCAACCTAGTAACGTTTGGCTCAGATGTGCCAGAAGACCTAAACTTATAATTAAGCCCTAAAAATATTGACATGGACACGGTAGAGAAAAAAATTGCGATTGTTAAAATCGATACTATCAGCGATAGTATATTTTCTATGTGTAATAAAAATGGGAATATATTATACAATACAACGGAAATAGGATATGCAATAATGACTAGTGGAGTAATTAACCCGAGTAAACTGAAAATCGTAAAGACGCGGCGTTGATTTTTTTGTGATGAAAGCCCAAAATATTTAGGTTGCATCACGGTGATCCATAAATTGTGCGCTGTGTAATTCAAAATTACCAAATCGAATGACCAAATTCCAATTCTTGAACCAATTCGACTTAGGATTTTATCGATTATCATGCTATCTAACATAGTAATCACAGTAACATGGAATTGTATTGCTATAAAAATACATAGCGACAGAGTCAAAGATTGATCAATTGAAACCTTAATATTTGCAACCTCAATCTCGCCGCCCAAATTACCA
>JAYPXD010000205.1:0-7027 GCA_038135395.1 Alphaproteobacteria bacterium | reverse complement strand
GCCTGATCCGGTCGACTATCGGCGACCTGGGCGCGACCGGGATTACGATTACCCACGATATCGCTTCGGCCCGGCGCATCGGCGACCATGTGGCGATGCTCTATCAGGGCAAGATTGCCTGGAATGGGCCGGTGGCCGACCTGATGGACAGTGGCGACCCGCTGGTGGACCAATTTGTGCATGGCCGACTGACGGGACCGATCGCCGTCCCGTCGCTGCCGCAGGCACTGGCCTAGCCATGGCCAAAGGCAAATCCCGTGCTGTCTTCATCTGCCAGTCTTGCGGCACCACCCATGGCCGTTGGGCGGGGCAGTGCAGCGGCTGTGGCGAGTGGAATACCATCGCCGAAGAACCGGTGATGCAGGCCGCATCGGCGGCCGGTCCTCGCGGGCTGGCCAATAAGCTGCAGGTGGTGGCTTTGGCCGGCAAGGAACAGCCGCTGCCGCGACTGCAAACCGGGATTAAGGAATTCGACCATGTCTGCGGCGGCGGGCTTGTGCCGGGCGGCTGCATTCTGATCGGCGGGGACCCAGGCATCGGCAAGTCCACGCTGCTGCTTCAGGTGGCGGCCAAGGCGGCGGCGGCCAGCGGCAAGCGCGTGCTGTATGTGTCGGGCGAGGAGGGCATCAGCCAGGTCCGGATGCGGGCCGCCAGGCTCGGGTTGGCCGATGCGGGCGTGGATCTGGCGTCCGCCACCGGCGTCAGCGCCATTTGCGCCGGGATCGAGCCCGACTATGGATTGGTGGTCATCGACTCCATCCAGACCATGGCGGTGGAAATCATCGAGTCCGCGCCCGGCACCGTTACCCAGGTCAGGGGGGCAGCACACGAACTGAACCAGACTGCCAAAAAGCAGAATGTTCCGATTGTGCTGGTCGGGCACGTCACCAAGGATGGCTCCATCGCCGGCCCGCGGGTTTTAGAGCACATGGTGGATACGGTGCTCTATTTCGAAGGCGACCGCAGCCATCAGTACCGCATCCTGCGCGCGGTCAAGAACCGCTTCGGCCCGACAGATGAAATCGGTGTGTTCGAGATGACCGGACTGGGTTTGGCCGAGGTGCCGAACCCGTCTGCCATGTTCCTCGGCGCGCGTGATGCGGACGGGCCTGCGGTCAGCGGCTCCGCGGTTTTTGCCGGTATTGAGGGCACAAGACCGCTGCTGGTGGAAATCCAGGCGCTGGTCGGGCAATCGGGCTATGCCACGCCGCGGCGGACGGCGGTGGGTTGGGATTCGTCGCGCCTGTCGATGGTGCTGGCGGTGCTGGAGACCCGTTGTCTCTATGATTTTCAGGGGCGGGACGTGTTCTTGAATGTCGCCGGCGGCCTGCGCCTGGCCGAGCCCGCGGCGGATTTGGCGGCCGCTGCCGCCTTGGTCTCGGCTCTGCTCGACAAGCCAGTTCCCCGCGACGTAGTCTTGTTTGGAGAGGTCGGGTTATCCGGCGAATTGCGGCCGGTTGGCCAGGAATCGGCCCGCCTGCGTGAGGCGGAGCGGCTTGGCTTCAAGCGGGCGCTGGCGGCATTGTCACCCGGCAATGGTAAGGCCGCGGATGCGGCTCATGGCGCTCTTGCGTCCGTCCGCATCCCTCGGCTATCCGATCTGACCGAATGGCTGCGCGAAGGTGGCTAAGGGCCAATGCCAGACCTGAATCAGTTCTATCTTCTGGACGGTGTCGCGGCCGCGGTCGTCTTGCTTTCGGCATGGATCGCCTATCTGCGCGGCTTTGTCCGCGAGGTCTTTGCGCTGGGCACATGGATCGGCGCCGTGGTTGGCACGGCTTATTTCTATCCGCAAGCCAGCGAATTTGTGCGGGAGCACATCGAAACCCAGTTGGCGGCGGATCTGGCGGCAGGCGTTGGTGTATTTTTCGTCTCATTCATCCTGTTGCGACTGATCAGCGGCGCACTGGCGGAGGCGATTGCCGGCTCGGAACACAATGCGATAGACCGTGCCGCCGGGTTTTTGTTCGGCATTCTGCGCGGTGTGCTGTTGCTGGTGGTGGCTTACATGGCCTTCGCGTGGTTCTTTCCGGCAGCGGAACAGCCGAAATGGCTGAATGATGCCAAGGTTACGCCGATGCTTCGGGAAGGCGCCCGGGAGTTGGAGAAAATTCTGCCATCGGGATGGAAGTCTGAGCCTGGCGAAACAGCCCGACTCAGACGTTTGGATCAACACGCCGCAGAGCTTGAGCGATTGCGGCAGGGCTTTAATGTTCCGGCGCCCTCGGTGTCGGGCGGCAATGCCGATACGGTCAATTCAGGATACAACACGGACATGCGGCGTGGCCTCGAAAGCTTGTTGCGTGGCGAAAAGGAGAACGGCGATGCTGGCGCCAAGCGATAAGCCGGGCCTTGTCACCCTGCTGGAAGAAGAAGGACCGCGAGAGGAATGTGCGGTCTTTGGGATTTATGGCGGCAGTGAGGCCTCGGCCCATACCGCGCTGGGCCTACACGCGCTGCAGCATCGCGGCCAGGAGGCTACGGGCATCGTCAGTTTCGATGGCAAACGGTTTAATGCGCAGCGCGGTGTCGGCGAAGTCGGCGCGGTCCTGAACAACGAAGAGGTGATCAAGCGCCTGACCGGCTATGCCGCAATCGGCCATAACCGCTATGCGACGACAGGCGAGGGGGCTGTTCACAATATCCAACCCCTGTTCGCGGAGTTCGCCTTCGGTGGCTTTGCCATCGCGCACAACGGCAATCTCACCAACGCCCGCGCATTGCGGCGGCGGTTGGTTGAGGGAGGCTCGCTGTTCCAATCGACGACCGATACGGAGGTGATCGTCCACCTGATCGCCCGCAGCGTTCGCAGCACGCTGGTCGACCGGTTAATCGATGCGTTGCACCACGTTGAAGGCGCTTACAGCCTGGTTGCGTTGAGTCAGAAAAAGCTGATCGGCGTGCGCGATCCCCTGGGGATCCGGCCTTTGGTATTGGGCAAATTGGGCGATGCGCACATTCTGGCCTCTGAAACCTGTGCATTCGATATCATTGGCGCAGAATTTGTCCGGGACGTTGCGCCAGGCGAAATGCTGGTGATCGATGAAAGCGGCGTACAATCGCTGTTTCCGTTCGCCAAGCAGCCAAGCCGTTTCTGCGTCTTTGAGTACATCTATTTCGCCCGTCCGGACAGTGTCATGGAGGGACGGGGCGTCTATGGCGCGCGCAAGCGGATCGGTGAGGTTTTGGCGGCGGAATCGCACCCGGAAAATGGTGCCGACGTCGTGGTGCCGGTCCCCGATTCCGGAGTGCCGGCCGCCATCGGCTATGCTGCGGCGTCAGGGGTGCCATTCGAGTATGGCATCATCCGGAACCATTATGTCGGCCGAACTTTCATTGAGCCAACGGCCCAAATCCGCCACCTGGGCGTGAAACTCAAGCACAATCCGAACCGGTCGATCGTTGCGGGCAAGCGGATTATCCTCGTCGACGACAGCATTGTCCGCGGCACCACCAGCCGTAAGATCGTAGAGATGATGCGCAGCGCGGGCGCCAAGGAAATCCACATGCGGATATCCTCGCCGCCGACGGCTAATCCCTGTTATTACGGCATTGATACGCCCGAACGGGATGAATTAATCGCGTCACGGCTTGATCCGGCGGGGATTGCCAAGGAAATCGGCGTCGATAGCCTGGCTTTTATCTCAATCGATGGCCTTTATGAGGCAATGGGCAAAGGCCATCGCGACAATGCAGCTCCTGCATTTTGCGACGCATGCTTTACGGGGGATTATCCCGTGCGCCTGACCGACCGCGATGACGGAAACGCCGGCAAGCACGACCGCAAATCGATAAAGCAAGTAGACTGATGGCAGACATGACAGAGGGTCGGTTGGCCGGCCGGATTGCGCTCATTACCGGCGCCTCGCGCGGGCTGGGGGCCGCAATCGCGGAAAAATTTGCCATGGAGGGCGCGCATGTCATTCTGGTGGCGCGCACCCAGGGCGGCTTGGAGGAGACGTACGATCGCGTACGGGCTGCCGGCGGACAAGCTACATTGGTGCCGCTCGATCTTGTCAAGTTCGATGAACTCGACCGCATGGCCGCGGCGGTAGCGCAGCGTTTTGGCCGCCTCGACATCTTGGTCGGCAATGCGGCGACTTTGCCGCCATTGACGCCTGTTGGGCATCTGAGCCCAAAAGATTGGCAGGCGACCATGGATCTAAATGTTACCGCCAATTGGCGCCTGTTGCGCGCCTTTGACCCTGGCCTGCGCCGTTCCGAAAGCGGACGGGTGATTATGGTGACCAGCGGCATGGCGATGGAGGCTTCGGCCTATTGGGCGGCCTATGCGGCCAGCAAGGCGGCGCTGGAGACGATGGTCGCCAGTTATGCCAAGGAAATCGGCTTCACGAAAGTTCGCGCCAACCTGCTGGACCCTGGTGCGATGCGGACTGGCATGCGGGCGACCGCATTCCCGGGGGAAGACCAGAATTCGCTGCGTCCGCCGGAAGAGGTGGCGCCGGTCGCAGTCTCTCTGGCCGAGGCTGCCTGTACATTGCATGGGCAGGTCGCCCGCGCCTACGGTTAGGTAATTATCGGCATGGCTCGCGGGATCGTCGCCGATACACCGCTCAAGCGCGCGCTCGTGCTTAGCATGGTTACGATGGCAACCACGCTTTATGGAACAACAGTTCTGGTGGTGTCCGTGATCCTGCCGCAAATGCAGGGGTCATTGTCGGCGACCCAGGACCAGATTGCCTGGGTAATGACCTTCAACATCCTGGCAACCGCCATTGCAACGCCGACGACCGGCTGGCTGACGGCTCGGTTTGGCCGCCGCAATGTCATGATCTATTGCCAGGCTGGCTTTACGATTGCGACTCTGCTGTGTGGGCTTGCTGAATCGCTAGAGACCTTGGTTTTGTACAGAATTTTGCAGGGCGCGCTGGGTGCGCCGCTGATTCCGTTAGCCCAGGCCACCATCCTCGATACCTACCCGAAGGAACAGCATGGGCAGGCGACTTCGATCTTTGGCATGGGCGTCGTTATCGGGCCGGTGTTGGGGCCGATGGTCGGGGGATATCTGGCTGACGTCTACACCTGGCGTTATGCCTTTTACATGATTGTGCCGGTGGGGATCGCGGCGACAGCCGGGCTGTATTTCCTGCTGGCTGACAAGGGGCGTCAGTCGAATATCAAGCTCGACTGGACCGGGTTTCTGGCCTTGGCAATCGCCATTGGCTGCATTCAGTTGATGATGGACAGAGGACAAAGGCAGGACTGGTTCGACAGCCTCGAAATCGTCATCGAAGCTTGCTTGGGTGTGTTGGCCTTCTATGTGTTCGTCGTTCACTCGGTTACTACGTCCAAGCCGTTTCTGACGCCCGCTTTGTTGCTGGATCGGAATTATGCGCTGGGGCTGATGATCGTGCTGATCTACGGCATGTTGAACTTCACGCCCATGGTGTTGTTCCCGCCGATGTTGCAGGGGTTGATGGGGTACCCGAACTCGATCATCGGCGAGCTATTGGGTGCGCGGGGCGTCGGGGCGTTGGCCGGGTTTTTCTCCGCGATGTTCGTCGCCCGTATCGATCCGCGGATTGGCATGTGCATTGGCATGGGGATACAGGCGACCAGTGGTCTGCTCATGATGACGTTCGACCACAATGTTGCATTCCAGACCGTTGCTTTTGTCGGCGGGTTGCAGGGGCTTTCGGTCGGCCTGTTCTGGGTGCCGCTGACGGTGGCCTCATTCCGGACGCTGAATCCTGCCTATCTGGCGGAATCATCTGCTATTTTCCATTTGTTGCGCAATCTGGGCTCCAGCATTTTTATTTCGCTGTCGGTTGCGACGGTCATCAGGAGCCGCGGCGAGAACTATTCCCGCATGACCGAGTTTGCGTCACCCTTCAACGAAAATCTCAATGCCGCCGGCATGACACTGGACACGGTGGGCGGTCTTGCAGGGATTTCCGGTGAGATCTTGCGCCAGGCTAGCATGCTGGGCTATTTAAACGCATTCGCACTTTATACTGCTGCTTGTTTGGCAAGCGTGCCGTTAATCCTTATGTTTAAGGTTGCGAAGCGAACGCCGCCGGCCTAAGGCCGGGCGCCATCGTGCGTGTCAGGTTCGTCACAGCACCAGACAACTCGCGTTGCGAGTGATTCACCCACCCGTAAAGCGCGTGGTTTGTGAGGCCGTTGTCAACGCATTGGTCTGGCAGCCCGGAGAGTACTGATGGAAAAATTGGATACGTCGGCCCCTGCCGGCACTGATGTAGAGGAACCGCAGATGGGCGAGCATCGCACTTCCAAAGCCGCGAAACGTCCGACGAAGGAAGAGGCGAAAGCCGCCGTCCGCACGTTGATTGCGTTTATTGGGGAAGACCCGGATCGGGAAGGCCTGATCGATACCCCCAAACGTGTCGTTGGCGCGTGGCAGGATTTCTTTTCCGGCTACAATGACGATCCGGCCGATATCCTGGGGCGGACCTTTGAGGAGGTCGATGGCTATGACGAGATCGTCATCGTCCGCGATATCCGCGTCGAGTCGCACTGCGAACACCATATTGTCCCGATCATCGGCAAAGCGCATGTCGCTTACCTGCCGGACCGGCGCGTTGTCGGCATCTCAAAGTTGGCGCGGGTTGTCGATGCATTCGCCAAGCGCATGCAGGTACAGGAGACGCTGACGGCGCAGATTGCCGATACAATCAACAACGTGCTGCAGCCGAAGGGCGTGGCCGTGTTGATCGAAGCCGCGCATATGTGCATGACCACCCGTGGCGTGCATAAGCCGGGCACCGATACCCTGACCACCTGCACCCGCGGCGTGTTCAAGACCGATCCGATGATGCGGCGCGAGTTCCTGGACCTGGTGGTGAAACGCTAAGTCAACCGCTGCAGGTTGGTGCCGATGGAGGCTGTCCGGTGACCTGGACAGCCTTTGTCTTTGCCCTTACCTGTCTTGGTTTCTGACCAATCCGATCAGACACCGCCCTAGAGCAACCCCCGATCTAATGGAGTTATTTGATCGGGAGAAGTTGCTCGTCATTCATAAAGTTAGAGCAGATGCACCCGATCC
>JAYPXD010000204.1:4856-7165 GCA_038135395.1 Alphaproteobacteria bacterium | reverse complement strand
CGCCAGTGCTGAACCGCAGCACAGCCGCCGCGGTATCCTCTACCGTAAAGCCGCGAATGGCGTTCGATGCCATAGCCTGCACCGAAACGATCTCGCCGCAGAGATAACGAAGCAGGTCCAGGTCGTGGATCAGGTTGATCAGGACTGGCCCGGCTCCCGCCTGCCGCCGCCATGCCACATCGAAATAGCCATCTGGCTTAAACAGCCAGAAAAAGCCGTGCACCGTCACCAGCCGGCCTAATTGCCCGGATTCAACCACGGCCTTTGCGAGTTGGATCAGTGGATTGTGACGCCGATGATGGCCGACCAGCACCGGCACGCCCGCCTCTTCCCCAGCCTTCACCAAACTTTGTGCAGCGGCGACTGTGTCGGCAATGGGCTTTTCAACCAACACCGGCACACCCGCTGCAATAGCTGCCAGCCCGTGTTCCAGATGCATCCTGTTCGGCGTAGCGATGATGATGCCGTCTGGCTTTGCCATCTCCAGCATCTGCTGCATATCTGGATACCAGTCGGCATCCATGGTCAACGCTGCCGCTTTACCAGCATCAGCAGGATCGACCACAGCACAAAGGCTCACGCCTGTCTGTTGCCTGATCAGACCGGAATGGCGCTGACCGATCAGGCCAGCGCCAACGACGGCAATGCGCACATCATCGCTCATACGGCGAGCTTGGGCCTAGACCCGGGGCCGGGCACGACGATCAGCGCCCAACAAAGTTCGGGGTGCGCTTTTCGCGGAACGCGCGCCCGCCTTCCTGCTGGTCTTCGGAGCGCGCAATGCGCAGCAATTGCTTGCGGGCCAGCCCTGCCTCCTCTGACGGGCCGCGCGGCAGCACGGTCTCCCGGGTATAGCGGCAGAGCGCGCTCATCACCAACGGCGCGGAATCGGCCAGAATGCGGGCGTATTCCATTGCGCCTTCGACCGCCTGCCCCTTGGGCACGACTTTGTTGACCATGCCGCACTCATACGCGCGCTGCGCCGAAAAATGCTTCCCGGTCAACATGAACTCCATGGCCAGCTTATAAGGCACCCTGCCAGCATGGCTTGCGATCATGCCGCCGCAAAAGCCAATCTGCGCTTCCGGATAAAAGAAATCCGCGGTCTCATCCGCGACGGCCAGGTCGCAGAATTGCACCAAGCAGTAGGCTCCGCCGACGACATAGCCGTGCACCGCGGCAATAATCGGCTTGTCCACGAATACCCCGGTGCCCGGCATGCATTCCCACAATTCCGGGTCGCGCGGCGGGTCCCGGAGATCGGCTCCGACGGAAAATGCCTTTTCGCCGGCCGCCGAAATGATGGCGACGCGATCATCCGACGCCTGAAAGCGCTCCAGCGCATCGCGCAGCTCAGCCACGAGGCCATTGGAAAGCGCATTGAGCTTTTCCGGCCGATTCAACTGAATGTGGGCGATCTTGCCTTCTGATAGATACGTAACAACAGCGGACATACGAGGGGGCTCCAATTTCGTCATAGGCAGCCTGCAACTATGGCAGAACAGCAACTGCCGCCATGATGCCCGAATGTTGGCCGATTGCAACGCTGCGCTCGGGTATTCCAACCCATTTCGCAGGCGGTTCCGCAGGGGGGCGTAGCAAGCCGCGGTGGCGGAGACAGACGACTATGGCGTATTGTATTCGAAACCTCTGCTGAACCAGATGCGAGCCTGAGATGCCCGACCAGACTTTAGACGCCACTGGCCTGAAATGCCCGATGCCGGTACTCCGCGCCAGGCGTGCGCTCAAAAGCATGGCCAGCGGCAGCGTGCTGGAGCTATTGGCGGATGACCTGGCCTCGGCAAAGGATGTGCCCGCATTCTGCGAGATGACCGGCGACACGCTGGAAGAAAGCCGGCAGGATGGGGAGACGTTCATCTTTCACATCCGCAAGGCCTGAGGCACCCCCCATGAGCGAGCCGATCCATTACCTGACCATCGAGGCACTCTCTCAAGAGATCAAGACCCGGCGCCTTTCGCCCGTAGTGGTGACGGCCCACATGCTGGCGCGGATCGAAGCGCTGGACGGCAAGCTCAAGTCCTACGCCACCGTCATGGGCGACAGCGCCATGGCCGAAGCCCGGCAGGCCGAGGCGGAGATCGCCGCGGGTCATTACCGCGGAAAGCTGCACGGCGTGCCGGTGGCAGTGAAAGACCTCTGCTATACCAAGGGCGTGCGGACAATGGGCGGCCTAAAGGTGCTGGCCGATTTCGTGCCCGACTATGACGCCACCGTGGTGGAGAAATTCCGTGCGGCCGGCGCGGTGCTGCTGGGCAAGCTGAACCTGACCGAAGGTGCGATGGCCGGG
>JAYPXD010000204.1:0-4846 GCA_038135395.1 Alphaproteobacteria bacterium | reverse complement strand
TCCTCCAGCGGGTCCGGGGCGGCAACTGCGGCGGGCCTCGCATTTGCTACTCTCGGCACCGACACCGGCGGCTCGATCCGCCATCCGGCCGCAATGTGCGGCACCGTTGGCCTGAAGCCGACCTATGGGCTGGTCAGCCGGCACGGCGTGCTCGACCTGGGCCAGACGCTGGACCATGTCGGCCCCCTCCCCCGGTCTGCCGTGGACGCTGGAATCGTCACCCAGGCCATCGCCGGCCATGACCCCAACGACCCGACCTCCCTGCCCTACCCCGCGCCGGACCTGCTGGCTGGCGTCAGCAAAGGGGTGAAAGGCCTGCGCGTCGGTTGGGACGAACGCTATGCGACCGAGGATATGGCCCCGGACTTTGCCCGCGCCGTCGCAGCCGCGAAAGACGCGGTCGCCGCGCTCGGCGCCGAAATCGTGCCGGTGCGGATGCCGGCGCGACTGCGCGAATATCTGGCCGAATGGCAGGTGATCTGCACCGCCGAAGCTGCAACCGCCCATGCCGCCACCTATCCCGCCCGCGCGCAGGATTACGGCCCCTGGTTCCGCGGCTGGCTGGAGCGCGGCCACAGCTATTCCGCGCTGGACTTCGCCCGCGCCCATATTGCGCGGACTGAGCACAATGGCGCTCTGGCGGCGACCATGGCCGTGATCGACCTGCTGCTCTGTCCGTCCACGCCGCGGGCCGCCTATCCGCACCCGCCAGAGATCGCCTATGGACCGATCCCGCCGGACCGCGACCCCTGGACCAGCCGCTTTACCGTGCCGATGGACTTTGCCGGCCTACCGACCCTGGCCCTGCCCTGCGGCCTTTCGGACGATGGGCTGCCGCTGTCGTTCCAGTTCGTCGGCCATCACCGCAGCGAGGCGCTGCTGGTGCAGGCTGGAGCGGCCTACGAAGGCGTCACCGACTGGCACAAGCTGCACCCGCCCGGATGGTCGTAAGCACTATGCAAAACGCCCCGGCCGATTGAGCCGGGGCGTTTGCTTTGAACACCGCTATTCCGCCGCCGCCACAGGCTTCCGCAGGTCAGTGGAATATCTGAGGTGAACTGGGGCATTCGCCTCGTCCGGACTTTTCAGATCCAGTTCCTTGGCAATCTCGCGGATCGCCGGGAACACCTCCTGCCCCATCAGGCGGATACAGGTCAGCGAATCGGCCTGGCTGACCGCGCCATCATTGCCCCACAGCGCCAGAATGCCGGGCCGAGTCTGCTCCAGGATCATCTTCAGCTTTTTCACCACCTGGTCGGGCGTGCCATAGATGATGCGCATGTCGTTGACCTGTTGCTCGAACGTCGTCCGTCCGCGCGGGTTTTGACGCAATCCGGCCGCAAACTCGACAAAGGCGCGGCGGTTACTCGGGCTGGAATAGCCGGACGGCGTCGACCATACCGGGTGCGCCAGGCCGGTAAATTCGCCCTGCATCCACTGGAACTGCCGCGCGTTCCGCTCTGCCTTCTCCTCAGTGTCCGAGATATGGGTCTGGATCAGGTAGCCGCGATTTTCCGGGCCGGCGGTGTAACCGCATTCGTCGGCGATGGAGTCATAGAACTCCCAAATCTTTTTCGTTTCCTCGATTGATGTATTCAGCGCCACATAGGGGTAGCGCTGGCGTGCGGCCCAGACGATCGTTTCGCGGCTGATCACACCGGGAACCCAGACGCGCGGATACGGCTTCTGCAATGGCACGGCCCAGGGGTTGATCACCCGATGCTGATAATGCTTGCCTTCGTGGCGGATCGGCCCGGCTTCAGTCCAGGCGCGGGTGATGACCTCGTGCGCTTCCTCGAACCGCTCGCGGTTGTAGGCAGGATTGACGCCGGTCGCGAGCTGTTCCTGCCCGCCGCCGCGCACAAATCCCGAAACCAGCCGGCCACGCGAGATCATGTCGATCATCGCCAGTTCTTCGGCAAGGCGGACCGGGTTCTCCGCCAGTGGCAGCGGGTTGCCCAGCATCACGATCTTCACCCGCTCGGTAACGGCAGCAAGGATCGCAGCAAAAATATTGGCCTTGGCCTGCATGCAGAACGGCGCATTGTGGTGCTCGTTCAACATGATGCCGTCGATGCCGACTTCTTCGGCCAGCTTATATTGCTCGATATAGTTGTTGTAGAGCTCGCTGCCGGATTTCGGATCAAAATGCTTGTTCGAGAACATCAGCGCAGTCGCGCCGAAATCCAGGCCCGCCTTGGCGGGATAGGTCGCCATCGGCTGTTCGGTGAAATACAGAAGATCCATAGTTTTGGGTCCTTTTCGCTTAGGCGTTCAGGAAATTCCGGACCAAGCCGGCCAGCTCTTCAGGCTTTTCCATATCAACGGCATGGCCGCTGCCGGCGACGATCTCTTTTCGCGCATTGGGCAGCGCCGCCACAATCCGATTGCAACTGCTGATCGGGACCACCTTGTCGTGTTCGCCCCAAACGACGAGAGTTTCGTTCGGAAGCGATTGCATGAGGTGCGGCAGCGTATGGCCGAACATGTATGGTTTCCAGGCGACCCGGAAACACATTTCGCGGCAAAGGTCGAAGCCTTCCAGCATGTCGCCGGTCGGTTCACCATAAACTTCCGTGAACTTGGCGGGATCGTGAAAAAAGGCGCGGGCGTAATCCAGGTAGCCATGGACCGCCATATCCATAATGTAGCCCTCGCCGGGCTGAACGCCCATCGAGCCGACCAACACGACCTTGCCCGTATCCGCCGGTGCCATCGTGGCCATCTCCGCCGCAATCCAGCCACCGAATCCGAGGCCCACGAGATTGGCCTTGGGGATAGCCTGCTGCGCCAACAGCATGCGGTACATCGCCGCGATATCGCGCACCGATCGCATCCATTCGGCCCGCTCGCTAGCCAGCCCCCAGCCCGGATGCGTTGGTATGATGACCCGGGTATCGGCCGCTAATAAGTTATAAAACGGCAAGCGGTCCAAAGTTCCAATATCGTGATGTAAGATCACCGTCGGGTAGCCGTCACCCGCCTGGAGCACCCGAATATTGGTGCCGGCGACGGTCAGTGTGGCTTCACTCCATCCAATAGACATTGGGGTTCCCTTATACGACTTTAGTTAGGTGAATGCGTCTGCTACATCCCTGCGGTCTGTCAACACCGATTGCAGTACCAGCATTAGGGTCAGAGATGGCTGAATTCTCCCGCGAACACAGCGCCCCCACTTGGATCGGCCTCGGAACAACGCCTCGGAATCCGACAGTGCAAGCTGAATTCCATCGCATGCTTTTGGCTGAAGCTGAGATGATGGTCGCCACCCTTTTCAGCGATGCCAAATCGGATGATCAGCAAGCGATCGATTACTTAGAAAATTTGCCAAAGACCTTAGAAGCATTTGACACTTCCAAGCCGGATATATTCGGATTTGGCAGCCTTCGCGCATCATATTTGGTCGATTCCTCCTATGAATCGAATATAATCACCAAAGCGCAGCAAGATTTCGGATTTCCAATTATTACAACGTCACAAGCGATACTTTCAGCATTAAATGCAATTGGCGCAAAGAAAGTCGCAATTGTATCACCATTCCCGAATACCGTGATCGACGCTGCAGAAAATTTCTATAAAGATCATAATGTTACCGTAGTTGCCCGGAAAAATATGGCCTACGACAACTCGGATTGGCGAAATGTGTACCGGATGTCAGGACATCAGACGGCATCGGAAATCCGAAGCATGGACCTCAACGATGCAGAGGCCGTCCTCGTTCTTGGGACCGCGGTACCGACGTTGAGAGCAATTCGGATGAATTCATTGACTTTCAATATTCCACTTCTCTCGTCAAATTATTGTCTCGCTTGGGCTTTACTGCAGGCGGCAGATAGAGCGACTGCCCCATGGAGTGAAAGCGGCCCGACCCTGGCAATGCTTTGAGAAGCGCAGCATTCGACTGATGACCTATGCGGCGTTGGGGCGTCTTGAATCAGGCGGCTTCTCGGCCTTTGCTGCGCCGCAATAATTTGCCCGCAGTCTGAGTTTGTGCCCTTGGCTGATGCTCCGCTTTCCTTTCAAGACATGATCCTGGCGCTGCAGCGTTATTGGGGCCAGCAAGGCTGCGCCTTGCTTCAACCCTATGATATGAGCGTCGGCGCCGGCACCTTTCACCCGGCGACGACCCTGCGCGCCCTAGGACCGGAGCATTGGCGGGCCGCCTACGTCCAGCCATCGCGCCGCCCAACCGACGGGCGCTATGGCGAAAACCCGAACCGCCTGCAGCACTACTACCAGTTCCAGGTGATCCTGAAACCGAACCCGGAGGATATTCTGGACCTGTACCTTGGCTCGCTGAAGGCCATCGGCATCGATCCGGACTATCACGATATCCGCTTTGTCGAGGACGACTGGGAAAGCCCGACGCTTGGCGCATGGGGCCTCGGCTGGGAAGTCTGGTGCGACGGCATGGAGGTGACGCAGTTCACCTATTTCCAGCAGGTCGGCGGCTTCGACTGCAACCCGGTCTCCGGCGAGATCACCTACGGGCTGGAGCGGCTGGCGATGTACATCCAGGGCGTCGAGAACGTCTACGACCTGGACTTCAATGGCGCAGGCTTGAGTTATGGCGACGTGTTCCTGCAGAACGAACGCGAGTTCAGCGCCTACAATTTCGAGCACGCGGATACAGATACCCTGTTCCGCCATTTCGAGGATGCGGAGCGCGAGAGCGCAAAGCTGCTGGCCGCTGGCCTGCCCCTGCCCGCCTATGACCAATGCATCGCCGCCAGCCACACCTTCAACCTGCTGGACGCCCGCGGGGTGATCAGCGTGACCGAGCGGCAGGCCTATATCGGGCGCGTGCGGGCGCTGGCGCGCGGCGCCGCCGCCGGTTGGCTGAAGG
>JAYPXD010000203.1:0-7187 GCA_038135395.1 Alphaproteobacteria bacterium | reverse complement strand
GCCAAAGACCGCCGCCGCGGAGATCGAGCGGGATCGCCGCCTCGGTCTTACCAGAATTGCCTTTTGCGGAAAATAATCCTAAACCAAGTGCAAGCAGCGGCTGTTGTTTTGCCTGGATCCATCCGGCCTCGGTCGCTGCAGTCACAAACCGCTGCGGCTCGCGCATCCGAACGGTAATGCTACCCTGCCCGCGCAGGTCCTGATCCAGGCCAACCGCGCCGTTTGCCGAACCCTGCAGCGATCCGAACGCGATATGCAGATCGTTGACTGTGACCTTGCCGCCTGCGCCCTGCCACGTCCGCAGCGCTGCGGCGTCAAAGTTATGGGGCAAAGGCTCGACATCGGTGTTCAGCGATGCGGATTGGAGGACCGACCCGAGGCCCGTATCCTGCGGCAAATGGACGTCGGTGAGGTCCACCTGCAATTGCAAAGCATCCATCGACAGCGGTAACTGCCCGGCGACGGAAAGTCTGGACATCGTGAGCGGCGCAGTCTGGAGGGACTCGGACCGGGCTTCAATGCCGGTCAGTGTTGCTGAAAGGCGCCATCCGGGCGCGGCGTCGCGAGGACCAATCTCGCCGGCGGCTGAACCGATGATCGTTGTGACTGCGCCAGCGGCCCCTTGCGTATCCGATAGCCACTGGTGTTTGCCCACGACGGCAAATTGCAGGGATTGCGGGGACCACGGTCTGGCCTGCACCCTTACCGCGTCTGCGACCCCTTCCAAGCGCGGACGCGCTTCGCCCGATTGGACTCTGGTCAGGGATACGCCATGGAGTACCCATACCAGGTTGAGGGGAAATCCCTTCTGTTCCAGCCGTTGGTAGCGCAATTCATAGCCGCGTTCGGATAGCCGCTTTTCCGCGCGAACCAATTGCTGTTCGCCCAGGCTGATGGCGAAAAACCACCAGATCGTGGCGAAGCCTGCGATTGCGAACGTCACCAGTCCGCCAACTGTCAACCAGAGCCGCAATTGGCCTCCTCCGCCCGGTCTACAGGCTGCAACATTGTCGATTTCATCGCTTGGTCAAAGTCCTGCCGCGACAGACCGGCTGGGACCGGCGGGTGCACCACGATCCGCACACATCCGGGTCGGCGCAGAAAACTGTTGCGCGGCCAATAAAGGCCGGAATTCAGGCTGACCGGCACAACCGGCAGGCCAAGCGCTGTATAGAGGGCGCGCACGCCCGGTTGCAGCGGCGCATGCGCGCCGGGCGCAACTCGGGTGCCTTCCGGGAAAATGATCAGGGAATGGCCGTCGCGAACCCGTTTGCGGGCTTCGGCCAATAGCTTGCGAACGGCAGACGCCCCGGCCGAGCGGTCGATGGCGATCTGGCCCGAGCGGGTCAGGTACCATCCGACCAGTGGCGCCCGCAGCAACTCCTGCTTCAGAACGAATACGGCATTGGGGAGTATCGTCGGAAAGAGATAGGTTTCAAATGCCGACTGATGCTTGCAGGCGATGATGGCCGGCGCCGACGGCAACGTTCCTTCGATCCGGTAGGTGATGCCGACCGTCAGTTCGGCCCACATCAACACGAACCGGCCCCAGGTGCTGCCCATCCACCGTGCCCAGGATGGCGGGCCTAAGAGGGTTGGCAATCCGGCAATCGCCAGTAGTGCGGTCCCCAGAAAGAAACCAGTGTGAAAAGCCAGGGCTCTGATCGCCTTCATCAACCTTAACCGTTCCGATCGACGGTGAGCAAAATCCATGCCCAGACGTATTTTCCGAATTCGATGCCGACCAGCCGCCAACCGTCCCAGGTAATCCACCATGGTTTGTCGGCCCAATGCTGCGGGAATACCGGATGTGGGACAATGGTGATACCCGGCAGCGCCCGATGGAACAATAGAAGGCTGCGGGGCATATGATACCAAGACGTTACCAGGTGAATGCGCTGGAAATTGTACTGCTTCTCCCACTTTGCAGCCGCGACCGCATTGTCGGCGGTGTTCGCGGCGGCATAGTCGAGGTCGACGCAGCAGGCGGGCCTCCTCCGGTCGGTTTCCAGCAGTACGGCCGATAGCGACGTATCCGGATAAACGCCAGTGATCAACAATCGCCCTGCGCCCTGGTGCAACAGGTCAAGTCCGGTAGCGACGCGAGCATAGCCTCCGGTCGGTACAACAATGCCGTCCAACGCATCCAGCGGCCCGGAATCCTGCGTGACATTGGGAAGTTGCTGCACGAAACCGGCAAAGCACAAAATTCCGGCGGCGGCGACCGCCATCGACAATCCGCGGCCCAAAGCGTGAAGCGGGGACATGCTCAGGGCATTCGCCTCAGTTGGTGGGTCGCCGTCCGCGCCGTCACCAGGACGGTGAAACCAACGAATGCGAAGGGAACGATCGACAGCCAAAGCCAATCGGCCGTCTGCATCCGCAGGACCGGCAGGAAGGCTTCATCCAACTGGAGCGATGCAGCGGTCAGCCCAGCCAGCAACACGAATGCGAGCCCGAAACCCAGTATTCCGCTGGCGATTGCGGAAATTCCGGCTTGACGCACCAATGCCCGCACAATGAACCGGTCGCTGGCCCCCAGTTGGTGCAGCAAGGTGATGGCGTGATGGTGAATAGCCATTCTGCTCAAGGTCAGAAACAACGCGGTCAGTCCGGTGACGACGATGACAAGCACCAGACTGCTGGCAATGCCGAACCGCAGCCAGCTGACATAGTTGACCAGCGATTCCCGCCATTCCTTGTGATTGTCGACGATGGCGTTGGCGACGATGGTGCGGGCGATTGTTGCGATTGTATCCGCAGAGGTCGAGCTGTCCTGTTTCAACTCGACGTGCAGCACAAGCGGCAGCGGCAAGGACGATACCCTGAAGTCGCTGCCCAGCCATGGCTCCAGCAGCTGGCCGACGCGATCGCGCGGCACTTGCTCGATGGTCGCGACCCCTGGTTCGGCGCGCAGACGCCGCAGTACTGCATCTGCCCGGTCTTCATCCACTTTGGGATCGTCGCCCGGCGGCAATTGTATCGTAATGATCGTCGGCGCCGTAGCCCGCCATTGAGCCAGGGTGCGCTCGACCGCCAGCAGACCGCCGGCAGCAATGGTTGCCAGAAACACCGACAAGACCAGAAGCCACGGAAGATAACGGCTTGCGGCATCGGATTGGAAGATTTGAAAGTGGCGCCGCCTCAATTCCCGAGTCCTCCTGAATTGTCAGCGCTGATTGAGTGAACGTGCCCGTGCGCCAGGTGCAAGGTCGGATATTGCAGGTTACGAACAAGGTGATGGTTGTGGGTTGCGATAACGACGGTCGTGCCTTCGTGGTGCAGCGCCTGGAACAACCGGATGACGCGCATGCCGATTTCATCGTCGATGCTGCCGGTGGGTTCGTCCGCCAATAACAATTGCGGCCTGCCGATGACGGCTCGGGCGATTGCAACCCGTTGCTTTTGACCGCCCGACAAAGTCGGCGGCAGCGAATTCAATCGGTCGCCAAGGCCGACCCATTCCAGCAACTCGCTGGCCTGGGCGCGTCGCTTACCGTCTCCGATGCCGTCCATGCGGAGGGGCAGCGCCACGTTCTCCAAAACGCTCAGATGATCGAGCAATCGAAAATCCTGGAAGACCATTCCGATTCGCCGGCGCAGGGCGGCGCGCTCGGCCCGGGGCAGGGATTTGGGGTCATGCCCCAGCACCCGCAACTGGCCTGAGCTGATCGGCAGAGCCAGCCCGATCACATTGAGGAGCGTCGTCTTTCCGGCGCCGCTGCCGCCGGTGACAAACGTGAACGATCCCGGCGACAGGGCGAATGTCACCTGGTCCAGCGCGGCCTCACCGCCTTGGTAGGCCACAGAAACGCGGTCCAGCGCGACTACGGTCGCCGGGGTGGCGGGATCTGGGACGGTGTCCGGCAAGGGCTCGGTCAAATTGCCCGACATTGATATACTCTATTGGTTGTTGGCATATGGCATCTTCATCATTCTATGCGTATAGTGCGCTCACTCAAAATTTGACTTCGGCGGGGCTATCCAAGCGCGGCGCACCGTCTCAACCGGTCCAACCAGCTCGAGTGTCTTATGCAACTGACCTGCCCTAGCTGCGGTACCACATTTAGTATTCCCGATGGTGCTTTGGGAGAAGCTGGCCGCAGCGTCAAGTGTAGCCGCTGCCAGCATGTTTGGCACGCAACTGTGGACGGGGCTGTGCCCGAGCAATCCGCGGAGGTCGGCGGCCCCGCTGCTGCCGCTCCGGTGTCAGGTGCGCCCGAAGCCGATCCGATTACAACAGACCCCAAGCCAGCTTCCGGCCCCGATTCGGTTCCCTCCAGGAAAGACGAATTTTCCGGAATTATCGCGCCATTCAAGGAAAAGGTCGCCGATGAATCGGTACCGTCCTGGGACCGGCCGCTTCCAGGCGTCGGTATCGAGGCCGCGCCGGAGCCGGGACGGCCTTGGACGAGGGTTATCGTAGCTACCGTACTGATGCTGTTTGTTGCCGTCACCTATATCTTGCGCAATGAGATCGTTGCGGTCGCACCATCTTTTAAGCCCCTGTACAATTTGGCTGGGATCCCGCTGCGGCAGGCGGGAGAGGGGCTGGCGTTCGTCGATTTGGCCTCGGGCGCAGCAGTCGATAATCCAGACATGTTGCGGGTTACGGGATTTATCCAGAATACATCCGATATGCGGCGGCGAATCCCGCCGGTTCGAATCGTCGTTTACGATACCGAAAAGAATATGCTTGCGGACGTTGTGCGCGAGCCGCCGGCAGAGGTGCTGGATCCGCGCGATCTTCAGCGGTTCACCTATGACCTGCCAAGTCCTGTGAAGCCTCTTAAAGGCTTGTTTGTAGATGTGCTGTTCACCTGGCATTAGGATGCGCTGATCTGTGGTTTTTCCAACGTGTTGCAAGGATGCCTGAATCATGACCATCGCCGACCTTGTGCAACGAATGTCGAATGCCGCGGCTGCCGCTGATCCGCAGGCGGCGGTTCGGTCCGAAATGGAGCGGCTGAAAGGCGATCTCGACGGGCTCGGCCGGATGTTGAGCTATCTTCCCGGGGTTGGCGGCAACGCCAATCAGGCCTTTTTCCGTGCGCCCAACCTGTCGCTCCTCAAGGTCAATTTTCCGAATGGCCGCCGCACGCCGCCGCACAACCACGGCACTTGGGCCAATATCCTGCTGCTGTCGGGCAGCGAGAAGAACACCCTCTATCGCCGGTCTGCCGACGAGACGCTCTCGCGCGACCGGGAAGTCGTGCTGACGCCCGGCGATATCGTAACGATCCCGGCCGACATGGCGCATGTTGCGGAGTGCCTGGGCGATGAGCCCGCTATTGGCCTGCATGTCTATGGAACGAACGTTTTGGGCGTTGCCCGGCTGATGTGGGATCCGGAAACGCTCCGGGCTTTGCCGCTGGATTGGCGGCAGTACGAGCCGTTGGCGCAGCGTGCATCCGCCATGGCCGCCGCGCCCCTCGCAGGGTGAACCTTGCCATTGCGCGGCTTTCAGGCGTGTTGACGTTGCCGGTGGCGCGTCGCATACCGGGCGGCGTTTTCCGCAACCCATAACTTCCATGAGGTGTGCCCGTGGCTGGCCACTCCCAGTTTAAGAACATTATGCACCGCAAGGGCGCGCAGGACGCCAAGCGGGCGAAGATCTTCACCCGCATCGGCCGAGAGATTGCGGTGTCGGTGAAGATGGGCTCACCGGACCCTGACGCTAATCCGCGTCTGCGCGCTGCGATCAGTGCTGCAAAAGCGGCGAATATGCCGAACGAGCGCATCGACCGGGCCATCAAGAGCGCCGCCGGGCCGGATAACACCGACGACTATTCCGAAATCCGCTATGAAGGCTATGGGCCGGGCGGTATCGCCATCATCGTTGAAGCGATGACCGACAACAAAAACCGTACCGCCGGCGAAGTTCGTAGCTATTTCAACAAGAACGGCGGCTCGCTGGGCGAGACCAATTCGGTGTCGTTCCTGTTCCAGCGGATTGGCGAAATTCAGGTGTCCCGCGAGGGCACCGACTTCGAAGCGCTGTTCGATGTCGCCGCTGGGGCCGGCGCCAACGATGTCGAGGATGAGCCCGATAGTTTCTATGTCGTGACCGAGGTGGACGCCTTCAGTCAGGTCTACCAGGAAGTCGACGCCGCGGCGACCGTGCAGGAAGCCAAGCTTGTGTGGCGTCCGATGGCGGAGGTTGCGGTCGCGGAGGATAACCGCGATGGCTTGATGCGGCTGTTGACCTCGTTGGACGACAACGACGACGTGCAGAATGTCTACACGAACGCCGATTTGTCGTCGCTGGCCGACGCAGGCGAGGCAGGCTGACCCTTCAAGGAAGGACACGCGCATGGGCCGGAAAATCCTGCTGATTACCACGGATCAGCAGCGTTATGACGGGCTTGGGTTTGCTGGCGGCCGGTTTGCCAGGACACCGGTGATCGACGGGCTTGCCGCTGCTGGCATTACTTATCGCCAGGCCCGGAATCAATGCGCGGTGTGCATGCCGGCGCGCGCGACCATTCTGACCGGCCAGCATATCCGCATGCACGGTGTGACCGCCAACGGCATCGCGCTGCCTGTGGAGGCGCCGAGCCTCGCCCATGCGCTGAAGGCGGCCGGCTACAAAACCGCCCTGATCGGCAAGGCCCATTTCGAGCCGCACGCGGGCAAAGATTTTTTCGAGAACAAGGCTGCCAACGAGGGCTCGTTCGGACCGCATCGCGGCTTCGACCACATGGAACTCGCAGGCCATACCGGGCGGGCCGGGCGCTCGCTGTTTCACTACCCGAAATGGCTTGCTGAACAGCATCCGGACGCGGTCGGGGGCTTCCACGAATATACGGCGAATGGCGCGCCGAGCGCCCTCGGCGGCGGCGACACCGGCGCGCCGCAGGTGGCCGATAATCCCATCCCGATCGAACTGTACCACACCCATTGGACCGCGAACCGCGCCGTGGATTGGCTGAAAGGGCTAAACGCGGACGAGGATTGGTTCTGTTGGATGAGCTTTCCCGATCCGCATCACCCTTGGGATGTGCCGCTGGAGGCCAAGCGCCGCTTCGACTGGCGCGAGCTGCCGCTGCCGCCCGGCTATCCGGGCTCTCGCGAGGCCTGCGAGGCAATTCTGGCGACCAAGCCCTGGCATTGGCTGGCCTGGTACAGGGGAGAAGCGCAGCTCAACTTTGAGGTGCCGCCTGACTATGTGCCGGCAGAAACCACGC
>JAYPXD010000202.1:327-7193 GCA_038135395.1 Alphaproteobacteria bacterium | reverse complement strand
GTCATAGGTCTCGATCTTGAAATCGTCACCCGGCTCGACCCAGACGCCAATCGGAATGTCAGGGTGCCAGCGGTTGTGCACGTTCTCGTTGGTGTGCGGACTTTCGCTCAGGTTCACTTCGATAATGGTAACGGTCATGGATTGCTCCTTTGCGCGGGGGGAAACTAGAGAGGAAGGGTTAGACGGAGAGGAAGCGAGAGACCTTTTCTTCGTCGATGCTGGCGCGCGGCGACTCGTGCACGAACTCGCCGTTCTCGATCACCAACACGCGGTCTGCGACGTCGAGGGCGAAGCGCAGCACCTGTTCGGAAACGACGATGGACAGCCCCCGCTCGTCGCGGATGCGCTTCAGGGTGCGCGCCATCTCCAGGATGATGGAGGGTTGGATGCCCTCGGTCGGCTCGTCCAGCAGCAAGACCTTCGGGTCCGACGCCAACGCACGGGCAATGGCGAGCTGCTGTTGCTGGCCGCCGGAGAGGTTGCCGCCACGGCGGGATTTCATCTCCAGCAGCACCGGGAACAACTCGTAAATGTCCGGGCTGACGGTGGACTTGCCGGTGACGGTCAGGCCGGTCTCCACGTTCTCCTGCACCGTCATGGTGGAGAAGATCTGCCGGCCCTGGGGCACATAGGCGATGCCGTTGGCGACGCGCTGGTAGGGTTTCATCCGCGTGACGGCAGTCTCGCCCACCGTGACCTCGCCGGTTTTGGCGGGGACAATGCCCATCAGCGTCTTCATCAGCGTGGTCTTGCCCATGCCATTGCGGCCCATGATGGTGACGATTTCACCCGGCTGCACCTGGAAGTCGAGGCCGTGCAGCACCTCCGACTCGCCATAGGCCGCGCGCAGGTTTTCGATGTTCAGCATGGCTGGCTCCTCAGTGCCCCAGATAGACTTCGACGACCCTGGGGTCGGCCTGGACGTGCTCCATCGAGCCTTCCGACAACACCTTGCCCTGGTGCAGGACGGTGATGCGGGAGGCGATGTCCTCGGCGAACTTCATGTCGTGCTCGATCACGATGACGGAGCGGTCCTGGATGATCCGCTTCAGCAATTCCGCCGTCTGCACCCGCTCGGCGACTGACATGCCGGCCACCGGCTCGTCCAGCATCAGCAGTTGCGGGTCCTGGATCAGCAGCATGCCGATCTCCAGCCACTGCTTCTGGCCGTGGCTGAGGAAGGCCGCCTTTTCGTCCAGGGAACCGGCGAGGAAGATGGTCTCGGCAATCTCCTGAATGCGTTCGGCCACCTGGTTGTCCCGCTTGAAGAACAGGGCGCCGAAGACGCCGTGGCCCTTGGGGTAGGAGAGCTCCAGGTTCTCGAACACGGTCAGGTCCTCGTAGACCGATGGGGTCTGGAACTTGCGGCCGACGCCGGCGTGAACGATCTGGTCCTCGCGCATGGTCAGCAGTTCCTGCCCCTTGAACTTGACCGAGCCGGTGGTGGCCTTGGTGCGCCCGCAGATCAGGTCCAGGACCGTGGTCTTGCCGGCGCCGTTCGGGCCGATGATCACCCGGCACTCGTTGGGGTCGACATAGAGGCTTAGGTCGTCCACCGCCTTGAAGCCGTCGAAGGAGACCGTCAGGCCTTCCACCGCCAGCAGGAATTCGGATGCTTCTGCCATTGGTTGGGTCCTCCTATTCAGCCGGGGCGCTGACGGTGCGGGACGACTGCTTCTCAGCCGCCCGCTGCGGGATCAGCCTGCGCAGGTAGGGCGCGATATACTGGTCGTAGATGCCGGCCAGACCGTTTGGGAACACCAGCACGACGGCGATGAACAGTCCGCCGAGGCCCAACAGCCACAGTTCCGGGAAGCTCTCGGAGAAGGTGGTCTTGGCCCAGTTGACCAGCAGCGCGCCGTAGACCGCGCCGAAGATCGACAGCCGCCCGCCGACCGCGCAGAAGATCACCATCTCGATGGAGGGGATGATCCCGACAAAGCTCGGCGACATGAAGCCGACCTGCAGAGTGAACATCGCCCCGCCCACCGCCGCGAAGGCCGCGCCGGCACAGAAGACGAAGATCTTGAAGTTCGCCACGTCATAGCCGGAGAAGCGAACCCGGTCCTCCTGGTCGCGCATGGCGATCAGCAGCCTGCCCAGCTTCGACTTGCGGATGAAGTGGGCGGCGAACAGGCAGGCGAACAGCAGGATGCCATTGACGAAGTAGAGCATCTCCTTCGCCTCGTCGGTGCGGATATCCCAGCCTTCGAGCGTGCGCAGGTCGGTGATGCCGTTGACGCCGCCGGTATAGCCCTGCTGGCCGATGATCAGGATGGTCATGATTGCGGCGATGGCCTGGGTAATGATGGCGAAGTACACGCCGCCCACCCGGCGCTTGAACATGGCGACGCCGATGATGAAGGCGAAGATCGTCGGCACCGCGATAACCGCGATCAGGGTGAAGGGCAGGCTGTAGAAGGGCTGCCACCAGGTCGGCAGTTCCGTGATCTGGTTCCAATCCATGAAGTCCGGGATGCCGGGGGTGGACTGGATCTTGGTGGCCTCCGGCGTGGAGGCCTCCAGCTTCAGGAACATGGCCATGCAATAGCCGCCGAGGCCGAAGAAAATGCCCTGGCCAAGGCTGAGAATGCCGCCCGCGCCCCAGCACAGCACCAGGCCGACCGCGACGAAGGCGTAGGTCAGGTACTTGCCGAACAGGTTGAGACGGAAGGTGTCGAGCGCTGCCGGCAGGATCAGGAAGATGACGGCGGCGAGGACGGCGAAGCCGGCGATCTCCGCGGGGGTGAAAAAGCGATTGCGCGTGAGCATGATGGCTTTCCCCTTACTTCCGCAGCTTCAGGGCGAAGAGGCCCTGCGGGCGCAGCATCAGAATGCCGACCACGGTCAGCAGCGTGAGCACCTTTGCCATTGAGCCGGAGAGGAAAAATTCCATGATCGATTGTGCCTGGCTGATGGAGAAGGCGGAGGCGATCGTGCCCAGCAGGCTGGCCGCACCACCAAAGACGACCACCAGGAAGGTGTCGACGATGTAGAGCTGCCCCGCCGTCGGCCCGGTTGAGCCGATCATGGTGAAGGCCGAACCAGCGACACCGGCGACGCCGCAGCCGATGCCGAAGGTCAGCCGGTCCGTGCGCTCCGTATTGATGCCGACGGCGCCGGCCATGGTCCGGTTCTGGGTGACGGCGCGGACCTGCTTGCCCCATTGCGAGCGGAACATCAGGATATAGACCGCCAGCGAGATGCTGACCGCAAGCACCATCACGAAAATGCCGTTGATGGGCACCTCAATCATGTCGGTCAGCGGCAGCGAGCCCATCATCCAGTCGGGAATAGTCACGCCGACCTCCCGTGCGCCGAAGACGGAGCGGTAGATCTGCTGCAGGATCAGGCTGAGGCCCCAGGTTGCCAGCAGTGTGTCCAAAGGTCGTTTGTAAAGGTGTCGGATCAGTCCCCATTCCACCAGCATGCCAAGCGCGCCGGAGGCGATGAACGCCAAGATCATCGCTACAAAAAAGTAAATCCCAAACAGGCCGGGCAGGTAGTCTGCGAAGACGTGCGAGAGCATGTAGGTCACGTAGGCGCCCAGGATCATGAACTCGCCATGGGCCATGTTGATCACGCCCATCTGGCCGAAGATGATAGCCAGGCCAAGCGCCATCAGGATAAAGACCGAGAACAGGATTAGCCCGGCAAAGCCCTGCATGGCGAAAATCGCAGTTAATTCGCCCATCGAGTAGTCGGCGAACATGATTTCAACTCCTAAAGGCGGCGTCTGAGCCGCCCGCGAGGATGTGATGGGGAGACCGGCGGCCCTCCCCCGCATGGACCGACCGTCCCGGGGGGAGGGCGAACGCCTTATTGGTAGCCGGCCGGGAACGGATCGGGCTCGACAAGGTCGGCCGTCTCGAAGACCACTTCGTACTGGCCGTTCACTTTCGCGCGGCCAACGCGGGTCTTGGACCAGAGGTGGTGGTTTTCGTGGACCTTGACGTAGCCTTCGGGCGCCTTGGTGAACTCGATGCCGGGCGATGCCGCGCGCACCTTGTCGACGTCGAACGAGCCGGCCTTCTCCACCGCCGCCTTCCAGAGCCACGGTCCCAGATAGGCTGCCTGGGTCACGTCGCCGATCACCATGTCCTCGCCCCACATCTTCTTGAATGCGGCGACGAAGTCCTTGTTGTTCGGGTTGTCCAGGCTCTGGAAGTATTTCATGCAGGCATAGGCGCCTTCGATGTTTTCTCCGCCGATGCCGCGGATCTCGTCCTCGGTGACCGAGATGGTCAACAGGATCGGCTTTTCCTTGGCCATATCGATGCCGGCCGCCTTCAGCTGCTTGTAGAACGCGACGTTCGACCCGCCGACGACGATGGCATAGATCACGTCCGGCTTTTTCAGGCGGATCTTGTTGATGACCGAGTTGAACTGCGTGTGGCCAAGCGGATAGTACTCCTCGCCCACAACCTTCAGCCCCAGCTTTTCAATGTGCTTACGGGCGATCTTGTTGGAGGTACGCGGCCAGATATAGTCGGAGCCCAGGAGGTAGAAAGACTTCGCGCCCTTGGTGCGGGTGACCCAATCGATGCCGGCGATGATCTGCTGTGTCGCTTCCTGGCCGGTGTAGATCACGTTCGGCGACTGCTCCAGGCCTTCGTAGAAGGTCGGATAGTAGAGGAAACCGTTGTATTGTTCGAACACCGGCAGCACCGCCTTGCGGCTGGCCGATGTCCAGCAGCCCATGACCGAGGCAACCTTGTCGTTGACCAGTAGCTTCTTCGCCTTTTCGGCGAATGTCGGCCAATCGGAAGCGCCGTCTTCCTGGATGAATTCGATCTTGCGGCCGAGGATGCCGCCCATGGCGTTGATCTGCGAGATCGCCAGCTTTTCTGCCTGGACCGATCCGGTCTCGGAAATGGCCATGGTGCCGGTGATCGAGTGCAGGATGCCGATGGTGACCGTGCTGTCTGTCACGGCGAGGCCGGTAGTGTTGACGGTTGCCGTCGGGAAATCGGCGGCCCGCAGGAATTTGGGGGCGAACAGACTGGCGGTCAGCGCAGCGCCGCCCATCAGGACGCTGCGGCGGCTGAGAGGGCCGATGATCGGCGATTTCGTGTCTTTGGCGGACATAGCGCGCTCCTTCGTAGCTTGACCGGGTGTGACCGGGATCGGTCGAACCGCTGACGTCTCGGAGCATCAGTATTATGGTGCATTGCAACAATGGGCAGAATTGCGTAGTGTCGTCGGCAAATATGCGGTCTACCGTCCCCATAACCCGGCCGGGCATCCGCTCGCCGGATGTCTCGGATGATAGAACAGATGCTTGGCGACTTTTCAGTATCGCGTGTAAGAAGAACTTATAATCAATGGGTTGCGAACGAAACGCTGGAAGATTTTGCCCTGCGTTTCACCGCGTTCCGGGCGCGAAAATGGTCGTCGTTGCGCGTTGCCAACACCGCGATCGGTTCGATTTCGTTCCTGGCTTTGGAGGCGATCGGCGGGGCGATGACCCTGTCATACGGGTTTAATAACGCAATTGCAGCAATTTTGATCGTGGGTGCCGTTTTATTCATCACAGGGATCCCGATCGCCTATCACTCGGCAAGGGCGGGGGTGGATATCGACCTGCTGACCCGAGGCGCCGGCTTCGGCTATCTGGGATCGACGATCACCTCGCTGGTCTATGCCAGCTTCACCTTCATCTTCTTTGCCCTGGAAGCCGCGATCCTGGCGCAGGCCCTGGAGTATTGCCTCGGGGTGCCGTTGGAAATTAGCTATCTTCTCAATGCCTTGCTGGTGATTCCGCTGGTCACCCACGGCTTTGCGCGCATCGGTTCCTTCCAGAAATGGACGCAGCCGCTGTGGATCGTCCTGCAGGTGTTGCCATTCGCCGTGCTGGCCTGGGCCGGCGTCGAAATCCTGCCCTGGGCCCAGCATCAGGGGCTGTTGCAGGGGCCGGGGGATGGCAGCCTGGACCCGGTCATGGTTGCCGCTGCAACGGGCATCGCCTTCGCGTTGATCGCGCAGATCGGGGAGCAGGTCGACTTTCTGCGCTTTCTGCCGCAGCCGAAAGGCCGGCGCGAGCGGGCGGCCTGGTGGCTCGCGCTGCTGTCGGCCGGGCCGGGCTGGGCGGTGATCGGCACGCTGAAAATGCTGGCCGGCTCGTTCCTGACCGTCCTGATTCTGAATGCCGACGTGCCGGTCGAAGCCGCCATCGAGCCGACCATCATGTATCTGGCAGCCTATGAGCGGTTTCTGCCGCCGGAGGCCGCGCTTGTGTTCACCATCGGCTTCGTGATTCTGGCGCAGTTGAAGATCAACGTCACCAACGCCTATGCCGGCTCGATCGCCTGGTCGAACTTTTTTGCCCGTGTGACCCACAGCCAACCCGGTCGTGTGGTATGGCTGGTGTTCAACGTCGCTATCGCTTTGATGCTGATGCAGTTCGGCTTGTTCGGCGCGCTGGAGAACACGCTGGCGCTGTACTCGCATGTGGCGCTCGCCTGGATCGGCGCGATCACGGCCGACCTGATGATCAACCTGCCACTGGGCCTGCGGCCATCTCGGATCGAGTTCCGCCGCGCCTACCTCTTTGACCTCAACCCGGTCGGCGTTGGCGCAGCGACGCTGGCAACGGTGTTCTCGCTCGTCGCCTCGCTTGGCTTTTTCGGCAGCAGCGTTGCGGCGTTTTCCAGCTGGATCGCGTTTGGCACCGCCATGATCGCGGCGCCTGCCATTGCCTTTGCCACGAAGGGCCGCTTCTACCTTGCGCGGACGCCGCCGGAAAGCCGCTCGGGCGAGCGCACGTGCATCATCTGCGAGCACAAGTTCGACGGCCAGGACATGGTCGACTGCCCGTTTCACCGTGGCGCGGTGTGTTCGCTCTGCTGCACCTTGGAATCCCAGTG
>JAYPXD010000202.1:0-267 GCA_038135395.1 Alphaproteobacteria bacterium | reverse complement strand
CCATGGCGCTAATTGTCGGCGTGCTGTTGCTGATCGTTTACCAGAACTTCCGGATTGTCTCGCCAGACGCTGCCGATGCGGTTGGGCGCGCACTGGCATTATCCTTCGTGATTTTGGTGATTCTGGTGGGCGTTACCGCTTGGCTCTACACGCTGTCCGAAGAAAGCCGCATCCTCGCCAACCGCGAGCGCGAGCAACAGACGCAACGCCTGTTGGCGGAGATCGAGGCCCACCGGCGCACCGATGCGGAGTTGCAGGAGGCCAAGG
>JAYPXD010000201.1:0-7195 GCA_038135395.1 Alphaproteobacteria bacterium | reverse complement strand
GTACTGGTGCGTGGCCAGCGTGCCGGCGAGCAGCCCGCCGCCCCCGACGCCTTCAACGACTATGGCGACTATTCCAGTCATAACCGCTGGGGCGCGGACCATATCGGCTATACCTACAACGGCGACCTGGAAGCCTACTGCAAAGAACTGGCTGCCCGGGGCGTCACCTTCTCCGTACCGCTAAAGATGAACCCGACCGGCCTGAAGCTGTGCTTCATCGAAGCGCCGGACGGGGTCAGCATCGAACTGGTGCAACGTTAGACACCTGATCCCGATCCAACCGGATCGGGGCGGCTCCAGCCGTTCAGCGCGTTTGTGCGTGCACGAAATCCACAATCAGGCGGACGGCGCGCTGCGCGATGTCCGCCCCCGGGTCCTTGACGATGAAGGCATGCGGCGCGCCCTCGAACACCTCGTACTGAAGCTCGCCCCCCGCCCGGCGGTAGCTGTCGACAAAGCGGCCGGTCATCACGGGGCCGATATTGTCGTCGTTGGTGCCCTGGATCAGCAGCGCCGGCGGCAGGTCCGCCGCCTCGCCCCGGTCGAGGATCAGTTGCGGCGAGCCTTCCGCCATCGCCTCCCGGTCCGGCCAGAAGGCATCGTGCGCCGCGGCCAGCCGCTCGTTGCCATTGGCCTTCACCATTTCATAGCGCGCCAGCGGATCGACCACCGGCCAGCAGACCGCGATATATCGGACGCTGGCGTCGGCTCTGGACGCGCCCGGCAACGGATGCGCACTGTAACGGGGATCGCGCGGCCGCATCGCCGCCAGCAGCGCCTGGTGGCCGCCGCTGGAGGTGCCGACGATGCCAACCTTCGACACGTCGACGCCGAATTCGGCCGCCCGCGCCTTGAACCAGCGTACGGCGAAGTTGATATCAACCAGAGATGCCGGGTACATCGCCTGCGGCGGCATACGGAAGTCGATGGACAGCACCACGACGCCGCTCTTGGCCAGCGGCACGTGGATATCATGGTTGGTGATGCGGTCGTTCAGCGTCCAGGCGCCGCCGTGCACCTCGACCACGCCGGGAAACGGCCCTTTGCCCTTGGGGCGATAGAGCCGCGCCAGCAGTGGCGCGCCGTCCGGCCGGGCGTATTCGATGTCGCTGACGTCGATCTCATATGGCGCGGCCATGGCGGCGCTCCTCCTTCAAGGCTGGATCAATAGCTGGGCGGCGTTACGTGCGGCGTCAGTTGCAGATCATGCGTCCAGACCGAGCGGTCTTGGGTGTGCAGGTAATAGAACGCATCGGCAATCGCCATAGGGCTGATAACCATGTCCGGGTTCTTCTGCGCCCGCTCCATCGCCCGTGTGCCGGGAGAATCGATCAGGCCGTCGATGATGACATTGGCGACGTGAATGCCATGCTGCGAATATTCTTCGGTCAGCACCTGAGCCAGGGTGCGCATCATGACCCGCGGATAATACAGCGACTGGCCGGTCTGGCGCTTGCGGCCACGCAGGGAGCTGGAGTTGTTCGAGATCAGGAACGAGCCCTTGCCGGCCTTGCGCATCGCCGGCAGCACCTCTTTCGCCACCAGGAACGGGCCGCGGCAGGCGACGTGCTGGGTGCGGTCGAACAGGTCGGTCGGGATAAACTCCAGCAGGTCCATGCCGTCCGGCAGCTCGCGACCGTCATTGTAACCGGCGTTATAGACCAGCACCTCCGGATCGCCCAGTTCCGAGCGAATACGAGCGAATGCCGCCTTGATGGAATCCTCGGACGAGACGTCCAGCTCCACGGTCATGCAATCGTTGCCCTGATCGTGGATCGCCTTTTCCAACTTGGCCGCGTTGGCGGCAGAGCGGGTGGTAATGACCGTGAAATAGCCTTCAGCGGCAAACTTCTGTGCCAGCGCGCCACCAACGCCCCAGCGCACACCCACCGGCAGATGGTTGTCGCTGACGCCCTGGCCATGGATCAGGTGGGTCTGACGACCATCTGCCTGCCACTTGGAGGTGGCGCCGATCACGACGGCGACTGGCTTTTTCGAGGCGTTCATCTTGGTATTTCCCTGGTTTGTGGTTCGTCCTTTGCGGCGAGTATCCGCCAACCAACCGCCGGTTGCTAGTGGGTCTGTGCAACAGACGAAAATTCGGCGTTTGTCCGGCTAAAGGGCCAACACCGCCTTGCCGAAATAGGTGCGCCCGATGATCGCTTGCGTTACCGCCGCGATCTGGCCCCAGTCCTTTTCCAACGTGACGCCACCATCCAGCCGCCCCTGCACCATGAGGCGCTGCAACCGAACAAGGCCCTTGGCAGCCGATTCTTTCTCCGATTCCCGGTAGAGGTGGAAACCTTCGACACGTCCGTCTCCAGTCAGCAACAGTTGGCGAACCTGGATCGACGTTTCCAGCCCGCCGCTGATGCCATAGCTGATCAGACGGCCGCCAGCGTCCAGCGCGTCGATCAACCGCCCGAACAACGGCCCGCCGACGCCGTCGATGATCGAGCGGAACTTGGGTTCTTGCTCCAGCGCGGAACCATCTTCCGAGACAATCACGCGGGCGCCGGTCGCCTCGATCTGGGCCTTGTGGTCCGGTCGGCGCAACAGCGCCACCGGCTCAGCGCCCATGATGGTCGCCAACTGGCAGGCATAGTAGCCGACGCCTCCGGTCGCACCGGTGACAAGCACGCGCTCGCCGACCAGCCGCTCGCAGCGCTCCAGACCATAGAGCGCTGTCAGTCCGGCTACCGGCAAGGTCGATGCCTGGGCGTCGCTGACCGCATCCGGGATCGGCGCGATGGCGACGGTGGGAAGGGCGACGCGTTCCGCCCAGCCCTTCTGCCGCAGGGACATGCCGACAACCCGGGTTCCAACCTTTGGCCCGCTGCCGTCGGCGGCGGCGCGTTCAACCACGCCGGCGACATCCCAGCCGACCTGCGTACCGGCAACGCCGTTGCGGGCGCGGTTGACCTCGCCACGGTTGACCGAGAATGCTGTGACCCGCACCAGCGCCTCATGCGAATCCGGCTTGGGCTCCGCCACATCGCCGATTTCGACCCAGCCCGGTACGGCAGGATTTGCAACAACGGCTTTCATCAGATTGATTCCTTTACAGAATGCGGCAGCAAACGGGCCCGGCCTAGACGGCCGGCATCTCTGCCAAGTCCAGCGTGGTCACCCGGCGCATTTCGCGCTTGTGCTTGGTGTCATCGAACGGCGTGGCGCGGTGCATGGTGGCGCGGTTATCCCATATCACCAGGTCGCCCAGCTGCCATTTGTGGGCATAGACATAGCGCGGCTGAGTGGCGTGCAACGACAATTCCCACAACAGCAGCTTTCCCTCCGGCAGGTTCATTTCCATGATGCGGGAGGCGTGCGAGGCCAAATACAGCGACTTCCGGCCGGCCCGCGGCAACGTACGCACCAAGGGATGGTAGGCGCCCTGGAGGTTGGCCAGTTCCGCGTCCGAAAAAGTAAAGCCTAGGGTTTGGCGCGAGTGGGCGATGGAATGATGGCAGGTCAGGCCTTCCAGGCGGGCTTTCATGGCGTCGTCGAGGTCGTCGTAGGCGGCGCGCATGTCGGCAAACTGGGTATCCGGCGGCGCCGGCGGCAACGCCCGCGCATACAGCATGGAATAGCGCCCGGCCGGATCCTGGAACGAGGCATCGGTATGCCAGAGGCGGTTGCCGAGGCCATAGAGCCGCTTACGGTCGTCCGCCGCCAAAACCTGGCCATCGGCGCCGACGTTTGAGACATCGGCAATGGCTTCCGTTCCCAACCGGCTTTTGGTGATGGCCGCAGCTCCGGTCTTGGCGTGCAACTCCCCGTCGAGACGGCGGCCGAACTCCATCTCCTCCTCGTCGGTAAAGGATTGGTTGCGGAACACCAGTACGCCAAAGCGGTCCATGCCGCCGCGGATTGCCGCCAGCGTCGGGTCGTCGAACGTCTGGCGCAGCGAGACCGGACTGGCCTCGGCGGCGAAGACGTCATGCAAGGGGGTGAAGGTCAGGGACATGGCGGTCTCCTTCAACAGATCGGATCGACCGCCACTTTAGCCCTAGACGTTGAAGCGGAACAGCATCACGTCGCCATCTTTGACGCGATATTCGCGTCCTTCCTGCCGCATCTTGCCGGCCTCTTTCGCGCCCTGCTCGCCCTTGCAGGCGATATAGTCGTCAAAGCCGATGGTCTCGGCCGCGATGAAGCCGCGCTGGAAATCCGTATGGATTTCGCCGGCTGCCTCCGGTGCGGTCGCGCCCGCGTGCACGGTCCACGCCCGCGCCTCCTTCGGACCGCAGGTAAAGAAGGTCAACAAGCCGAGCAAGGCATAGCCGGACCGGATGACCCGAGCCAGGCCGGGCTCTTCCAGGCCGAGGCTTTCGAGAAACTCTTTCTGCTCGTCCTCGGGCAGGCTCGCGACCTCGGCTTCGATGGCGGCGGCGATGGTAACGCTGGTCGCACCCTGCGACCTGGCCCATTCCTCGACTTTGGCCGACCAGGCATTGCCGGTAGCGGCGTCATCCTCGGCCACGTTGCAGATATACATTATGGGCTTGTCGGTCAGCAATTGCAGGCGTTTGACGGTGACCTGCTGCTCCTTTGAAAATTCGACCGAGCGGGCCGGCTTGCCATCGCGCAAAGCCGCAATCAGCGGCTCCATGACGGCCGCCTGTTCCTTGGCCTCGCGGTCATTGCCCTTGGCGCGCTTGGCGACCTGGTCGAAGCGGCGCTCCAGGCTTTCCAGATCGGACAGCATCAATTCGGTTTCAATGGTCTCCGCATCGCGCAAGGGATCGACCGATCCCTCAACGTGGGTGATGTCGTCATCTTCGAAGCAACGCAGCACATGGGCGATGGCATCGCATTCGCGGATATTCGCCAGGAATTGGTTGCCCAGCCCCTCTCCCTTCGAAGCGCCTCGCACCAGGCCGGCGATATCAACGAATTCCAGTTGCGTCGGCACGATCTTGGCCGACTTGCCGATGGCGGCGATCCGGTCGAGCCTTGCATCAGGCACCGCAACCCGCCCCGTGTTCGGCTCAATCGTGCAGAAAGGATAGTTGGCGGCTTCCGCAGCCTGCGTTGCCGTCAGCGCATTGAACAGCGTCGACTTGCCGACGTTCGGCAGGCCGACAATGCCGCAATTAAAACCCATCGGGGAAACTCCGTCTCTTACAGGGCGCCTTCAGGCAGCCTTAAAACATGCTCTCCAACACCCGGTCCGGCGGCTTGTGGCCGTCAACGTGGGTCTTGATGTTGATAATGACTTTTTCGCCCATTTCCGTGCGGGCCTCATGTGTCGAGGACGACATATGGGGCAACAGCACGCAATTTTCGAGCCCGAGAAGGGCCGGATCAACAGACGGCTCGTTCTCGTACACGTCGAGCCCGGCACCGCCGATCAGCTTTGCCTCCAATGCCTTTGCCAGCGCGGCCTCGTCAATCACCTCGCCACGGGAGGTGTTAACGATATAGGCGGTCGGCTGCAGCAGCGCGAGGCGGCGCGCATTCAATAGGTGATAGGTCGCCGGGGTGCGCGGGCAGTTGATGGAGATGATGTCCATCCGCGCCAGCATCTGGTCGAGGCTCTCCCAGTAGGTCGCCTCCAACTCCGCTTCGAGTTCCGAATCAACCCGGCGGCGGTTGTGATAGTGGATCGACACGCCAAACGCGCGGGCGCGCCGCGCCACAGCCGAGCCGATTCGGCCCATACCGATAATTCCCAGCCGCTTGCCATAGACGCGATGCCCCATCAGCAACGTCGGCGACCAGCCTTTCCAGTCGCCATTGCGCAGCAGACGCTCGCCTTCGGACATGCGCCGCGGCACGGCCAGGATCAAAGCCATTGTCAAATCTGCGGTATCGCTGGTCAGAACGCCCGGCGTATTCGTCACCAACAGGCCGCGCGCCCGGGCTGTTTTCAGATCGATATGGTCAACACCTGCGCCAAAGTTCGCTAATAGCTTTAGCTTCGGCCCGGCTTGCGCTAATACCTCCCGGTCGATTCGGTCGGTGACAGTCGGGACCAAAACGTCGGCAGTCTGTACCGCTTCGATCAACTGTTTGGTCGACATTGGCTCATCTGTCGTGTTCAGACGGGTGTCGAATAATTCCATCAAACGGGTTTCAACCGAGGCTGGCAATTTGCGGGTGACAATGACAAGCGGTTTCTTCGGAGCCATGGCAGCAACCCTTTTTGAGAACGGCCGGATACGCGGGGCGGTAGGTCGACGGGCAGCGGATAGCAGGCTGGTCCGACTATGTCTATGCATCGGCCTGCTGCTTTCGGCCTCTGCGGCGATGGCGGCAGACGCGGTTGGCCGGGATACACAGCTTCCCCTTCCCAGGTTTGTATCAATCGGCAAAAGCGAAGCCTATTTGAGGACTGGCCCTGGCAAGCAATATCCAATCCTGGTCGTGCTGCAGCGCCGCGGTATTCCTGTCAAGATCATCGACGAATACCAACGCTGGCGCAAAGTCGAATTGCATGACGGGGTCACCGGCTGGTTGCACAAGGTTTTGCTGACCAGCCGGCGGACCTTTCTGATCACCGCCCAATCCGCGCCTCTGCACGCCGAACCCAGCGATACCGGGCCGATCATCGCGACGGCGGAAAAAAATGTGATCGCCGATCTGGAGGAGTGCACGCCGCTCTGGTGCCGCGTTAACGTCGAAGGCTATGAGGGATGGGTGTTGCGCACTGTAGGGTGGGGTGAGCTAAGCGAACCCCAACCGCGATAAAGCTCGCGCAACAAAGCCTGAGGTGCCGCATATGACAGAGCCGGTAATCAAAGTCTCCTACGACGACCGCGGCGACGATGGCCGTATCGCCTGGGTCACCTTCAACAATCCCGACAAACGCAACGCCCTTGGTCTTGAGGGCAAGCAGTTGTTCATCGATACGCTGGTCGCCCTAAAGCACGACGAAAGCCTGCGGGCATTGGTCATTACCGGCGCGGGCGACAAATCGTTTGTCGGCGGCACCAACCTGGCCGAGATGAAGGACTTCGACCTGACCCAGGCCGAAGCCTCCGCAACCAAGACGCACCGGGTTTGCGATGCGGTGCGCTAGTTTCCGGTGCCGGTGATCGCCCGGATCAACGGCTATTGCTTCGGCTCCGGCATGGAGATTGCGGCCTGCGCCGACATGCGTGTTGGAACGACAGGCGCGAAATTCGGCATGCCGGAGGTACGCTTCGGCATTCCGTCCGGTATGGAGGCGAGTGTGCTGCCGCGCCTGATC
>JAYPXD010000200.1:6511-7217 GCA_038135395.1 Alphaproteobacteria bacterium | reverse complement strand
ATGTAGACCTCCGACGGGGCTTACAGAACGCCGTCGACGTTGTGATAACGCTTGGCCACGGCGGGCACCAGTGAGTTGCCGTCATAGCAGATGATCAGCGCGTCATGGGCCATGTTGCCCTTCCCGTCCGACTTGTAGGTCATCGCCAGCCCCTCGAAGGTGTGGCCGGCCAGCCAATTGCGGACATCCTCGGCATTCTTCGCCCCGTCCTTGAGGGCCGCCAGCACCATGTTGATTCCGTCGTGCTGCGCCAGGGCGAAGGCATCAGGCTCGGTGTGGAAGCGAGTGCGGAACTCCTTCGTGAACGCGGTCAGCTTGGGATCGCTCTCCGAAATCGGCGACGACGCGCTCTCGGCGCAAACGCCTTTGAGCTGGGACGGTTGCAGCAGCTTGGCCGTGGTCGGCTGATGCATGGCCGATCCGGCGACCACCGGCAGATCGATGCCGGCCTCGCGGGCCTGACGGATCGCCAGCGCGGTCGGGCCGGAATGCAGGTGCAGCAGGATCACGTCCGGGTTGCTCGCCTGAAGTTTGGTGAGCGCCGGCAGCATGTCCTTAACGGAAGGCGCCAACGCCTCTTCAAAGACCAAGGGCGCGCCGAGACCCTCCAGGATTCTGGCCAGTTCGGCCCGGCCGCTTTGTCCGTAGGCGGTGGTCTGGTAGAGCAGCGCCGGCCGTTTGGCGCCGAGCATCTCCACCGCATAGC
>JAYPXD010000200.1:4213-6501 GCA_038135395.1 Alphaproteobacteria bacterium | reverse complement strand
GGCATGGGCGACCTTGACCACCGCGTCTCCCGGGAAGAATCGGAAAATATAGGGATTTCCGAGTTCGGTGAGCTTCGCGGTTCCGGACACCGTAATAAGCGGCAAACCGGCGCGCTGGGCGACCGGAGCCATGGCCAGCATCTGGGTGCCGAAGATCGAGGCCGCCGCGGCAACCGGCTTGCCGCGCTCCAGTGCCCGGGTAAGCGCCGTGACCGCCACCTCCGGCGAGGTTGAGGTGTCGGAAACCTCATAGGTGACCTTCACCCCCTCCGGCGCGTTCTCCAATGCCTGGATCGCGCCGTTGCGCTGGGCGGTGCCCTCGATGGCGATGAATCCGGTGATCGGCACCAGGATCGGGAAATGAGCGGCATCCTCGGCCAGTGCCGGTCCGAAGGGCACGGCGCACGGCGAAAGGGTCGAGGCGGCGATGGCGGCGATAATGGCGAGGCGACGGATCATCTCGGTTCTCCCAGGGTTTGGGGCGAGACCTCCATCTGGTCTGGGGACGGATGCGGCCTGGATCTGCGGCGCGTGGTCCCGTGACGTCTCCCTCCGCGGGTATGACCCAGGTCAGGTTCGATGGGTATGGTCTCAGTCCCGGCCAAAAACGCCAACCGGGGCACCCCAGCATCACGATGGTGCGACTGTGGAACTCCCGTGCGAGGATGTCAACCGGGACACAATCGATGCGGCAAGCGACGCGCGATGCTTCTTGAGGCTCTCACCTATCTGGTCACGCCCTGCCCGCCGGCCGCTCGGCGTCTCGGCTTCGCGCGCGAGATGGTGTCGATCATCAGCCGCCATAACCGCTGCCGCAGGGCCTGGGCACCGCATCTCGAGCGCAGCCGCGACATTGTCCGGCAGGCGATCGGCAAGGCCGTGGGCCGGCGGCGCGCCGTGGTCCTGGGAGCCGGCCTCGGCTACGACCTGCCGCTTGGCGACCTCGCGGCAGCCTTCGATGAGGTATTGCTGGTGGATCTGGTGCACGGGCCGGGTATCCGGATGGCCGCGTGGCGGGACCGGCGCGTTCGGCTGGTGACCCACGATGTGACCGAAAGCCTGGACCGGTTGGTCGATGGCCGGAGGGAGCCGGCGGAACCGGCGCGCTTCCTCGATGACCCGGCGGTGGACCTGGTGGTCTCCCTCAACATCGCCTCGCAGCTTCCAACCCTTCCAGCGCATTTCCTGGAAACCCAAGCCGGCTTGGACGAGGCAGCGGCGGACGCGATCGGGCGCACGCTTGTCGAGGCGCATTTTCGCTACCTTGCGAAATTCGAGGCGACCGTCTGTCTGATCGTGGATCTGGAACGCGAGATTCTGTCGCCGGAAGGAGCGGTCATAGAGACCGTCCCGGCCCTGCGCGGCGCGCGTGTCCCCTGGCAGGGAGAGACCTGGGGATGGGACATCGCGCCGTTGGGAGAGGAGGACCCGCAGTATGCGATCCGCAATCGTGTTCTCGGGATCCCGAGCATTTCCGAGGCGGCGCGCGTAGCGTAGTCTCGACTCTTCCCAAGCCCAGGGAGGGAAGGCTCACATATGTCCGATGCTGTACTGATCAACAGGGAAGGCGCGCTGGCGACCGTCGTCCTGAACCGGCCGGAGAAGCTGAACGCCCTCGACAGGACGATGTGGCAGGGTGTCGGCGACGCTTTCGGAACGCTCGATGCCGACGAGACCGTGCGCTGTATCGTGCTGCGGGGCGCTGGAGAAAAGGCACTCGGTCCCGGCGCAGATATCAAGGAATTCGAGACGGAACGCTCCAATGCCCGCCAGGCCGCCGACTACGGCGCGCTGATGCACCGGGCCATGTCGGCCATCGGGAATTGCCGGCATCCGGTGGTCGCGCGCATTCAAGGGCTGTGTATCGGCGGGGCGCTGGAACTGGCCTGCATGTGCGACCTTCGGCTTTCCGGAGCGAGCGCCCGGTTCGGAATTCCGGTGAACAAGCTTGGCCTGGTGATGTCGCATCTCGAGATGGCCGGCCTGATCGCCCTGGTCGGACGATCGACGGCGCTGGAAATTCTGTTCGAGGCGCGGATATTCGGCGCCGAGGAGGCGCTGGCAAAGGGTCTGCTTACGAGGGTGGTTCCGGATGAGCACCTGGACGAGGAGCTTTCCGCGATGACGTCGCGCATCTGTGCCGGCGCGCCACTGGTTAATCGATGGCACAAGGCCTTCGCCAACCGGATCGTCCGGGGCCTGACGGAGGGCCGGCCCCTGGATACCGCCGAGATTTCCGAAGGCTTCGCCTGCTTCGATACCGAGGATTTCCAGGAGGGCTACAAGGC
>JAYPXD010000200.1:2706-4203 GCA_038135395.1 Alphaproteobacteria bacterium | reverse complement strand
CACGATCCTGCCCTCGTTCGGGCTCGGCATCGGGTTGCGGGCAAGCGGAACCGCGTCGGCGGCGGTATAGACGCAGATATACAGCCCGCGCGGCTTGTCCGAGGCGTTCGGCGCCGAGCCGTGCGCCAGGCGCGTATGCATGAGGCAAACCGATCCGGCGGGACCGGTAATCGGAATCTGTTTGGCCTTCAACGCCGCTTCGGTGGCGTCATCAACCCTGCCGGTGAAGGTTTCGCCGTCGAACAGCGTGTACATCGGGCCCTTGTGGCTGCCGGGAACGACCATCAGGCAGCCGTTGTCCAGCGTCACGTCGTCCAGCATCAGCAATGCGGTGACCACATCGTCGTTCGAATGCGGCGTAAAGGCGAAATCCTGGTGGTAGTAGACCGTGGTATTCGCCCCGGGGCATTTCTGATTGATCTTGCAGTGATGGAACTTCACGTCCGGTCCCACCAGATCGGCGACCATGTCCACGGTCCTGGCATCGGACATCACCTCGAAGCAGGTCTCGGAAATGTCCGAGGGATTGTTGACCCGACGCAAGGCCGGGCGGTCGGCGGTGTGTTCGGTTCCCATGTCGAAGCGGGGGCGACCGTCGATGGTCGGAGCGCCATAAGGTTCCGCATGACCGCGGCTCTCCTCGACCCAGCCGGCCATCTCGGCGCGCAACCGGGCCAGTTGGTCGGCGGTGACGGCATTCTCGACCACGAGGTATCCGTCCCGGTTATAGGCGTCGATCTGGTCCTGGCTGAGGGCGTTCGTCATGGCGGATCCCGTGTGAAGGCGGTGTTGCTGGCCATTCATACCGCCAATCCGGCCGCGTGGTCAAAATGCCGCGTGCGGGTTTTTCTGTCATGCGCGATACCCATATGGCAGGTTGTCTCGCGATGGAGTGCCGCGCATGAAACAGGTCCTACTGCTGACCGCTACTCTCGGTGCCATGCTGGCGGCGGCGATCTACGGCGCCTGGGGCATCTGGTTCCAGGATGGCGGCGAAGTTGAAATCGGTTTTCACGGCACTTTGGCCCTGATTCTCGGCGCCGGAGCGAGCCTGGTCATCGGTGGCGGACTGATGGCGCTGGTTTTCTTCAGCGCCCGGTGCGGCTATGACGACGAGGCCGGTCGGTAAAGCGACCGGCGGTCATGCGACGTCCGGATGATCGGCCGCGCAAAGTCCATGATCTGACAAGACCTGAACCACCCTGCACTCGGCGACGGAGCCCTGGGAGCAAGCCCTTACCATGCGCGCGAGTTCCGCTTCCAGCAGCTTCAGACGCCGGAGTCTTTCGCGTACCTCTTCGAGGCGGGACGTGGCGATGGCGTCGATTTCCGCGCAGCTTCGCTCGGGATCAGCCGACAGGCCAAGCAGTTCGCGAATAGCGTCGAGGCCGAACCCCAGGGTCCGGGCATGGCGGATGAAGCTCAGCCGGTCCACCGCGTTGTCGTCATAGACCCGCTGGTTGCCCATGGTGCGGTCCGGCGACGCGATCAGGCCAA
>JAYPXD010000200.1:0-2693 GCA_038135395.1 Alphaproteobacteria bacterium | reverse complement strand
TTTCTCCCTTGAACCTATAGTCACTATAGCTCTCAAACTGTGCCGCACTGAAGAGTTTGCAATCGCAAGGACGAGACAATGACCGGATGCTGCGGCCATGGAGGTGCGGATTTCGACGGCATGTCGCCGGCTTATCGGCGGATCCTGTGGCTGGTGATCGCGATCAACGCGGCGATGTTCGGGGTTGAGACGCTGGCCGGACATCATGCCGGCTCCCAGGCTCTGAAGGCCGACGCGCTGGATTTTCTCGCCGATAGTGTCACCTACGCCATCAGCCTCTGGGTCATCGGTCGGTCCGGCCGGACGCGGGCACTGGCGGCACTGGCCAAGGGGGTCTCCCTCGCGGTGATGGGGCTCTGGGTGCTGACGTCCACGGGATATCAGGTCCTGGTGCTCGGAATGCCGGAAGCCGCGACGATGGGCTGGGTCGGCCTGCTGGCCTGCGGCGCGAACGTGCTGAGTGTTCTGTTGCTGATCCGGTACAAGGACGGAGACGCCAATGTCCGTTCGGTCTGGCTGTGCAGCCGCAACGATGCCATCGGCAATCTAGGGGTCGTGGCTGCTGCTGGCCTGGTCTACGTCACCGCGTCCGGGATTCCAGATCTCATCGTCGCTGCTGCCATGGCTGGGCTGTTTTGCTGGTCGGCGGGTGAAATCATCCGCCGAGCCGTGGCGGAACTCCGGGCGACTATGCGAAGAACAATCAATTTTCACGATCAAAGCGGTGTATTTTAGGATTGACATCATGAAAAGTTTGATGTTTATAGGACGAAATTTACCGTCATAGCAGGTATATTTTATGTATCGGATCTTTCTATTTGTTATAATATAAAATATTGTAAATATATAAGGTAAGAAATACATCATGTGATTATTATTTCACAGCTGATCGCTATTTTCTCAGCATTTTGGCCGTGAGATTTACATCTCAAGAGAAGGCAAAGGCTTTGTCTCCTGGCTCCTCATTCTTTTTGGGGCATTGTTATCGTATTTTATTTTTTGGTTTTTAGAATTCTTAGTATTTGAGTTAATAATTGCGCTACTAATTTCTTCACTCCCTATCTCGCTGAGATTTGGGCCCTGGCCCTTCTTGATTATTATTTTTCTATTCTCTATTTATTGTGCTTTAGGACTAATTTTGTGTCATGTATTTGTAAGAAAGATGAAAAATAATATTATAAATATTCAATTGTAACGATTTTCGTTTTTATTATAATTTTGCAATTAAATGGGAACAATGTCCAAAATGCATAATTTTATTTCGTTAATATTTAAATTGTTATTAATACTGCGTTCAGCCAAGCGATAACGAGGGATGATTACTACGGATTGTAGACCGATATTTCCCAGATAGGCGGCCCATCCGCCGCTGATTGACGCCAAAATAGCCTGCCTCTGGCCCAACCGGAAGGAGGATTGGCGCAATGGAGACCGCCATCGCAGCATGAACGGGGTCCCGACCGGTTTCGAGGACTCTTGCGTCGCGATTCCAGCCCGTTTTGCAGCGACGCGGGCACACTTTGCCCCTCGTTTGCCCCGATCGATCCACTCTGGCCGTCAGCATGGTGCCGGTTCCCGTGGTCGGAGGCCGTCGATCATGTCAAGGATGCGGCGGAACAGGGTGCGCGGCACCGCCACCTCGGCCATCTGGAAAACGGCGTAGCGGGCGTGGGTGACGACTTTCGCGCCGATCTTGACCACCTTCTCGCGTATGGTGGTCAGCGACCAGCTTTCCATCTCTTCCGGCAGGGCCAAGGTGCGCAGGAAGTTGGACAGGTTATAGGCCAGTGCGTGAAGCTGGAGCCGAACCGCGTTGGCCTTCATCGTCCGGCAGGACAGCCGGGTCCACTTCACCGCGTTCTTGCCCTCCTTGATGTACTGCTCCGCCGTGCCTCGCTGATTGTAGAAGGCGACCACGCGGGCGGCGGGACGGGTTAGATTGGTGACGATGAAGCCGACGCGGGGATACAGTTCGTCGGGATGCCATTCCACCTTTGCCACAACGCGACGCTTCCGGCTCCATGATCCGGCCTGATAGCTGAAGCAGGCGTAGAACCGCTGGACATGCTTCGGCGGGCGACCGACGGGGCGTTTGAGCAGGTGGGCGATGTGTCCCTGGAGAACCGCGTTGGCCTTGAGGCGGATGGTGTACTTGTAGCCCTCGGCCTCCAGGTAGTCGTAGAGGTCGGGCAGGGCAAAGGCGGCATCGCCCCGAAAGAACCGCCGCTTGGTCCTGTCGCGATACCGCGCCACCACAGGCTCCAGCGCCGAGTGCCAGTCGTCGGCGCTGTGAACGTTGCCGGAGCGCAGCGTGGTCCGTTCCAGATCGCCGAACTGGTTGAAGACGAACAGCGGGTGATAGCAGGTACAGCCGAAATGGCCGTTGTAGGCGGTGCCTTCCTGTTCACCGTGGGTCGGGCTGACGCTGCTGTCCATGTCCAGCACCACGACATTGTTGGGGCGGCGGGCGTGAACCGCGTCGATCCACTTCCCCGACAGGTCTTCCAGGGCGGCGAGGTTCGACTTGCTGGTCAGCACCTCGGTCTCGAACCGCCCCATCTGACTGGTGGAGGCTGCCTCCTTGGTTATCGCTCGACCGCCGACGATCCAGCGCATCGCCGGATCATGGCCGAGGCGGTCGGCGTCGTTGACATCCTCGTACCCGGCAAGCCGACCGAACACCGATTGCCGGA
>JAYPXD010000199.1:6730-7221 GCA_038135395.1 Alphaproteobacteria bacterium | reverse complement strand
CCTCAGCCTTTACGATTTTGGTCATGTCTGTGTCTTCTCTCCAGCGGTGATTGTTGCGATACGCCCACCCTCTGTCGCCGCATTTGCAATGCGCCCAACCTTCATCTCCGTCATTGCGAGGCGCCCGCAGGGCAACGCAGCAACCCAGGGGGCCGGGCTCCAAAACCCCTGGGTTGCTTCGTCGGCTCCGCCTCCTCGCAATGACGGTATGGGAGGATGCTCAATGACGCCGCGCAAGGAAGCCTAGCCGTTCGGCAGGATCACGGCCTTGCCGGTGGTCTGGGTGTCGAACAGCTTGTAGGCTTCCTCCGCCTGGTCCAACCGCCAGCGATGGGTGAAGAGCTTATCCACCGCAATGTTGTGGTCGGCGACGAACTCGGCGCATTCCGCCTGGCCCTGCTTGGAGAAAGTCCAGGAGCCGACCAAGGTTACCTGCCGGCGCAGGATATCGTTGGAGACGTCGAACTCCACCATGCCGCGCTCACCGACAA
>JAYPXD010000199.1:3243-6720 GCA_038135395.1 Alphaproteobacteria bacterium | reverse complement strand
GTGCCCCAGGACCGCACCGCCTGCACCGCCGCCCGCCGCGCCGTCGGAGCGGAGGAGCAATCCAGCGTCTTGTGGGCGCCTTCGCCATGGGTCAGGTCGCGAATCGCTTCGACCGGGTCGTTGGCCAGCGCGTCCACGGTGATGTGCGCGCCGAATTCCTTGGCCAGTTGCCGGCGCTCTTCCGAAACATCCAGTGCGATCACCCGGGCGCCCATCGCCACGGCCAACTGCGTCGCCGACAGGCCGACCGGCCCCTGGCCAAAGATCGCAATGGTCTCGCCGCCCTGGATTTGCAGCCGTTTCAACGCGCCCCAGGCCGTGCCGGTGCCGCATGAAATCGCAGCGCCGGTCTCGAACGACAGAGCGTCCGGCAGCGGCACGACCGTGTGCGCCGGGGCCAGCATATATTTGGCGTGGCCGCCATTTGCGCCAGAGCCGTAGACCGTCGTGCCCTCCAGGCACATCTGGGTCCAGCCGCCGGTGCAATGCTTGCAGCAGCCGCAGCCGTCGTAGTGGTGATCCATCACCCGCTGGCCGACCTTGGCCTGTTTCTCGGGAACGCCGGCGCCAACTGCCACGACGACGCCGCACGGCTCGTGCCCGGCGATGACCCCGGCCTTGCGCTTGACGCCGCCTGTCACCGCGCCGCCAGGGTTGGCCGGCGCACGGTACTGGTGCAGGTCGGAGCCGCACATGCCGGACGCCATGATCTGCAACACCACCTCGCCCGGGCCGGGAGTGGGGTCCGGAAAGTCGCGAATTTCCAGATTACGGTCGCCTGTGAACACGACGCCTTTCATGATGGCATCCTCCTTGGATGAATAAAGCACATTTCCCGTTCAGCCTAGCCGCGGAGCGCCCGGAGGCAAATCGGAATATCGCGAGGTCGTCTTGAGCGAGCGAGGCATCCCGCCTAATGTCGCCCCAACAACCACTGTCGTTCAGGTTTCGACTATGACCATCGCCGTCATTCCATCCGGCCGCGCCGCCGGCGCCGAGATCACTGGCATCGACCTCGCAACCGATCTGTCGCCCGAAAACTTTGCAGTGATCCAGCAAGCATTGGACGACCATGGCGTCATCTACTTCCGAAACCAAGTCCTGACGCCGGATCAACAGGTGGATTTTAAGGCATTTTTCGGCGAGCCCGACGTCAATTTCAACGCCTTGCGCTTTGGCGTAAACGGCAGCCCGATGATCTATCGCATCTCTAACAGTACCGAGAATGGCCAGGCTATCGGCACCAGGCGCGCCGGCGAGACCTGGCACACCGACATGAGCTATGCCAAGCACCCGGCGTTGGCGACGATGCTCTATGCCGTAGAGGTACCGACCCTGCACGGCCTGCCGCTTGGCGGCACCGGTTTCGCCAATGCCGCAGCGGCCTATGACGCTCTGCCGGACAGTACGAAAGCCGCCATAGCCGGCCTGAAAGGCGTGTTCGATTTCCGCGGCCGCAAGCGCTCATCGCCGGTCAGCGCCGAGGACATCGCCAAATACCCGCCGGTGGAACACCCTATCGTGCGCACCCATCCCCGCACCGGCCGCAAGAGCCTCTACATCGTCCGGGATGATTGCACCTCTGTCGTCGGCAAGGATGCGCGCGAGAGCCAGGCCCTGATCGAAGCTCTGGCCGATCACATCATCAAGCCGCAGTTCATTTACCAACATACCTGGCAACAAGGGGACGTCGTTGTCTGGGACAACTGTACCGTCCAACATCGCGCCGTGCAGGACTACGACCTGCCGTCCCGGCGGCTGTTGTGGCGCACAACGGTTAAAGGCGGAGTGCCGGTTTAACGCGACCAATCATTGCGGACCACGGTCCGTATTTACCCGCGCCAAAACCGATGCTATCGCCGCAAAGGCCTATCCGGCCATGTCTTGAACGATAGCCCGCGACCGTAAATCCGCGAGGAAGACATTTTTGCTGAGTGACGGCCAACGACGCATTGCGTCCACCCGGCTCTTAACGCTGCTCCCCGGCCTATGTTGCGCCGCCGCTGCTGTTATTGCGGCTATTGGAATATTCGGAACCGTGCACTCGCCGTTGGCGCCGGCAGGCATGACATCGGTTTGGGCCAGTGCTCCAATTGCAGCTGCGCTTTTCGGCCTGATCATCTGGCATCGGCAGACTGTGCGGTCTTGGGCCAGCCGTATCGCTCAGCTTTCTCTCTTAGCGCCAGCCCATCAATGGTTGGTGATCGTGATTTCGATCGGATTGACTCTGCGATTGATCGCCTTTTCGGCGGGAGACATCGACCAGGCTAGAGACAAACTGGCCTATTGGTCCATGGCGCAGCAAATCGCGAGAGGCCAGCCAATTGATATCGACACGTACCTTGGGATGGCCAAAGCCCTGTATCCGCCGGGAATGGGGATCGTACTGGCGCCGTTGGTTGCAAAGTTCGGACCTGACCCATTGGCGTTGTTCGGCTTTAACGCAGTTCTTTTTGCAATAACGGTCTATGTGGCCTTTCGCACGTGCAGGGCTCTGCAACTGCCAACTACAGCGCGACTTGCACCGCTGATCATAGCCTTCTGGCCGAACCACATTGCAGGCTCGACCATGGCGACCAAGGAATTGGTGATCGGCTTGCTGATCCCCGTGATTTTCGGCCTGGTCCTGACAGCGGCCCAGCGCGGGACATTGTGGCAATGGCGGTCCGTGGCGGCCGGCGCCCTGTTAGGTGCAGCGGCCCTGACGCAACCGGTAATGGCGATGCTGGGACTCAGCGTAGCGTTCTGGGATTGGATTGTCGGCAGAAATCTGCGCTCCGCTATCGTCCGTTCAGCCATCGTCGCCATCGTCAGCTTTGCCGTCATCGCCCCCTGGGCCGTTCGCAACTATCAGGTGTTCGGACAGTTCGTGCCCTTTACCACCGCCGGCGGCATGTCGTTTTTCCTGGCCAACAACGACCATGCCAGCGGCCGCTTCATTCCGATGGAACAGTATTTTCCGGACTGGCAGCAATTCCCCGAACCACATTGGGACACCGAAGCAGCAGTCCGCGCGCGGCAGTGGATTGTCAGCCATCCAATCGAGTTTCTGCAACTGGTGCCCCGCCGGCAAATGGCTTATCTCTGCTGCTCGAACGACAATGTTTTTGATTGGATCTGGCTTGGCCTGAATATCCGGGATTGGCGTTACGTCGCGGCCAACGCGACCGCAGGCATAGCCTGGATCGTTATCCTGTCGGCTGCGCTGGTCGCCGCGGCAAGCGCAGCTAAGCATGGCGCACCTCGAAAGCCATTGGCACGCGACCCCAAGGTGTACAGCTATATACTACTCGTCCCGCCGATCCTCATAAGCCTCGCATTGCACAGCACGGGGGAAAGCGGCGCCCGGTTTGGCTTTACGTTTTTTGTGTTCTGGTCGATCCTGGCCGGCATGCTGGCGGAATGGAGCCCGAAAATCCTGGCCCCATCCCACAAGCAGAAACCATCGCAGCGGGCCTAAACTGCCTGCGCGTCCAG
>JAYPXD010000199.1:0-3233 GCA_038135395.1 Alphaproteobacteria bacterium | reverse complement strand
TCATCCGGTCGAACCAGCGCTTGACGTTGGGCAGCTTGTCCCACGGCATGTCCACCCACTCATGGCGGTGGCACCATGGGTAGATGGCGATATCCGCGATGGAGTAGTCGCCGCAGATGAAGTCCTTGCCTTCCAACTGCTTGTTCATCACGCCATAGAGCCGGTGCGTTTCGTCGGTGTAGCGCTTGATGCCATAGGGGTTCTGCTCCTTGGCTGCCCGGCGGAAGTGATGCGCCTGGCCCTGCATAGGACCGACGCCGCCCATTTGCCACATCAGCCATTGCAGCACTTCATAGCGCTTGCGGGCATCGGCGGGCCAAAGGGGGCTGTTGGTCTTCTCCGCCAGATAAATCAAAATCGCGCCCGACTCGAACAGCGAGAAGTCGCCGCCGCCGGGGCCATCGGTGTCGATAATCGCAGGAATGCGGTTGTTCGGCGAAATCTTCAGGAATTCCGGCTTGAATTGCTCATCCTTGCCGATATTGACGGGATGCCACTCGTACGGGATGCCCAATTCCTCCAGCATGATGGAGATCTTGCGCCCATTCGAAGTGTTCCAGGAATACAGATGGATCATGGCGATTGACTGCTTTCGTGATTGCGCGGAATTCAAAGGACCAAGGCGTCGCATGCAGTGGCCGCCAAGTCAATTGCCGCGGCGCGAGTCCGCCCTATGATGCACGCACGAGCCTTGCTGGAGACCAAGCCGATGCCGCCCATCTCACCCACCGAATACCCGATCGAGTTCGCCTGGCCGGATATTACGCCCTATGCCGAGGGCAACACCGGCGTCCCCTACGTTCACACGTTCGACAGCGGCAAGCCGGGCCGGCATGTGATGGTCAATGCGGTTACCCATGGTAATGAGCTTTGCGGCGCGGTTGCGGTCGATCTGCTGCATAAGCAGGGCAAGTTGACCCTCGGCTTTGCCAATTTCGAGGCCTACAACCGCTTTGACCCTGCTAACCCCTGGGTGACGCGGCAGGTGGACGAGAACTTCAACCGCCTTTGGGTCGAACACCGCCTTGACAGTGCCGAAGACAGCCTGGAATTACGGCGCGCCCGGCAGATGCGGCCGATTTTCGACCAGGTGGACGACCTGCTCGACATCCACTCGATGTCCACCACCAGCCCGCCGCTGACGCTGTTCTGGGGAAATAAGAAAGAGCAGGAGGCATATCTGCGCACCGGTTATCCGGCCTACGGCATCGGCGGACCGGTGCACGACGCCGGCAAACGCATTATCGAATACACGCCGTTCAACGATACTGGCAACGACAAGACGGCCCAATTGGTCGAATGCGGCCAACACTGGGCCGACTATACCCGCAAGGCAGCCATCGATACGACCTTCCGCTTTCTGGTCGCCATGGGCGTGATCGACCAGGCTGATGCCGATCCGCACCTGCACGACCGCAACCCACCGGCTCCGACCGTACTGGAGGTTACCGACGGCGTTACCGCCAAGACCGACCGGTTCGAGTTCGTCCAACCTTACATTGGGCTGGAGACCATCGCCGATGTGGGCACGGTCATCGCCTTCGACGGCGAAGCCGCGGTTACCACGCCTTACGACAACTGCGTACTGGTGATGCCGAACCACCGCTCCAGCAAGGGCCAAAGAGTGTTGAGGATGGCCCGTCCGGTCCAGCGCGCCTGATGAACCGCAACACCCTTTGGGGCGCATTCTGGATGGCGGTGGCGGCGCTCTGCTTCACCACCATGGGCGTGGCCGCGCGCGAATTGCACCTTTCCGGCTTCAGCACGCCGAACATAATGGTCTGGCGCAGCGGCATTGGCCTGTTGCTGGCGGCCGGAATCATCCTGTGCTTCGCCAAGCTCAGCGATTTCCAGACCCGGCAGAAGAAAGCGCACCTGATCCGCAATAGCGTGCATTTCATCGGCCAATTTGCCTGGTTCTATGCGCTGGGCCAGTTGCCGCTGGTGCTGGTGACCAGCCTGAACGCGACGGTGCCGCTGTGGGGCGCGATCCTGGCCATCATCTTTCTGCATGAGAAAGTGACCGTGCAGCGCATGGCCGTCATCGTCCTGGCCTTCGCCGGCGTCCTGGTGATCCTGCGCCCGGGCGCGATGGAGATCCACCACGCCGCGTTCGTCTCGCTGATTGGCGCCATGGGCTATGCCGGCGCGATGGTCCTGGCCAAGCACCTGACCAAGCAGGACAGCGCCATGACCGTGGTGTTCTGGATGATGCTGCTGCAACTGCCGATGGCGACCGCGTTCTCTGTCGGGTCTGGCGCATGGATGTGGCCGGGCTGGGGCGATGTCGTGCCGGTGCTGATCGTCGGCAGTACCGGGGTATTGGCCCATTTCTCGATGGCGACGGGCCTGAAACTGGCCGACGCCAGCGTGGTCATGCCGGTCATCTATATTCAGTTTCCGATGGTGGCGGTGCTCGGCTTCGCGCTCTATTCGGAGGTGCCCAGCATCTATACGGGCATCGGCACCGTGCTGATCGTAGCGGCCAACTGGTACAATATTGCGCGGCGGGGGTAGCGGGCCGGGGCGATCTCACCCATAGCCGCACGGCTCAATCCCGGTTATCCTCCCGCCGAAATTCCGCATCGGAGGTCCCGCCCTATGAGCCTGCCGCTTTCTCCAGAAGACCTGGCCTTTCAAGCTGAAGTCCGCCAGTTCGTGGAACAAAACCTGCCTGCCGACATCGCCGCTCGCCAGGTGGAGCACAAGGGAGACTACAAGGGCGACTACACCCGTTGGATGAAAATCCTGGCGCAAAAGGGCTGGAGCGCGCCGCACTGGCCAAAGGAATACGGCGGCGGCGGGCTGTCGCCCTGGCGTCGCCACCTGTTCGAGGAAGTGGTCCAAACCTTTCCCGTGCCGTTTGCCGCGCCCTTTGGCACCACCATGGTCGGGCCTGTGATCTATACCTTCGGCACACCGGAGCAAAAGCAGCGCTTTCTGCCTGGCACGGCCAATTTCGATATCTGGTGGTGCCAGGGTTATTCCGAGCCCGGCAGCGGTTCTGACCTTGCTAAGCTGCGGACCAGGGCCGACCGCGATGGCGACGACTATGTGGTCAACGGTACCAAGGTCTGGACCAGCTATGCCCAGCACGCCGACTGGATTTTCTGCCTCGTCCGCACCGCGTTCGACGAGCGCAAGCCGCAGGAAGGCATTTCATTCCTGCTGTTCGACATGAAATCGCCCGGAATCGAAATTCAGCCGATCATTTCCATCGACGGCCAGCACCA
>JAYPXD010000198.1:5849-7280 GCA_038135395.1 Alphaproteobacteria bacterium | reverse complement strand
AATGGTTGCCGGTGCTCGACAACGTGCTGCTGCCGATCTCGCTGCATCGCCGGGTGCAGCCTGAGGACCGCGCAAGCGCGCTGGAATTGCTGGATCTCGTCGGCATCGGCGATCTGGCCGGTCGGTATCCGGGGCAACTCTCCGGTGGGCAGCAAAGCCGGGCGGCATTGGCGCGGGCCTTGATCGGGTCGCCCCCGGCCTTGTTGATGGATGAGCCCTTTGCGGCACTCGACGCCATCACACGCGAGGAATTGCAGGACGACCTGTTGCGGCTGGTGGCGCTGCGCCGGACTACGGTGTTGTTCGTCACACATGACATCGCCGAGGCGGTCTATCTGAGCGACCGGGTGGCGGTAATGGATCGAGGCCGGATCGCGCTCGCCGCTGCCATCGACCTGCCACGGCCGCGCGGCGGCGACTGCCGCTATGACCCGCAATTTGCCGGACATTGCCAGCGTATCCGGTCGGCGATGGCGCAAGCGCAGGCGGTGGCGGCATGATCGGTCGGCATTTGCCTTCGCTGGCGCTGCTTTTGGTGCTGCTGGCGGGCTGGGAGGCGATTGTCCGTCTGGCCGGCATATCGGCATTGGTGGTGCCGGCGCCATCGGCGGTGGCGACGGTGCTGTGGGATGGGCTGACCGTCGGTTTTCTCTGGCCGCATATCTGGATCACGGCGGCGGAGACCCTGATGGGTTTTGGCCTGGGCTGCGTCGTCGGATTTGTCTGCGGCGTCGCCTTGGGCGAGAGCGAGCGGCTGCGCCATCTGCTTTGGCCCTATGTGCTGGCGACGCAGGTGGTGCCCAAGCTGGCGCTGGGGCCGATCTTTATCATCTGGTTCGGCTTCGGCATGACCTCGACGGTGGTGATTACCGCCCTGATCTGTTTCTTTCCGCTGCTGGAAAACACCATGACGGGCCTGCAGGCGGCGTCGCCGGAGAAGCGGGACTTGTTCCGCATGCTGGGCGCGGGACGCTGGCAGACGCTGGTCCGCCTGAAAATTCCCTCTGGCCTGCCGGTGGTTATGGCCGGCGTGCGCGTGGCCATCGTCCTGGCTTTGGTCGGTGCGGTGGTCGGCGAGTTCATCGGCAGCGGCAAAGGCCTGGGCGCCAGTATCATTGCCGCCCAGGGCATGATGGATTCGACCCTGATGTTCGCACTGTTCGTCGCCATCACGGCGATGGGCCTGCTCTTCTACCAAGTTACCCTGTTGTTTGAACGCTGGCTGCTGCGCGGCTGGCTGAAAGGAAAAGTATCATGATGTTCCGTAGTCTGGCTGCCGCTGCTGCGTTGGCGTTGGCTTCCGCATCGGCGGTCGCCGCCGACCTCCAGAAAGTCACTATTGCCGGCTGGGGGCCGGCGATCAGCGAAATCACCAACATCCTGGCCGAGCCCGATAAGGGCTTCTTTAAGGCCCAAGGCATCGACCTCGGC
>JAYPXD010000198.1:0-5839 GCA_038135395.1 Alphaproteobacteria bacterium | reverse complement strand
GACCTCGGCTATGTGCCGGGCACTGGCGGCGGCTCGGCCATCGTCAATATGCTGTCCGGCGCGGCAGAGGTCGCGTTTACCGATCCGTCCTCGCTCTACCAGGCCCTGGACAAGGGCGAGAAGCTGGTCGCGATCTACAACATCTATCCGCAGAATGTGTTCAACGTCGTCTCGCCGGTCGAGCGCGGCATCAAGAGCGCCGCCGATCTGAAGGGCAAGACGGTCGGCGTCTACAGCCTGAACAGCGGCACCCGCCAGAACCTGCTGTTCCTGCTGCACCAGGCGGGCTTGAGCGAAGCGGACGTCAAGTTGCAGGTCACCGGCCTGCTGAACTTCGCGCCGGTGATCCAGGGCCAGGTGGACGCGACCGCCGCGACCGACACCGGCCTCTATGTCGGCAAGCTGAAGGGCCTGGGCGAGGTCAATGTCATCAACGTTGCCGACAGCCTGAACGTGCCAAGCGACATGTTTGTGGTAACGCAAGCCTACTACGAGGCGAACAAGCCATTGCTGCGCCGGTTCCTGGTGGCGTATCGCGATAGCGCGGCCTGGATGATCGCCCATCCGGACGAAGCGGCAAAGATCGCCATCACCCGCTCGGTCAATGGCCGCGACGAGGCGGTGAACCTGGATATCATCAAGATCCGCAACGCCTCGGCGCAGTCCGCGACCACCAAGGCCAAGGGACTGGGCCATTTCGACCTGGACGTGTTGCAAAAGGGCGCTGACGCCTACTTGGCGCATGGCCTGGTCAAAGCGAAGATCGACATGGGCCAGGTGGTGAAGACCGACCTGATTCCTGAGTAATCCACATGGATTTCGCCGGCAAAACCATCCTCGTCACCGGCGCCAGCCGCGGCATTGGCGCGGCTATCGCCAAAGCCTTTGCGGCGGAGGGGGCAGCCGTGGTCGTCAATTACCTGCAGAACCGTGATGCTGCGATGACCACCGTCGCCGAGTGCGAGGCGCTAGGCGGGGTGGCGGCGGCGCTGCAGGCGGATGTTTGCGACCGGCATGCCAGCGATGCGCTGGTGCAACAGGCGCTGGACGAATTCGGCCGGATCGACGTGCTGGTGAACAACGCCTTCCGGCCCTATGTCTTCGATCCGGAAGCGCGGAAGATGCACTGGCAGCTGGACTGGTCCGACTACCAAAGCCAGATCGACGGCGCAGTCAAAGCTGCGCACGGCCTGGCGCAGGCGGTATTGCCGGGGATGCTGAGCCGGGCAGAAGGCTCGATCATCAACATGGCGACCAATCTCGTGGCGCGGCCCGCGGTGCCGTACCACGACTACGCCACCGCCAAGGCGGCGCTGATCGGCTTTACCCGCAATCTGGCGATGGAGCTTGGGCCGCTGGGAGTGCGCGTCAATGCCGTGGCGCCGGGGCTGGTCTACCCGACCGATGCCAGCCGCAGCACCAAGGAGGCGGTGAAAGACGCGATCATCGCGCAAACACCGCTCGGCCGGATTGCGACGCCGGATGACGTTACCGGACCGGTGCTGTTCCTGGCGTCGGACTGGTCGCGCTTCATGACCGGCCAGACGCTCTATGTCGACGGCGGCATGGTGATGGGGTAGGGGCAGTCGGCCTTTGCTTCAGAGGGTGACGCCTTCCGCCCGCATCGCCGCGATATCGGCATCGGAATAGCCGGCGTCGCGCAAGACTGACTCGGTGTGCTCGCCCAGCGCGGCCGGCATGGTGCGGATGCCCGCCGGCGTCTTGGAAAACCGGACGCCGGGCCGGACCAGCGTGATCCGTCCCTCGGTCGGGTGATCGAATTCCTGGAACAGGCCGACCGCCTGCAAATGCGGGTCGTCCGCCAGTTCGCCCAGTGGCCGGGCGAGGCCGCAAGGGATATCCGCCGCCTCGATCGCCGCCAGCAGGGCTTCGGTCTGCCAGGAACCGACGCATTGCGCGACCATCTCATAGAGTTCGCCGATTTTCTCGCTCCGGGTCGCTGGGTTGGTGACACGCGGATCATTCACCATCTCCGGCCGCTGCATCAGCGTGAAAAATGACTGCCATTGCTTGGTGGTATAGGGTAGCACGCAGACATAGCCGTCCGCCGTGGCGTAAGGGCGGCGATATTCCACCATGGAACGTTCATAGCCGGCTGTGCCCAGCGGCGGGTCGAACGTCAGGCCGGATTGATGCTCGACCAGATTGAAGCCGGTCAGGCTTTCCAGCATCGGCACCTCGACCAACTGGCCTTCGCCGGTGCGCTCGCGGGAGAAGAGCGCCGCGATGGTGGCATGGGCGCAGAATTGCGAGCCGATCTTGTCGCAAATCGAGGCGTTGATGAATTTCGGCACGCCGGAGCGGCCGCCCTGCATATCCGCCATGCCTGAAAGACCCTGGATGATGTCGTCATAGGCCGGGCGGCGGGCGTAGGGGCCGTCCTGGCCGAAGCCGACCAGCGCCACATAGATAATGTCCGGCTTGGCCGCGCGGCAGTCATCGTAGCCGAGCCCCAGGCGCTCCATCGCCGCCGGGCGCACCGAGCTGATAATGACGTCCGCGGTCTCGACCAGCTTGAGCAGCGCGTCGCGGCCCTTCGGCTTTTTCAGATCCAGGACAATACAGCGCTTGTTTCGGTTGGCGTTCAGAAAGAAATGGCCCATGCCGGCGTTACGGTAAGGTTTGATCCCGCGGGTGATATCACCCTCCGGCGCTTCGACCTTAATGACGTCTGCCCCGTAATCCGCCAAAATCTGTGTGCCGTAAGGGCCGAAGCCGACAGATGTCAGATCAAGAATTGTAACGCCTGTTAGGGGGCCGGTCATGGTTGCATGTCTCCTTTTTCCGAGTTGCGCGCTATCCTGCCGTAAAACCGACAAATTGCTATTCGAGAAACAGCCGCGGGTGGCCGCCATCGGTCTAACAGGGATGTCAGAGAGGGCTGATTGCAGTTCAGTATGCGAATCGGTAATTTACCTAGCAGATATTCTGTATTTGTCCGTTGGAATGGTTTGGACGAATACAGAGTTGCAAGGCAGAAATGCCGAGGCTGGTTTTTTTGGTCCAGTTTCGAAAGGGCCGCTCAAAAATCAGGGGTCAATTTTTGTGGTAAATGCGCCACACAAAAACCTTTGTTTGCGTCTAACGGTTGTCGGTAATCGAGGCTATGGCAAAAGTCAGGCTCTAGAATGTGGGTGTGAGGTTGGAATGAAGCGACTGTGGATATTGCTTGGGGCAGCGTTCGCCGTGCCGCTGACTCACGCGGGCGCGGCCAATTTCTGTTTCTGAGTAGATGTATCAGGGCGACCGTCTTGGTTACGAAATGGACTTTGCGAAGGCCGAAAGCGCGTACGTCCAATTGCAAGCCTATCTGCGGGAAAATCCTGGAGCGTCTAAATGTGACGACGCACCATCTCCCGCGCGGCTGGCTGCCCGTATCGCCAATGTCCAAAGCGCCCAGTTGCAGTTCTTGTCAGCGACAGAGCTGCTCAAGAATGCGCAAAATTTCATCAGTGCCGACAAGTCGATCGAAGCGGACCTCGACCGGGAAGAGTTGAGGACCATCGCATTTATCGAACAGTTAAACCGAATCGCCCTGGGCAACCACCAGGCAATCGCTGCGGCGCAAGCCAATGCTGTGATGACTTTGGCCGATAGCGGCCTGACCCCGATACCCGATGGCTTGATCGAGTTATCGCCAGAGGACAAACGACGGACAATTACCCAGGTTTGGAACTTGTTGGCGCGGAGTTCCGTGCAAGCAAAAGACGGCGACTATGCCGGCGCATCCGCAAGTCTGGATACTGGTTTCGCATTGCTGGCGAAGGTTCCCAAAGCAAAAATCACGATGGAGCCGCGCTATTACGCGCAACGGGCCGCGATAGCATTGGACCAGGGTGACGTCGCCTATGCGATGCGGCTTGGCAAGCTGGCGCGGGAAGCCATTGGATCTGTTGACAGTACGTCACCCATCGCCGCCAGGATTGCCTTTATTTATGCGACCGCCTTAGCGCGAAATGGCGACTCAACCACGGCTCTGGCTGTATTCGAAGCGGGAATCAGCCTGTATGAGCGCAATCCCGTCCCCGTGCAATTCGAGCGCGTTTGGCCATTTTTTGCCTTTGCACTGTCCGAGATCGCCAAAAAGCCAGATACGGCCGGTGAATGGCATGCCCGTATGTTCCGGGCGGCTCAATTGATACGGTCGTCCGGCACGGTTCAGGCGATTGCCAAAGCGTCCCAGGTTTTCGCCGCCGGCACCGGCGGAGCACATGCGGCGGCGCAGGAATGGAAGGATGCGGATAGCCAACTGGCCCTGGCAAAAGGCCGGCTGGTCATCGCCCGTCAGAACCATTTGATCTTACCTGAACAAATTGCTGCGTTGGAAGAGATTCTGGCCAAGGCCGACGCGGCTGAGCAGGTTGCACGGGCCCGCCGCGATGCTGAAGCACCTGGCTTCCGCAAGGCGCTGGAAACTCCGGTTTCCTTGGATAGGTGCAGAAGCAGTTACACTCTGGCGAAGCGCTAATCCAAATATTGGTGGGGCAGCCTCAATCGCTCGTAATCTTGATCCTTCCCGGCGAAGGCGCCGGGACCGTGTTTGTGCGTGCGATCGATGCTCACGAAACAGTCGTTGATACGATCGTCACCGGAATGCGGGGCGTATTGCAAGCGGACGTAGTTGGAACCAATCAACTTGCGATCCCACAATACCCTGCTGATCTTGCTTATGCGGTCTATGATCTGTTTTTCGGAGACCTCGCGCCTATCGTCGAGAAGCAAGACAGGCTGTTTGTCGTGTCGACAGGGCAATTGCAAAGCCTGCCGATTGAGGCGTTGGTGATTGCGGACCCAGGCACCGGCGAAGGAACCTGGCTGGCGCCGACCTTTGACTATTCCAAGGTGCGTTGGCTCGGCGATGCGGTCGAGATCAACTATTTGCCAGCCGTACGCAGTTTGGTCGACTTGCGCTTGACAGCGCCGCCGTCCGCGGCGACGAAACCGGTCATGGCTTTTGGCGGCTTCAAGCCAGGCGTTTCCGCCAATGCGCTAATTCAAATCGGCGGATTGCCGGCCGGTTGCCAATCTTTCGCCGAGGCGATTGCGGCAGCCCCGGCCATTCCGGGTACGGCCGAGCAGGCACAGGCGATCGCATCGTTGCTCGGCAATGGCAGCCGGGCGGTTGTCGGTGCAGAGTTTACTGAATCCTTCCTGTCGGCGAAGGGCGAGGCGAACAATTTGCGCGATTACCGGATCCTGCATTTCGGAACGCACGGGTTGCTGCCCAGTTCCTCTAACTGCTTTACCGAGCCGGCGTTGATGACATCTTTCGATCCGAAAGGCGGCGATGGGATTGTCACGACGACAGAAATCCTGCAATTGGACCTCGACGCCGAATTGGTCGTGTTGTCGGCCTGCGATACGGTGGGCGCGGAAGGGCGCTTGCTGGAGAGCGCAGGCGAAAGTCTATCGACCTTGGCGCGGGCGTTCTTTGCGGCTGGTTCCCGGTCGGTGATCGCCAGCCATTGGCAGGTGCTGGCGGCGGAAACCGGATTGCTGATGGCCGGGATGTATCGGGAGATCGGCACGAAAAACGCGTCGTTCGGCGCGGCATTGCGTGAATCGCAGCGGAAGTTGCGCCGCGATCCTCTGACGTCGCACCCGACGTTCTGGGCTGCATTTGTGCTGATCGGCGATGGCGCTAATACCTTGCAGCCGGTAGCCACTCAGACTGCCGCCCGCGGGCAGTAAAATTAGAGCGAGATCACCACGTATTGGTTTTCGACGGCAACGTCGAAAACCTCTGCGCGGTAGGGGCCTTCTTTGACTGTCGCCCCATCTGTAACTTCCACCGCATAGGGCCGAACTCGGATTGAGC
>JAYPXD010000197.1:2800-7334 GCA_038135395.1 Alphaproteobacteria bacterium | reverse complement strand
AAACTAAACCGGGCCGCTGTCCGAAGCGGCGACGGGGCAGGCAGGGTAAGTTTTTTTCGGTCGTTTGACCTAGGTCAGATGCTGTTCGGGATTCAGCGCCTATCTTAGGAACAGTTACGCTGAACGTGTTGAGCCGTTAAAGGAGGCTTCCCGATGACCATTCGTAACATCCTGACCATGCTTGAAGGCGCCAATTCCGATGTCGTGGATTTGGCTGCGGTTGGTGCGCTGGCAAAGTCTTTCTCTGCACATGTTGACTTGCTACATGTCCGTCGCGACCCGCGCAGCGTCATGCCGATTGTGGGCGAAGGCATGTCGGCGGAATTGATCGATATGGTGCAATCCCAGGTCGCCGTGGAAGAGCAGGCGATCGCCGACCGCTGCCGCAGCGTATTTGACCGGTGGTGCGCCAGCGCGAAGGTGCAGCAAATCGCTGAACCTTCGGCGGATGCCCGCTCGACCGGACGACTGGTCGATGTGACCGGCGACGCTGCGACCGTCGTCGCGCTCCTCGGCAAGATGGCGGACCTGACCGTTCTGCCGTCGCCGTCGCTGGATCAGGGCCGTTTGTCGCCGGTCACGGAGGCCGCGCTCTACGATACCGGTCGCCCTGTGCTGTTTTCGCCGCGCGAAAATTTGAAAACTCTGGGTTCGCGGGTCGCTGTGTTCTGGAATGACACTGTCGAGGCGAGCCGGGCGCTGCAAGCGGCAATGCCGTTTCTCGCGAATGCAGATGACGTTCGGATCATAGCGGCAAACGACGATACGGCGAACACCGCGATGTTGACCGCCGTTGCAGCTTCCCTGGCTTGGCACGGTGTTCGGGCCAGTGCGAACCTGGTAGAGCCGGGCAGCCGCTCTATAGCGGAAGCGTTGTTGGATTCAGCTTGGGAATTCAACGCCGATATGATCGTCATGGGCGCGTTCAGCCATTCGCGGCTGCGGGAGATCATTCTGGGCGGCGTGACCCAGCATATCCTGAATGTCGCTGGCCGTCCGGTGCTGATGATGCACTAATTCGCGGGATGCGGCCTACCCAGAACGCTTGGGTAGGCCGTCGTCCCGGTACGCCGATATGCGGATTGTCGCGCTTCGACTTGCTATCTCCATCTGATGGCTTGTCGTGACGTAGCGTAGGGATGGCCGTGTGAGCCTGGTTCCGGCCAAGGCATGCACCCGGCGAGCAGCAGTCTTGCGCACCAGCCCCTTGACCAATGGTCCTGATTGGGCACAAACCTAGGCCTTGCTGTTATTCCGTTGTTCCGTGAGCTGACAATGGCCGATCTCGCCGCCTTGAAGGCGATCGTTGGACCGAAGGGATGGTCCGACGATCCCGCCACTATCGCCCCGCTGCTGGTGGAACCGCGTGGCCTCTACAAAGGCGCTGCGCCGCTGGTGCTGCGTCCGGAAACCACCGAGCAGGTAGCGGCTATCGTAAAAGCCTGCCGTGATTCCGGCCAACCGTTGGTCCCGCAGGGCGGCAATACCGGTCTCTGCGGTGGCGCTTCGCCGAACGCTGATGGCAGCCAGATTCTGTTGTCGCTGGGCCGCATGAACAAAATCCGGGCGCTCGACGCGCTCGACTACACGATCACGGTCGAGGCCGGATGCGTCTTGCAAACCATCCAGCAGGCCGCCAGCGAGGTCGACCGCCTGTTCCCGCTGTCGCTTGGGGCGGAGGGATCATGCCAGATTGGCGGCAATCTCTCCACCAATGCGGGCGGCATCAACACCCTGCGGTATGGCAATGCCCGCGACCTGGTGCTGGGCCTGGAGGTCGTGCTGCCGGATGGCCGCATCTGGAACGGCCTGCGCCTGCTGCGCAAGGACAACACCGGCTATGACCTGAAGCACTTGTTCATCGGGGCCGAGGGGTCGCTGGGCATCATCACTGCCGCGACGCTGAAATTGTTTCCCAAGCCGCGCGAGGAAGTGACCGCCATCGCTGCGGTGCGCGATGTGCCGGGCGTGATCGAACTGCTCTCGCGCCTGCGCCTCGCAACCGGCGACCAGGTGACGGCGTTCGAGTTTATGGAGCGCTTCGGCATCGACCTCGCCATCAAGCATGTGCACGGCGTCCGCGACCCGCTGAGCGCGCGCTATGAGCATTATGCGCTGATGCGCTGCTCTGCCGGCCGCGAAAACGCCGGCCTGCGCGAATGCGTCGAGGAGACCCTGGGCCTGGCGATCGAGGAAGGCTTGGTGCTGGACGCCTCCCTCGCCGAAAGTGAGCGGCAGGCCCGAGATTTCTGGCGCATCCGCGAAGGCATCGTCGAGGGGCAGATTCCCGAGGGCGGCAGCATCAAGCACGACATTTCCGTGCCGGTTTCGAAGGTGGCGGAGTTTATCGCCAAGGCGGACGTCGCCATTCAGAAGGCAATCCCCGGCTGTCGGCCCTGCGCGTTCGGCCATGCCGGCGACGGCAACATCCACTACAACGTCACCCAGCCGGTCGATATGGACAAGCAGGTCTATCTGGCGAAGTGGAAAGAGCTGAACCATGTCGTGCACGAGATCGTGCTGTCGCTACACGGCTCTATCAGCGCCGAGCACGGCATCGGCAAACTGAAGCGGGACGAACTCGCCCAAGTCAAAAGCCCGGTGGAAATGGACCTGATGCGCGCATTCAAAGGCATTCTGGACCCCGGTGGCCTGATGAACCCTGGGAAGGTGCTGTAGCCGGTCGGTCGGGCCCGCCAGCCTGCTATGCCAACTCCAATGACCGCCGAGGCCAGCGCCGGCGACACGCCGCATTCCTATCGCTGGGCGATCCTGTTCGGCGTATGGCTGGTTTATTTCAGCTTTGGCCTGACCACCGTTTCCATGGCGCCGCTAGTGCCGCACATTGTCCGAGACCTGGGCATGAGCCATGCCGAGATGGGCTTTGTGCTGGGCGGCTGGCAATTGGTCTATATCGCAACCGCTGCGCCGTGCGGCTCTGTCATCGACCGCTGGGGGCCGCGGGCGGGGCTGTTGCTGTCCGCCCTCTTCATTGCATCTAGCGCCACGTTGCGCGCCAACGCCGTCGATTTCTGGACGTTGCTGGCGGCGGTGGGATTATTCGGCGTCGGCGGCCCGATGGTCTCAATCGGTGCGCCCAAGCTCATGAGCCTCTGGTTCAAAGGGCCAGAACGCGGCATGGCCATGGGCATCTATGTGACCGGGCCGGCGATGGGCGGTATCATTTCCTATTCACTGACGAACAGCGTGCTGATGCCGTTTTTCGAGCAGGATTGGCGCAGCGTGTTGCTGCTGTTCTCAGCGGTGGCGCTGACCTGTGGGGCCGTCTGGCTGGCTATTTCCGCCCATCCCCGCGCCCGTCAGATCGAACGCGAATTGAAAGCCCAGCCGAAAGAGCGCCAGTTGGCCGTGTTCGCCAAGCTGCTGGCCATGCCCTCGGTGCAGGTGATGCTGGTGATGAGCGTCGGCATCTTTTTCTTTAACCATGGACTGAACAACTGGTTGCCCGAATTGTTGCGCCATTCGGGAATGACCGCAGCCGAGGCCGGTATTTGGGCGGCCTTACCGACGGCGGTAGGCGTTGCCGGCGCGCTGACCATTCCCCGTCTCGCGACACCGGCAAGGCGCATGCCCATCCTGGCGGGCCTGTTCGCCGCGGCGGGCTGCGCCGCGCTGTTGTTGCTGACCGAGGAGCCGACAGCGATGACCATCGGCCTGATCGCCCAAGGCATTGCCCGCTCCAGCATGATGACGGTTATGGTGTTGCTGTTGGTTGAGATGAAAGACGTCGGCAGCCGGTATACCGGCGCGGCGTCCGGCCTGTTTTTCTCTGCTGCCGAGGTGGGCGGCGTATTAGGGCCGTTGACGCTGGGCGCCGTCTACGACGTGACCGGCGCTTTCGCGCCGGCCCTGGTGTTGTTGTCGTCGATCATGGCGGGGTTGGTTTTGTTGCTTCTGCCGCTGCGGCGGAGGCTGGGTTAGAGCATCGCCCGATCAAATTGGATCGCTGAGGCGATCAACTTGTCGGGTAAGATGCTCTCACAATGAGATTGAGAGCAGATTCACCCGATCCAATCGGATCGGGATCTGCTCTAGGCGGCGATCGCTGCCCTGGCCTTGCCGATCATCAGCGCGGCGCGGGCAGCCTCCCGGCCTTTCTCGACGAAATGGGCGCGGAAGATGGCGTTGTGGTGCTCGGTCTCCTGATAGCTCTGCGGCGTCAGCGACACCGAAAGGACGGGGACGCCCGAATCCATCCCGGCCCGCATCAGGCCATCAACAACGGCCTGTGCGACGAATTCGTGACGATAAATACCGCCATCGACGACGAACGCGGCGGCGGCAACGGCGGCGTACCGGCCGGTCTCGGCGAGTTGTCGTGCCAGCAGCGGCATTTCGAACGCGCCGGGGACATTGAACACGTCCACTTGAGCAGCGGGGATTAATTCGCAAAAGCCGTCCAGCGCGCGGTCGACGATGTCGGCGTGCCACTGGGCTTTGACGAAGGCGTAACGGGTGGGTGTCATGGTTGGATCTCCTTTGGCATAACAGACACGTCACCCAAGGCGATCAC
>JAYPXD010000197.1:826-2790 GCA_038135395.1 Alphaproteobacteria bacterium | reverse complement strand
AGGTACCTATGGCGCGCCGGCAGCTCATTTCTCTTCCATCCGGACTGTAACCGTCGGCCCAGGCATCGCACCTGATCAGCTAACCTTCATCGAAGGCGCTCGCGGGCTCGCAGCCTGTAGGCCGCATACCGCCGGTGGGGACTTTCACCCCGCCCTGAGAATGCCGCGATCCTGCCGCGTCTTGCAAACGCAGGCAATAGGGATTGTGCGTTTGCGCCCGTGCCGGGTCTGTCCTACCGTGGACGCCAATCAATCCAAAAGTATCGAGGACCGCCCCATGATCAAACGCATCGGCAGCCTGTTCGCTGGCCATATCGATCTTGGCGATATGGGTCAGGACGCGACGCCGGCCAACGATCGCCGTTACACCAACCAGCAACTGGCCACCGTTTTTGACAAGGCGGAGGCGATGGCCGTGGCGATGGACCGGTTGGGCTATGACGCATTTTGGATGGCGGAGCATCATTTCCAGCACGAAGGCTATGAGTGCATTCCGAACCTGCCGTTGTTCTACGTCCATCTGGCGCATGTGACTGAGAAACTGCGCTTTGGCTGCGGCTTCAACGTCACGCCGATGTGGCACCCGCTGCGCCTGGCCGAGGATTTCGCCACTGCAGACATCCTGACGAAAGGCCGTGTGATTTTTGGCGTAGCCCGCGGCTATCACACCCGCGAAGTCGAATCGCTCGGCGGGGTTCTACAGGACGCCGATGCCAACCGCGCGCTGTTCGAGGAGCAGGTGGAGATTATGTTGAAGGCCTTCCATGAGGAAAGCTGGAGCCATAGAGGGCCACATTACACTCTGCCGGAGCGCATGCCGTATCGAGGTTATGAAGTTGAACAATTGACACTTGTGCCCCGGCCCCTGCGCCTGCCAGTTGAAACCTGGCAGCCGATCGTCAGCGCCAACCCGCGCGGTCTGGATTTCATGGCGAAACATCAGATCAAAGGGATTGTCGGCGGCGGCTCAGCGCTGATGGCGGAGCGGCCGATCATCGCGTTCAAGGATGCCTATGAGCGGGCGGGCCATGCCGTGTCGCTCGGCCAGAACCTCTGCCTTGGCCTGAATTTCCATATCGCCGAGACCCGCGAGAAAGCCATCAGGGAGGCGACGCCCTTCTTCGAAGAGCACCTGAAGATGTTTGCGCCCCTCAACATGGTGCCGATGTCGGCCGAGGCGCTGGCGAAGCTGCAAACCCGCGGCGGCTGGGCCGAGGAAAAAATCCCGACGCTGGAGCGCGCCGTCGAAACCGGCTCGTGGTATTGCGGCCCGCCGGAAGGCTTCGTCGCCTACCTGCAGGAATTGGCCGAGCGCTATCCGGGGCTGGAAGATCTGAACGTCCAGTCCAGCATGGGCACGCCGGGCGCGGTGATGATCGAGCAATTGACGGCCTTCGCTGAGGATGTCATGCCAAAAGTGTTGGTATAGATTGTGCTGTACCGCCAGCCGTCGGGCTGATGCTTTTGGTCCGAAATAACTGGCAGTAAATGATTCGCTCCTTCACCAAACAGCAATGGCTGACCTTGCTCACCGTGCAAATGGTGACTGTGTTGTTCGGCGTCACCACCACCAGCGTCACGGTGATCCTACCGCAGATGCGTGGCGCGCTGTCTGCAACGCAGGACCAGATCGCCTGGGTGTTGACCCTGAATCTGGTTGCGACCGCCGCCGCAACGCCGCTGACCGGCTGGCTGGCATCCAAGCTGGGCTGGCGGCGGCTGGTGATGGGGGCGGTGCTGGGCTTCACCGCGGCCTCGGTCGCCTGTGGCATGGCGGACTCATTGGAAACGCTACTGGTCTTCCGCGTCATCCAGGGCGCGTTCGGCGCGCCGATCTTCCCCATGGGCCAGTCGATCATCCTGCGCCGGTTCGAGAAGCACCAGCACCCGATGGCGCTGATGCTTTGGGGCGTCGGCGGCGTCATGGGGCCGATTCTCGGACCGACCTTCGGCGGCCTGGTTGC
>JAYPXD010000197.1:382-816 GCA_038135395.1 Alphaproteobacteria bacterium | reverse complement strand
CCTGGTCGCCTGCATCCCGGTGTTCTTCTCCCTCGGCGACGAGGAGCGGGGCACGGACCGGCGTTTCGATTTCATCGGCTTTATTTGCATCGCCATCGCCATCGGTGCGTTTCAGTTGATGCTTGACCGCGGTCAGCGGGAGGACTGGTTCTATTCGGCGGAGATCGTGGTTGAGTGCGCCCTTGCCGCCGGCTTCTTCTACTTCTTCTCCGTCCACGCGCGATTTGCGCGCGAACCGCTGTTCGACGATGCGGCCTTCCGCGATCGCAATTTCGTGCTGGGCATTATCTTCGCTTTCGTCATGGGCATGCTGCAGTTCGGGCCGATGATCCTGTTTCCGCCGCTGCTGCAGGACCTGCGCAGCTTCCCGGAGTCCATCGTCGGCTATCTGATCGCGACGCGAGGCATGGGCAATTTCCTCAGCTTCTTCATCG
>JAYPXD010000197.1:0-372 GCA_038135395.1 Alphaproteobacteria bacterium | reverse complement strand
ACCTTGACCCGCATCAACGCGCCGCTCACCCTATGCGCGGGCCTGATTATCCAGGCGACGGCGGGGGCGTGGATGGGCAGCCTCGACATGAACATGAGCATGGACCATGTCGTCTACACCAACCTGTTGCACGGCTTTGGCTTCGGTCTCGCCTATACACCGATGGCCGTGCTTGCCTTCTCGACGCTGGCCCCGAACCTGCTGACCCAGGGCAATGCCGTGTTCTCGCTGACGCGCATGATGGGCAGCAGCGTCTTTATCGCCGTGATTCTGATGGTTTTCGTCCAGTCCTCGGCGGAGGCGCGCGCCTATCTCGTCAGCTTCGTCACCGTCTTCAACGCCGACGCTATGGCTGCGTGGCTTGCGCAGTAC